>JBIKVP010000043.1:0-16503 GCA_044356745.1 Beijerinckiaceae bacterium | reverse complement strand
GACTTCGTGAAGGCCATCCTTGGCTTCCTGAATACCACTTTTCCGCAAAAAGCACGATTATGGGTTGATCGCCTCTCCGATAACTTCAAAATACTTCAGGCTCCAACTCTTCAAATGTGAGGGGTATTGATGATAAAAAAGCGATTATCACTCTGCTTGAGCGATTAAACCTTGATTACATTGAAGGTGGTTATCCAGGAGCCAATCCCGTTGATACGACTTTATTTGAAAAAAAACGCACGACAAAAGCGCGATTTGCCGCCTTCGGCATGATTGCGCGTTCTAAACACGCGATTGATAATGATCATGGCATAAATGCGCTTTTACACGCGAAGGCGGATGCAATCGTTTTTGTTGTAAAAACGTGGGATTATCATGTTCATGTTGCATTAGAAGCGACCTTAGAAGATCATTTAGCTTCGCTCAAAGCAAGTGTGACGCGTGCTGTGGCAGCGGGACGCGAAGTGATGGTCGATTGCGAACACTTTTTCGATGGGTTTAAAGCCAATCGCGCATATGCATTGCGTTGCGCAAGCACGGCTTATGAAGCGGGAGCGCGTTGGATCGTCTTATGCGACACTAATGGGGGCACATTGCCCGATGAGGTCAAAGCGATTGTTCGTTCAACGGCAGAACATATTCCCTCTGACCATTTAGGCATTCATGCGCATGATGATTGCGGTTGCGCAGTGGCTAATTCACTCGCGGCTGTTGAAGCGGGTGCGCGTCAAATTCAAGGTACGCTCAATGGTCTAGGTGAGCGGTGCGGAAATGCTAATCTTGTCACACTCATTGGGACACTGGCTCTCAAAGAGCACTACAACAAGCGTTATGCTATCGGACTTGACGATACACAACTTGCACAACTTACTTTCGTCTCACGCGCATTGGATGAAATTCTCAATCGTTCGCCTCATCGCCATGCCCCTTTTGTGGGAGCGTCTGCTTTTGTGACAAAGGCTGGCATTCATGCATCAGCCGTGATGAAAGACCCTCGAACGTATGAACATATTTCACCAGAAACTGTAGGGAATGCGCGTCGGCTTTTAGTTTCTGATCAAGCAGGAAAATCTAATATTCGTGCTGAGCTTGAGCGTTTAGGGATCATCCTTGACAAAGATGATCCACGATTAACGAGGGTATTGAATCAGGTCAAAGCCAAAGAAGCGCAAGGCTACGCTTTTGAAGGGGCGGATGCTTCGTTTTATCTTCTGGTAAGACGCGTTTTGGGAGATGTACCACAGTTTTTTGATGTTGAGCGCTTTAGCGTCAATATTGAAAGACGTTTCAATGCACTAGGGGAGCTTGCCACTTTTGCCGAAGCAACAGTCAAAGTGCGCGTGGGTGATGATGTTTTTATGTCTGCTGCTGAAGGAAATGGCCCAGTGAATGCTCTTGATCGCGCGCTGCGTAAAGATTTAGGGCCGTATCAGAGCTTGATTTCAGGGCTTGAACTTTTAGATTATAAGGTGCGTATTTTTCAAGGTGGATCAGACGCAGTAACGAGAGTGCTGATCGAAACAGGCGATCATACTTCTGAGGCGGATCATCCCATGACGTGGACAACTGTTGGGGTCTCACCCAATATTATTGATGCATCGTTCGAAGCACTCACTGATTCCATCACATATGCATTGATGATTAAAGGTGCAAAGATAATGAGTTGAATGATTAGGTTAAAAACTATCCATGGAAGGCTACATGATTCGTTTAAGTCTAGCTATAAAGAATCCATCCATGCCATTGAATGTAGAAGATTTTTCACTTTCTTGATCTGCTAATGACAAACAGGGCAGTGTGCGCACATCCCCTTGCTCTGTGATAGCGTGTTCAAATCCAAATAGCTCGTTTTTTGTTATAATTTCACGGCGAAAGTCTTTGTTGCGATTGAGGAAAGCGTTGATCTGATCAATGCCCTCTTCTGGCTCAAGTGAACAGGTGCAATACACGAGCCTTCCACCGAGTTTCACAAGTTTAGCTGCTTGATCGAGTAAACGACTTTGTGTTTGAGCAAGTTTGAGAATATCCTCTTTTATGCGCACCCATGCCACTTCAGGATGTCGGCGAAGCGTACCCGTTGCGGAACAGGGTGCATCAAGCAGCACCGCATCAAAAGGCTCAGCACTGTACGTCATGCCATCTGCGACAACGACAGTCACATTAAGGTTCAAACGCGCCATGTTTTCAGATAATCGTTTTAAACGTTTTTCTGAGCGATCAAGCGCTGTTACAAGCGCTCCCGCCGCAGCAAGTTGCGCAGTTTTTCCACCAGGAGCCGCACATAAATCCAGAATACGCTCTCCCGCTTGTGGCTTAAGAAGCTGCGCGGCAAAACTTGCCCCCACATCCTGCACCCACCAAGCGCCCTCATGAAAACCCTCAAGGTCTGGAATAGGTGTATCGCGACTTAATAAACGGATTGAACCGTTGGGCAAGACAACACCATTTAAACGCTTGGCCCATATGTCAGGGCTGTCTTTGATGGTCATGTCGAGTGAAGGAAGCTGATGGTGCGCTTGTGCTAATGCGTGTGCAACCTCTTGGCCATATGCTTTGATCCAACGCTTCAAAAGCCATTCGGGTGTATCCTCACCAATCGTTTGATTTTCGCTTAATATGGCGTCTTTTTCTCGTGCAATACGTCTTAAAACCGCATTGACAAGCGCATGATATGGGGCGCTGCGATTGTCTTCACGCGTCAATGTCACAGCTAGATCAACTGCCGCGTGATCTGCGACATCCATATGCAGAATTTGCGCTGCAGCGGTGATTAAAATGTGCCTTAATGATCCAGATTTGGCAGGCAAACCATCATCACAACACTGTTCAATAAGTGCTTCAAGTGAGCCTTTGTAGCGAAAACTGGTTTGTGCAATCGCTTTAGCAAGGCCAATATCGCGTCCTTCTAAACCACTGGGAGGAAGTAAAAGCTCAAACGCTTCATCAAGTCCTTGTCGTGATTTTAAAACGTGAGCGATGGTTTCAATAACCAAGCGCCGCACACTTAACCCCGCCGGATCACGCTTATTTTTATGGAAGTCAGTTCTGTTTTGGAGCGTTTGATGCGGTTTGTTCACCGTTTGCGTCCCCACGGGCCAAGCCTGTCTGATGAGGGTTCATCATCATGAGAAGCAGTGGTGCGCCGCCCCCAAGGGCCTTGCGTTGAACTTGTGGTTGTTACACGCTCATATGAATCACGCCTTTCATAACGATCTTCATCATCATACGACTCAACCCGATCAAAGCCTGAGCCAAAAGCACGATCTGAACCAGAGGTTGAATAATATTGACCCTTCGCGCGCGCCTGATCCATCAACAACCCTATCCTCTCTTGCGGGTCAGGGTGGGTTGAAAACAGCGCCTGCATCCCCCCGACATGCAACGGATTGAGAATAAATAAATGTGAGGTCGCGGGATGATGTTCCGCGCTTTCATTGGGAATATGCGCAACACCTTGCGAGATTTTTTCTAAAGCCGAGGCAAGCCAAGCAGGGTTGCCGCATATTTCCCCTCCTACGCGATCCGCCTCATATTCCCGTGAGCGGCTAATCGCCATTTGAATCACCATCGCGGCAAGGGGAGCAACAATTGCGATCAGAATCGAAACAATCATGCTCCGTTTTTCATCTGATCCCCCGCCAAAAAACGATCCCCACGTGGCGATAGCAGAAATAGCCCCCGCTAGCGTTGCCGTTATCGTCATCGTTAAGGTGTCATGGTGTTTGATATGCGCCAATTCATGCGCCATCACACCCGCAAGCTCTTCTTTGGTGAGCATCTGCATGAGACCCGTGGTTGCGGCCACAGCCGCATTTTCAGGATTACGCCCCGTGGCAAAGGCATTAGGCTGCGCTTCATCCATAATATACACACGGGGCATTGGCATTTGCGCACGCAGCGCGAGTTCTTTCACCATGCGGACAAATTCGGGCGCGTCTGTCTCTGTCACTTCACGGGCGTTGTGCGCATTGAGCGCAAGCCTATCCGAGTTCCAGTAGGCGAAGAGATTGGTTCCCGCCGCAAA
Source organism: Beijerinckiaceae bacterium (assembly GCA_044356745.1). GTDB lineage: Bacteria > Pseudomonadota > Alphaproteobacteria > Rhizobiales > Beijerinckiaceae > JBIKVP01. Next base: position 12,479 of record JBIKVP010000043.1, on the reverse strand, counting down.
AAGAAGGGCAATCATCATCCCGCCCTTGCCGCCAATCAGAAAACCAATCACGCCAAACAATGCCGTCATTGCGGCAAGCAACATTCCCGTGCGAAAATAATTCATCAACCACCTCATGCAACTTTTACTCAAGCCGCGTTATTGAAATATAGTAAGATGGCAGATTTAGAGCAAGGTCAGAGATGAAGCGGTCAAAAGTTATGCGCGCTTTTTAAGCCGCCTCAGCGCGTTTCCAGATGGGGAACGGGTCTGGAAGATGTCGCCAATCCATTGGCTCGAAGATGTCTTTCTCATCGTTGCCAACAAGACAGGCATCAAGCGCTTTTGTCATCGCCTCTTGATCCATGCCAGAGCCAATGAACACCATTTCCTGACGGCGATCTTGCCAGATAGGATGCCAGTGCTTGTCCATCAGATCTTGCCATTCTTGACTGTCTGGCCAGCGTGATTTGGGAATCGCACCACACCATAGACCCATCGCCTCGGTTTTGCACAATGCGCCTGCGAGCGACATTTCTCCGACCCAATCGGGGCGTGTGGCAAGCCAAAAATGCCCCTTGGCGCGAATGAGGCCAAGCCATGTTTTTTGTAAAAATGCGTTGAATTTTTGCGGATGAAATGGGCGACGGGCGCGATAAACGAACGATGAAATACCATATTCTTCAGTCTCTGGCACGTGGTCTTTAAAACCATACAGCTCTTGATACCAGAGCGGATGTTGATGCGCTTTTTCAAAGTCAAATAGTTTCGTGTTGAGCACATCCTTGACGGATACGCGGCCATAATCGGCTTCAATGACTTTTGCTTGCGGGTTAAGGCCGCAAATAACTTTGAGTGCCAGATCTTTTTGCTCAGATGTAGCCGTTGAAATTTTATTGAGAATAATAACATCGGCAAATTCAATTTGATCAACGAGAAGATCAACAAGCGTGCGCTCATCATCTTCACCCGCTGTTTCACCCCGATCACTTAAAAAATCTGTTGAACCAAAATCTTTGAGCAAATTCACGGCATCAACCACCGTCACCATCGTATCAAGACGGGCATAATCCCCTAAAGAAAAATCGTCCTCATCCCGAAAATCGAAGGTTGCAGCGATCGGAAGCGGCTCTGCAATGCCTGTCCCTTCAATGAGAAGATAATCAAAGCGATTATCTTGCGCGATACGCTTGACCTCAGCCAGAAGATCATCACGCAGTGTGCAGCAAATACACCCATTGGTGAGTTCAACAAGCTTTTCATCAGTGCGCGAAAGGTTCGCATCGCCTGCACGAATAAGATCCGCGTCGATGTTGACTTCGGACATATCGTTGACAATCACCGCGACTTTTTGCCCCTCACGGTTGTTGAGAATGTGATTGAGAACCGTTGTCTTGCCCGCCCCCAAAAATCCAGAAAGCACTGTGACGGGGAGCTTTTTAGCCTCAACATTATTGTTAGAAACATCGGCATGAAGTTGTTGCGTCATAGTATATCCATTTTATGTTATAACATAACATTTTCTTCCTATAAGAATTGAAATTGATCTGCAACTGTTTTCTCAAGCGCATAAACACGCGATGTTTAAAGTGGGAAATTCTTGTCACTCAACGTGAATATTGTGCTTACAGCAGCCCTAATGCTATCAAATCACGCTGCATCGCTTCTGGCATGGGCGTATCGCCCATTTGCAAAGCGGTGATATCGGGTGGGGCATCTTGGGCATTGAGATAACGCCATCCCTGAAACGGGCGACGTGGTACAGTGCGTACAGGCACAACAACAGGTTCCAAAACCAAACCTGCATAGGATTTGCCCTGTTCATCCTGATCGATGCGAATATCAAGCAAATTTTGACGGCATGCGATATGCCCTTTAATCACCCAATACATCGACCCATGATCAAGCAGTTCATCTTTGCGTTTTGGAACCATACGTGTGGTGTGTATATGTTCTTGAGCTAACCCTTGCGCTGCTTTGATGTGCATTAAAGTGGCAATACGTGCTTCAAGCTCTGCAATCGAAGAAATGCCAACACAGAATTTAACAATATGAAGGGGCATCATAATCTTTCACGTGTTTCAGGAATCGATTCAAATTTTTGAAGTGGTTTACATAGTGCATCAAGCACGATTGAAATGTTTTGAACCCATGATTAAAAATTTTAACGCCACAAAATACGCTGTAATGTTTTGGCATGGACATGATGGGTTGCAAAACCGTTTCCACTTTTAAGTAACATGCTCTAGTGTTTGATAGTAACGCGAATCGGAATAAAAATGCAGGAAATAGTTGGGAGTGGCGAGATGGGTGAAGCGGCTCGTACAGCGCACCTAGAGGCCGAATATGGCGCAGATTCAATTAAAGTTCTTAAAGGTCTTGATGCGGTGCGCAAGCGCCCAGGGATGTATATTGGGGACACCGATGACGGCTCGGGTCTGCATCACATGGTTTACGAAGTTGTAGATAATGCCATCGACGAAGCTCTTGCCGGCCATGCTACAGAAGTGACCGTGACGCTCAATGCCGAGGGCTCTGTGACTGTCACTGATAACGGGCGCGGTATTCCAACAGATATTCACACTGAAGAAGGCGTATCTGCGGCTGAAGTGATTATGACGCAACTTCATGCGGGCGGAAAATTTGATCAAAATTCCTATAAAGTCTCTGGGGGACTACACGGCGTAGGTGTTTCGGTCGTCAATGCGCTTTCAACTTGGCTTAAACTGCGCATCTGGCGCGGCGGGAAAGAGCACTTCATGGAATTCCGTGATGGTGTTGCAGTATCTCCGCTCGTCATTGTTGGCGATGGTGCAGGACGCAAGGGCACGGAAGTGACGTTTTTCCCTTCACCCGCAACATTCACGATGGTGGAATTTGACTATAAAACGTTAGAACATCGTTTGCGCGAACTCGCGTTTTTGAATTCAGGTGTGCGGATTATTCTCACAGATAAACGCCATGCTGAAATTAAACGCGAAGAATTGATTTATGATGGCGGCTTGGAAGCGTTTGTCCGTTATCTTGATCGCGCCAAATCTCCTCTTGTGAGCAAACCGATTGTCATCAAGGTGGAAAAAGATGCGATTACCGTTGAAGTCGCTCTATGGTGGAATGACAGTTATCATGAAAATGTGTTGTGTTTTACCAATAATATACCCCAGCGCGATGGCGGTACGCACCTTGCAGGATTTCGCGGCGCACTCACACGGCAAGTGACGGGTTACGCGGAAAACTCCGGTATTCTCAAAAGAGAAAAGGTATCGCTTACGGGAGATGATTGTCGTGAGGGATTGACAGCAATTATCTCCGTTAAAGTGCCTGATCCGAAATTCTCCAGCCAAACAAAAGACAAACTTGTCTCTTCTGAAGTACGACCTGTCGTTGAAAATGTGCTCAATGAAGCACTCAGCACATGGCTTGAAGAGCATCCTAGCGACGCAAAAATTCTAATTGGCAAGGTGGTTGAAGCTGCGGCGGCGCGCGAAGCAGCGCGTAAGGCACGCGAGCTCACCCGTCGCAAAGGAGCGCTTGATATTGCTTCGCTCCCTGGAAAATTAGCGGATTGCCAAGAGCGCGATCCGGCAAAATCTGAACTCTTTATTGTAGAGGGTGACTCAGCTGGTGGCTCGGCTAAGCAAGGACGTAATCGTGAGTATCAAGCGGTTCTGCCTTTGCGCGGTAAAATTCTCAATGTCGAGCGTGCACGCTTTGATAAAATGCTCTCAAGTCAGGAGATCGGCACGTTAATCACCGCGCTCGGTACAGGGATTGGGCGTGAAGAATTTAATATTGAAAAGCTGCGTTATCATAAAATTATTATCATGACCGATGCTGACGTTGACGGCTCACATATTCGCACACTACTGCTGACATTTTTCTTTAGACAAATGCCAGAAGTCATTGATCGTGGTCATCTTTATATCGCGCAACCTCCACTTTATAAAGCAGCACGGGGCAAATCATCATTGTATTTAAAAGATGAACGTGCACTCGAAGATTATTTGATTGATGGCGGTTTAGATGGCACACTTTTACGCCTTGCATCTGGAGAAGAGCGTGCGGGTGCGGATTTAAAGTTCTTGATTGAAGAAGCACGTACAGTTCGTAATATCATCAATGGGCTGCATTCGCGTTATGATCGTGCTGTAGTAGAACAAGGTGCGATTGCAGGTGCACTACATCCTGTTGAAGCGTCATCAGAGCTTGCCAAGGCACAGCGTCTTGCAGTGCGTCTTGATGCGATTTCAGAAGATACAGAACGCGGCTGGCAAGGCGAAGTGACCGATAAAGGTTATCGAATGGTGCGCACCGTGCGCGGTGTCAAGCAAGTTGCCCTTATTGATGAAGCATTGCTTGCATCTCAAGAAGCGCGCAAACTCAATGAGCATATTACATCTTTACAAGAGGTATATTCGGAACCTTCAATCCTGATCCGCAAGGGTGAAGAAACACCCATTTATGGTCCTATCTCACTTTTTGATGTTCTTACGACATATGGGCGTAAAAGCATCCAGCTCCAACGCTATAAGGGCCTGGGCGAGATGAACCCCGATCAATTATGGGAAACAACACTTGATCGTAATGTTCGCTCCCTCCTTCAGGTTAAGGTCAAGGAAGTGGATGAGGCAGATGATCTTTTCGTGAAGCTCATGGGCGATGTTGTTGAGCCGCGCCGCGAGTTTATTCAAGATAATGCCCTCTCAGCGCGGGTCGATGTGTAACATATTGCACAGATATTTTTTGACAGAATGGCTTCAATATACCTTTCACGCACGCAACATTAAGTCAAATTTTTATGTTTTGATGTATCCATAGCATTTTTAGAGCTATGGGGGATCCGTAACATGTGCTCTTTTGATATTCGCGCGATGATGAAAGCGGAGGGGCAACTAAACGCTGAGAGCTCTAGTCGTGCTTCATCAAGATCTGCGCGTAAATTATCTCCTCTTGCGGAGCGTCTTGTTCATGTCCAAATGAAAAGGACTTACTCTCCTATTTTACTAACAAGTTTATCGCGTTTAACAGAGTTTGTGCTCATTTTATGCGCTGGTGCATTTGCTTATAATTTTTATCTTGGTGACAATTTTGAAGCAGGCGCAGTTTATCTGATTGCAGTTCCACTCGTTTCTGTTCTTAATCTAATGATTTTTCAATCATTGGGATGTTACGAGGTTACAGCGCTACGTTCCCCTATTAGTTACAGCTTACGGATTATTGGTGGCTGGGCGCTCGTGATCATGATCGCACTTGTCGCGGCTTTCTTTGCCAAAATAGGGGATCATTTTTCACGTATTTGGTTATTGACGTGGTTTGTGAGTGGGGCTGTGCTCTTACTCATTGGACGCGCTATCATCAGCGTGATTGTACGTCAGTTAACGCTTGCTGGGCGCCTTGATCGACGCACCGCTATTGTAGGAGGCGGTGCAGCGGGGGAAAGTTTTATTCGTGCACTTTCTGAGCAACCAGATACCGGTATTCGGATTTGTGGTGTCTTTGATGAGCGTGATGATGATCGTTCGCCTGATATGGTTGCCGGATATCCTAAACTCGGAACAATAGATGATCTTGTTGAATTCGCGCGCCTGACTAAACTTGATTTAGTTGTTTTTACGCTGCCTATTTCGGCGGAAAGTCGCATTCTGCAAATGCTATCACGTTTATGGGTCTTGCCCGTGGACATTCGCCTTGCAGCACATACGAGTAAGCTGCGTCTGCGCCCTAAAACATATTCTTATTTAGGGACTATTCCTGTTCTCGATGTATTCGACAAGCCGATGGCAGACTGGGACGTTGTCCTTAAATGGCTATTTGATAAGATTGTAGGATTATTTGCGCTAATCGCTTTATCTCCTATTATGGTGCTGACGGCGCTTGCAATTAAGCTCGATTCCAAGGGGTCTATTTTATTTCGTCAAAAGCGCTACGGTTTTAATAATGAGCTAATTGAAGTGTTTAAATTCCGCTCAATGTACACCGATCAGTCGGATATTAAAGCAGATAAGCTGGTCACAAAAAACGATCCACGCGTCACCCGCGTTGGACGTTTCATTCGGAAAACATCGCTTGATGAGTTACCACAACTCTTCAACGTTGTCTTTAAAGGCAACTTATCCCTTGTCGGACCACGCCCACATGCGGTGAATGCTAAAGCTGATAATCGCTTATACGATCACGTTGTCGATGGTTATTTTGCGCGTCACAAAGTTAAGCCAGGGATTACAGGCTGGGCACAGATCAACGGATGGCGAGGTGAGACGGATACAGAAGAAAAAATTCAACAACGCGTGCAGCATGATCTCTTTTATATTGAAAACTGGTCAATCTTGCTTGACTTCTATATTCTTGTTGTCACACCTTTTGCACTGATGAAAACTGAGAACGCTTATTAGTCGCCTTAAAAGTGCTTAATAAATGTTGGCTCTCGCATTATAAGTACAACCCATAAGGTTAAATGTTCAAATGGCAATTTTTGAGCCACTTTATCGGGTCAACACGACAACTTTTCGCGGTTTTCAACTCGCTTTTTTGCCTCAAAAAACAATCACTTATCCTGTTTTAGAAAAACTTGGCTATGTGCTGATGTTTTTCGTGATTTTCTTTCTATCGGTTGTTTTTATAGAACCGTCACCGCACGATGTGCTCGCACCGTTAGCGCTGCTTCTCTGGCTTGTGATTGGCCTCACATTCAGCCGCTATATGGTCTTTTTTATTGGAACGTTACTGCTTTATAATATCGGCGGATTCATTGGTCTTATTCCCTATTTTAGTGAACCTGATTCTGTTCTCTTCATGTTTCAATCGTTTTATTTGGCGATTATGGCGCTCTTTTACACGCTGTTTTTCTTTGAAAAAACAGCCGAACGCTTGCAACTTGTTTTAAGAGCTTATGTTATAAGCTGTATCTTCGCAGCACTTACAGGAATTATTGGATATTTTGACATCTTTGGCCTTGGAGAGAGTTTCACACGCTATGGCCGTGCATCTGCGATGTTTAAAGACCCCAATGTTTTTGGGTCATTTCTAACTCCCAGTGCGCTTTATCTACTTTTCAATCTTCTTATTGGAAGAACACGCAACACTTTTTTATCTGCAATCGCTTTGTTCATTATCATGGCAGGAATTTTTCTTTCCTTTTCACGTGGATCATGGGGGGGCAGTGTTGTTGCAGTGAGTGCAATGTTTTTCTTAACATATATCACAACGCAATCTCGGCAAACGCGCCGCCGCATTGGAGTGATTGGTTTAATAAGCATTATCGGTGCGTCCTTCTCACTGATTGCGCTTATATCAATTCCTGAGGTTCGCGAGATGTTAGAAGTTAGGGCATCTGTAACCCAAGATTATGATGAAGGTCATACGGGTCGATTTGGCAACCAAATCCGATCAATTCCGATGCTGCTAGAGGAACCTAATGGGCTTGGTCCATTACGCTTTAGGCGATTTTTTGGCATTGAACCGCATAATACATATATTAATGCCTTTGCATCGTATGGTTGGCTCGGAGGTTTCGCGTTTTTAACCCTTGCCATAAGTACGCTTTTTGTTGGTTTTCGTTTGTGTTTACGCCCATCACCCTTTCAGCCTTATGCTTTAATTATCGTCCCCGCTGGATTGATGTATTTTTTACAAGCTATGCAAATTGATATTGATCATTGGCGACACTTTTATCTTATTCTAGGTATGATATGGGGCATGGAGGCCGCTCGGCGCAAATGGCACGAAACAGAATATCAAAAACAAGCGATTTTAGCATCACCTGTTGATTGATATTCAGCGATTGACGTTTAAAGAAGACTCATATCAGCTTCATATGTCTGACTTTAATGGAGAAGAATATGTCTGATCATCTTGATGAAATCAAAAAATTAGCCAAAAATCCTGTCAACGAAGCTGCTTTGGCAGGAATAGAAAAAACCTATAAACTTGTGATGATGAAGGCCGATACACGTTATGTAGCAGCATCAGATCAAGTTGAGCTTGATCGCGTGCGCGAAAATTTTCTCAAAAAGAAACTTGGTTTAACGGGTGATCTTGATGGGGCAATCAAAAGTGTTGCCGAGACAATGAAGGGAATCAATAAAAAATCCCGAGTTACATTTTATTATTTATTAGCTGAGCATTTTAATAAGCTTGATGCTTTTGTGAAGTAAAATCAGGTACTGGATAAGGTAAAACACCTTATCCAGTACCTTTAAAAATGTTCTGATATTTATAGTCTGTCTTATAAAAATGGGTTTTGATCAAAAAAAGTTGCTGTTTTAAACCAGCATCTTACCCTTCTCATCGATGACAGAACCAATATCTTCGCACGCATCACCCAAGATCATCTCGTTGTGAGCCTTACCTGATGGGATCATCGGGAAGCAATTTTCAGCTTTATCAACAAGACAATCAAAGATCACAGGCTTGTCGATGTTGATCATCTCCATAATCGCTTCATCAAGATCATCAGGATTAGAGCAACGAATACCGTGCCCATGATAAGCTTCAGCTAATTTCACAAAGTCGGGGAGAGCTTGCGAATAGCTTTCTGAGTAGCGGCCGCCGTGAAGCAATTCCTGCCACTGCCGCACCATCCCCATATACTCATTATTGAGAATAAATATCTTCACGGGCAAACGATATTGCGCTGCGGTCGACATCTCTTGCATATTCATCAAGATAGAAGCCTCACCTGCAATATCAATGACAAGTCCCTTCGGATGCGCCATTTGCACCCCGATTGCAGCTGGCAAGCCATAACCCATTGTGCCTAATCCACCCGAAGTCATCCAACGATTTGGCTCTTCAAAATGAAAGAATTGTGCAGCCCACATCTGATGTTGACCCACTTCGGTCGTAATATACGTGTCGCGATTTTTAGTGAGCTCATAAAGACGCTGCACAGCATATTGCGGTTTAATAGTCTCTTTCGAGGGGCGATAGGCAAGGCTCTTGCGTGAACGCCAAACATTCACTTGATCCCACCATGCTTTAATCGCAGGCTTATCGACTTGATAACCACCCGTACGCCACAAGCGCACCATATCCTCAAGCACATGAGCACAATCACCGATGATGCCGATATCCACTTTCACGTTTTTGTTGATGGATGAAGGATCAATATCAATGTGGATTTTCTTTGAATGCGGCGAGAATGCATCAAGACGCCCCGTAATACGATCATCAAAGCGAGCGCCGATATTAATCATCACATCACAGTCATGCATACACCAGTTAGCTTCATAAGTGCCATGCATCCCAAGCATTCCAAGCCATTGAGGATCAGCAGCGGGATAAGCGCCAAGTCCCATCAATGTTGATGTAATCGGGAAACCTGTTAAGCGCACAAATTCACGCAATAAAGCGGATGCTTCAGTTCCAGAATTGATGATGCCACCACCCGTATAAAATACAGGCTTTTTCGCGCGTGAAATCAACTCCAGTGCATCTTTAATTTTATTCAAATCACCCTTCACCTGCGGTTGATAAGCCTTGTGTTCAAATGAGTGCGGGCGCACATATGTACCCGTTTGAAACTGAATATCTTTCGGAATATCCACGACAACAGGACCAGGGCGACCAGAGCGCGCAATATGAAACGCTTCATGCAAAATACGTGGCAAATCTTCAATGCTTTTGACGAGGTAATTATGCTTTGTGCAGTGGCGTGTGATGCCAACCGTATCACATTCTTGAAATGCATCGGAGCCGATCAAATGCGTAGGAACTTGTCCCGTAATACATACGAGCGGAATTGAATCCATCATGGCATCGGTCAAACCAGTGACGGCATTGGTCGCACCCGGGCCTGAAGTAACGAGCACCGCGCCAACTTTGCCTGATGAACGGGCATAACCCTCCGCAGCATGAACAGCACCTTGCTCATGACGCACTAAAATATGCTTCACTTGATCTTGCAAAAAGAGCGCATCATAAATTGGCAGCACAGCTCCCCCAGGGTAGCCAAATAGATGCTCTACGCCTTGATCTTGAAAGGCGCGAACCACCATCTGTGCGCCGGTCATTTGCTCGCTCATTGTCTTGTCCTCTCTCATTCATACCAAAACCAATAAAAAAGGGTCCCGAAGGACCCTCATGCGCCAAGTGCCGGAAACAGACTAGGCCTGCTCCGCCATTAGCGCCCCGCTCACCACAAGATATTGTCTCATTACAAAACCTCTAAATCTCTTGAATACGTTAATGAAAACCAAGTCACGCGTCAAGGGAGTTAATTAAGTAAAAAGTAGCTTGGTCATCATTTCTAGGATATTTTACAGTCTTTATGGCTCATGGGTTTTGGTGCCGTTTTCGGCATCGTCGTTATCTCGTTTATTTAAATAATTTTTGGCTAAGGACGCAAGCGAAAGAGGCACAGCGATCTTTAAAATCTGACTAGCAGTACTCACAATTGGAATTTGAGACATCTGTCTTGTTGTGAAGGATGTATAATCCTTCAAGCCTTGTAGGGGTGAAATGTGCCAAGTATGGGCATTTTGACCCCAAGTTGTGTCAATGTCTTTTAACCATACAAACTCATTACCATATTGTATCCCAGAGGGAATCGATGCGCCATCAGGAGCCATCAAGATATTGTCGTGTAATCCATCGCGATGATACACTCGGCCAACAATTACATCATTCTGATCAATCGATACCAGACCCAATGATTGAAAATCGGGGATATCAGCTCTTTCAAAATTCATGTCTGCCTGTCTCTTAAGCACACTTATGTCTGTTGGGCTTAAATGGGGTCGGCTACTCGGATGAACATGTGTTGCAATTGCGTCTCTCACACCAGGACTGATCAATGTTGGGCCGCCTGTATCAAATTGGGATCCCAAACGAATATATTCTGAGGGAACTACCGAACCATCCAATAATTTTACTGAGATTGTGTCAATTTCAATTTGTACACCACTGGCTTTGAGGCCAGCCAAAGATAAGCGATTAATACCTTGTGAAGTTTGCCGAACCGCTTCTGGAAGACTTTGGTAATTTTGATGTATAAAAGACAAAAGGCCTGATTGTTCTCTCATGCCCTGAATAACGGGGGCTTGCGCGGAAGTACTCGGCAGATCAGGTATTTTGTATGTTGGCACACTGCTGTAAGGGTCTTCTGCAAGAGGTTTGAACGTTAACCGTAAGTTGGCACTATCAAAAGGGTCATTACTCCTCGGTAAACCAAGTGCCAGGTCAACATGACGCCCCTCTTGTCGCCAGGCTACAATATCCGGATTTTTAAAGATCTCAGGAACAAGCTTCCCATTCTCATCAACCATATTGACAGGTCTACTTGAAATATATTTCTCAACGTCATCAATGAGAGTTTTATTTGCCGTGCGTTGCGTGTTAACAATCTGACTATATGCTAAACCATAGCTTAGCGGTGTGTTGAGAGCTGCACTTGTTAAAAATCTTTTCTTCGCATAATCAGCAGCATTGTCATGGTCATTTCCACCTAGCCTATTCGATGTATAAGCAAGACTCCCATCAACTACTGAAGTAAAAAAAGAAGTTTTCAAGGACTTGATTGCAACATCAATATGCTTTGCAGAGGGTTTGCTGTAACGTAGCAAAGGAGAATAAGCACTCATTGCTTGCCCGATATGTGCAGATACAGCAACCGAGGCAACCGTTTCCATATCACGAAAATAGCGCTCCTTCATGTTGGCTGTTTGCCCTTGGGTTCCAAAGGCCATGTGTGATGTCTCTTCGGCGAGTTGTTTGAACGCAACCATGTTCCAGCCGCCTAGCGCTGCCCCACCTGCGAAAACGCTCACCCCTGGAGCGGTTGTGAGCGACAGCCCGTAAATTTGTAAAGCGAGGCCACCTGAAAGATATGTGGCTCCCATCAGGCTTGCACCGCCCAGAACGCCCGCTCCAAGTGCTCCTATATTAGCATCTAAGATTTTTTGATGACGCTCTGAACCTGCCACTTTCTGAACGGCTATTTCAGCTTCACGATAATGCGACAAAGCCTTTTCAGGGTCGATAGGTTCGTCGTTACCATGCGCCTGTGCAGGTTGTGAAGATAACGCTTCTATATCCGTTTGGAGTGCTTTTAAAGCTTCTTTCGCTTCTTTCATATGCTGGCGTTTATCTATGTTACGCACATAATTAAGACCCTGCTGAAGTAATGTCGCACCAGCAATAGGGATTAAAGGGATGGTCATCTGACTCATGCTATCGGAGTGTTGTGACCTGATTAAATTTTCCGCTAATGCGTCATGAAGCGTCTGTAGTGTATCGCGGCTTTCCTCTGGAGAGAGGGCAGGCTTTTGAGGTGTTGGTGATGATTTTACCTGTGGTGTATTTTGTGCGCGCTGCGCTTGGGCAAACTCTTTGCTTTTTTCAAAGAGCGTTGTCGCTCCTTTATTCATAGACTTTGCTATACCCCTCGTGAGTGAAGAGTTGGCGTTATCTTTTTATTAAGGTTGTTTTGATTCCAATTTGGTATGGGTACGCTTTTAGAACCAGACCAACGGCAGGAGCTTTTGAAACGCCACCGCACCGAG
>JBIKVP010000115.1:0-4836 GCA_044356745.1 Beijerinckiaceae bacterium | reverse complement strand
CGGTGCGGTGGCGTTTCAAAAGCTCCTGACGTTGGTCTGGTTCTAAAAGCGTACCCATACCAAATTGGAATCAAAACAACCTTAATAAAAAGATAACGCCAACTCTTCACTCACGAGGGGTATATCAAACTTTTCTGGATTGCCCGCCTTTATGACTCATGGCACAAAAGGACATGGCACAAATTTATCATGATGTTGGCTTTGTGCATCTGCACGTGCACTCCTCTTATTCGCTTTTAGAGGGGGCACTAAAAATTGCTCAACTCACTGATCTGGCTAAAGCAGATAAACAGCCCACGCTGGCTCTAACAGATACCAATAACCTCTTTGGCGCACTTGAATTTTCTGAAAAAGCGATTGCCTCTGGCATTCAACCGATTATCGGTGTTCAGCTCAATATTTTGTGTCCTGATGTTCGCTCAGAGCGAGGGGCTTTAAGCCAAGGCATAGGGCTAAATGGTGCAAGTATGTTACTGCGCGATTTGCCTTCTCTTGTGTTGCTAGCCAAAGATGAGACAGGTTATGCGAACTTGCTCAAACTTGTGAGCACGGCGCATTTGACATCTGCCCCTGAAGACCCACCCCATATCACCTTAAATGATCTGACACATCATCATGAGGGTTTGATCGCCTTAACGGGTGGCGGGGCAGGGGTTCTGGATCAAACGCTTCGTGAAGGACAAAAAGATGTTGCCGTCATGCGCTTGCAACAGCTCAGTAGCCTTTTTAAAGATCGCCTTTACATTGAGCTTCAGCGTCATCATTTACCGGAACAAAAGCGCATTGAATCCCAGCTTATTAATCTCGCTTATGATTTTCATATTCCGCTTGTCGCAACCAATGAGCCCTATTTTGCGACACGATCTGATTATGAAGCGCATGATGCGCTGCTAGCCGTTGCATCAGGGCGATTGATCACGGATACGGATCGACGCAAACTCACAACTGAGCATCGTTTTAAAACCCGCACTGAAATGCAGCGTCTTTTTAGCGATATGCCAGAAGCACTTGTTTCCACAATTGAAATTGCCATGCGATGCGCGGTGAAATCACCGATGCGCAAACCTATTCTGCCTCGGTTTGTGAGCGCTGATCTCACAAGTGATAATGGTGATGAAGCGGGTATTGCGGCAGAAGCACAAGAATTACGAAGTCAGGCACACGAGGGCTTGCGTCAACGTTTTCAAAGCCATGGACTTACGACAGATTTAAGCGAAGCCGATTATATTGAGCGGCTTGATTTTGAGCTCAACGTTATTGAGCGTATGAAGTACCCTGGATATTTTCTCATCGTTGCAGACTTTATCAAATGGGCGAAGGGACAAGGTATACCTGTAGGGCCAGGGCGTGGCTCTGGCGCGGGTTCGCTGGTCGCGTTTGCACTGACCATCACTGATCTTGATCCGTTGCGGTTTGGGTTGTTGTTTGAGCGCTTTCTCAATCCTGAACGTGTCTCCATGCCGGATTTTGATATTGATTTTTGTCAGGATCGCCGCGAGGAGGTGATTGCGTATGTGCGTGATCGCTATGGCGAAGATCGCGTGGCGCAGATTATCACCTTCGGAACTTTACAAGCACGAGGCGTGTTGCGAGATGTGGGTCGCGTGCTGGAGATGCCCTACGGACAAGTGGATAAGCTCACAAAACTTGTGCCGCAAAACCCCGCTAATCCAGTGACGCTTGCACAAGCGATTATCGATGAGCCAAAGCTACGAGAAGCTTCTCGTGAAGAACCTGTGGTGGCAAAGCTACTAGAAATTGCACAGAAGCTTGAAGGCCTTCATCGCCACGCCTCAACGCACGCGGCGGGTGTTGTAATCGGTGATCGCCCGCTTGAAGAGCTTGTGCCGCTCGTGCGTGATTCTAAAACAGGAATGCGCGTCACCCAGTTTAATATGAAATGGGTGGAAGCAGCGGGTTTGGTCAAGTTTGACTTTTTAGGACTCAAAACACTTACCGTGCTGACTCAAGCGGTTGAATTGATCAAGCGGAGGGGAATTAGCGTTAATCTTGAAGCGCTCCCTTTTGATGATGCGCCCACATACGCGATGCTTAGACGCGGTGAAACGGTGGGTGTGTTCCAGCTTGAAAGTGCAGGGATGCGAAAAGCGCTCGTTGAGATGTGCGCGGATCGTTTTGAGGATTTGATTGCGCTCGTTGCGCTTTATCGCCCTGGCCCCATGGCGAATATTCCAACCTATTGCGCCCGTAAAAACGGTCGCGAAAAGCCAGATTATTTGCATCCTAATCTTGAGTCTATTCTCAAAGAAACGCATGGCATCATCGTTTATCAAGAACAGGTGATGCAGGCTGCACAGGTGCTGGCTGGATATTCGCTAGGCGATGCTGACCTACTGCGTCGTGCAATGGGTAAAAAAATTAAGGCGGAGATGGATGCGCAGCGTGAACGCTTTGTCTCAGGTTCCGTGGCACGTGATTTAAGCCATGATTTAGCCAATGAAATTTTTGATCTGCTCGCTAAATTTGCCGACTATGGTTTTAACAAAAGTCACGCAGCGGCATATGCGCTAGTGGCTTATCAAACTGCTTATCTCAAAGCGAATTATCCTGTTGAGTTTCTCGCAGCCTCAATGACGCTTGATATGGACAACACGGACAAACTTGCTGAATTTCGTCGTGAAGCGCAACGGCTGGGCATCGTGGTTGAGCCGCCATGTATTCAAACCAGCGGTGTAACGTTTGAAGTTTATGAAGGGCGTATTCGCTATGCGCTCGCAGCCATCAAAGGCGTAGGGCGTCAGGCCGTTGAATCACTCGTGAAAGCGCGCGAAGAGGGCGGCGCTTTTAAAGATATTGGTGATATTGCGGTTCGGATTGATCCAAGACAGGTTAATCGACGCACGCTTGAAAGCCTTATTGCCGCTGGTGCGCTTGATAAAATCGATGAAGATCGCGCTCGCACCACGGAAGCGATTGACGTGATCCTCGCGCTTGCGCAACGCACCCGTGCATCCGCGCAAGGTGGGCAAAATGAGTTATTTGGAGGTGTTACACAAGAGCCGCTGCGTTTGCCGCCTCATCAACCTTGGATGGCCTCGGAGCGCTTACAAAAAGAATATGCAGCAGTCGGTTTTTTTCTGACCGGACATCCGCTTGATGATTATGGCGCGCTGCTTGGTAAGCTTGGCGTAAAAACATGGGTGGAGTTCTGTCGCGCTGTTAAACGCGGGGAGAGTGTTGGCAAACTCGCGGTCAGTGTTCTTGATCGCACAGAACGACGCACCAAAAGCGGCTCTAAAATGGGCATCATCAATCTATCAGATCAAACAGGGCATTTTGAAGCGATTATTTTTGCGGAAGGGCTACAAAACTATCGCGATATGCTTGAAGCTGGTCGCACATTGCTGGTCTCAGTTCAGGCCTCAACAGAGGGGGAGGATGTGCGGGTGCGCCTGCTCACGGTTGAGCCACTTGATCAGGCTGTGGCTAAGCATCAAAAAGGATTGTGTATTTCGATCAATCATATTGGCGCATTGGAGCCTATTAAAGCGCATCTTCAGCAGGGAACAGGTAAAGGCATTATCACTGTTCGCATAAGGCTTGATGCTGCGGCGATGTGTGATGACACTACACCACAAGAGGATAAAGTCGCTTTTGGCACTCTGCAGACGTGTGAGGTTGATATTCGCCTTGCCAGTCAGTTTTCAGCAACACCCCACCTTGCCAATCAATTGCGTATGATTTCCGGTGTGACGGGTGTTGAGGCTGTTTAAAACATGTCTTGGCTTCTTTAAAAAAACTGCCTCAATAAAAAACCCGCTCATGAGCGGGTTTTTAAATAATTGTCGATTGTATTTTTATGGTTTTGGCGGAGTTGCAGGTGCTGCGCCAGCCGCACCTTCCATTCTCTTGCGCTGTTCTTCGCCGAGCTTTTGAAGCTGCTCTTTCAGTTTTTCCTGTTGCTCTTGCAACACTTTTGGATCAATCGCTGGGCCATCAAACGCTTTAGCAAAGCCAGCAAGTGGAATTTGGAACGTCACTTCACGCGCAACTTGGTTTTGTACGCTCACGTTTAAATTCGTACCTTTTTTAATTGCATTCAAACCGTCTTCTTTGATCTGCGCTTCAGCAAAACAGCCATTTGGAAAACAGATTTGATAACGTCCTGCCACAGGCTGCGCTTGGTCAACGCCAAAACGAATGCCCGGTGTAAGCAACAGGCCAAGAGGCATAAGAAAACGCATGATGCGGGTTGAATCGCCCTTCACATCATAGACTGCTACGGCAAGAACAGGTTGTCCTTGATCGGAGATGAAGTCACGTGTTGTGTAGCAAATTTCTTTGTTGTTCGCAGGATCTTTGCCGCAAACTTTTGTCCACTCAGGCTGTGATGGCTCAGGCTTCACCTGAACGATTGATGGGCCTTGATTAGCAGGTGCACCAGCAGGCGCTTGTGCCGGCGTGTTTCCCTTTTGAGCGGGAGCTTGTGCAAGTGCCATACCCTGAAAACTCACGATAGCCGCACATGTCATCACAGTGCCTAAAAGACGGCTTGCAACATTTTTTCTAATCATCGACATATCAAATCCTTTTTGCGAAACCTCTTGAGCATTCCTCTCAAGAAGCGAAATGTTTTGTGATGCAGTAAACCGTTGACGCGGTAACGTCAATCTTCTGAACCTCATAACAATCGTGGTATCAACACAGTGTGGCAAAAAATATGTGTCTTGAAACAATTATAGTTACATCTATACCCCTCGTGAGTGAAGAGTTGGCGTTATCTTTTTATTAAGGTTGTTTTGATTCCAATTTGGTATGGGTACGCTTTTAGAACCAGACCAACGGCAGGAGCTTTTGAAACGCCACCGCACCGAG
>JBIKVP010000006.1:0-49033 GCA_044356745.1 Beijerinckiaceae bacterium | reverse complement strand
TTCGTGAAGGCCATCCTTGGCTTCCTGAATACCACTTTTCCGCAAAAAGCACGATTATGGGTTGACCGCCTATCCGATAACTTCAAAATACTTCAGGCACCAACTCTTCAAATGTGAGGGGTATATTCTAAGCTTTACGCAAAGTTTTCTTAAAAATTTATCTACTCACTTGATAACTTTCTGCTCATCGTTTTTGCTCCTCAGACTTGATAGTAAAGTCTTAATGTTTACCTTTACAGTAAAGGTTGACCCCGATACAATATCAAGATCAGAATAATAGGGATAAGTTTTTTAAAGAGGGAGGAGAGAGTTTGTAATTGTTAAGGATCTTTAAATACAAAAAAGCGAGGCATTGCCCCGCTTTTGTCATTACAGAAGTGTTTAAGTTCAAACAGCGATGCGCTCATCACCTTCAGCTGGTTCACGAAGAACGTAGCCACGTCCCCAAACGGTTTCGATGTAGTTTTTACCGCCTGATGCGTTGGCAAGTTTCTTGCGCAATTTACAAATAAACACATCGATAATTTTGAGCTCAGGCTCATCCATGCCGCCATAAAGATGATTAAGAAACATCTCTTTTGTCAGTGTTGTGCCCTTACGGAGCGAGAGCAACTCAAGCATTTGATATTCTTTACCTGTCAGGTGAACGCGCTGACCATCAACTTCAACCGTTTTCGTATCAAGGTTGACGATGAGATCACCCGTTGAAATAACAGATTGCGCATGCCCTTTAGAGCGGCGCACAATCGCATGAATACGGGCAACAAGCTCATCTTTGTGGAATGGCTTCGTTAAATAATCATCAGCACCAAAACCAAGACCTTTTACCTTATCTTCAATGCCAGCCAGACCTGATAAAATCAGGATTGGTGTTTTGACTTTCGCAAGACGAAGCGAACGCAAAACCTCGTAACCCGACATATCTGGCAAGTTAAGGTCAAGTAAGATAATGTCGTAGTCATAGAGCTTGCCAAGGTCAACGCCTTCCTCGCCAAGATCTGTCACGTAGACATTGAGATTCTCTGATTTAAGCATCAATTCAATGCTTTGTGCGGTGGCGCTATCATCCTCGATGAGCAGTACACGCATGTTCTATCCCCAACCTCGCCAGAAGGTAACAAGAGTTACCTAAGTTAAAACAATAAGAATGATAGGCTTAACTTGTCCAATAAAGGAAACAAGAGGCTTATCAATCATCAAGACTTAGAGCAATGCTAACAGTATTAAAGTTATATCCTAAGAATTAACATTTTTAAACCGTTAACAGCATTCAAAGTGTGTCGATTCGCGACATTAATAAACAATGGTTAACAAACCCTGATTCCGCACCGCAACCTTAAAGCGCAAGGTTCCCATGAAAAACGACGTTTAAACACCACGTGAATGACGTGTGTGACTTTTTTGTCGTCTCTCGCACCGTGAGAAACCTTAAGTTTTGTAATTTAAGTGATTTTCTGAGTATGCCAGCCCGATAAGCTAAAGCGCTTACACTCTTGAAAGACTGCACTGCGCGTTAACGAACCTTGTTATGCAGTATTAACGATTTTGGTAAACGAAACGTTTATGCCTGTATACGATTATGGCTAAAACATGGAAAATTATCACATGAATGACCCTTCGCACTTCTCATCGCTTCATGCCGCGCTTGCACAAATTGATCCCTACGCGCTTTATGGACGGGTGGTGGGTGTGCGCGGACTTCTGGTAGAAGTCGCCGGCCCAGTGGCGGCGATGCAAATGGGCGGACAGCTCATGATTGAAATCAACGCTGACAGCCTTGTACCCTGTGAGATTGTAGGGTTTTCTGGTCAACGCGCACTGGTCATGCCCTTTGGTACGCTTGAAGGCGTGCGCCGTGGCTGTAAAGCGCATGTCATAACATCACAAGCTGGCATTCGCCCGACACTGGCATGGCTTGGGCGCGTAATTGACGCACTTGGACGACCTGTCGACGGCAAGGGGCCATTACCACAAGGTGCACAGCTTTATCCTTTTCGCGCTGAACCACCGTCCGCCCATGCCCGTCAAAGGGTTGCTGAACCTCTTGATGTGGGTGTGCGTGCTCTTAATACCTTTCTAACGTGCTGTCGTGGACAACGTATGGGTATTTTTGCAGGCAGTGGGGTCGGCAAATCTGTCTTGCTTTCAATGTTGGCACGAAACGCCGCAACGGATGTCGCCGTGATTGGGCTTGTTGGCGAACGTGGACGCGAGGTTCAGGAATTTTTACAAGATGATTTGGGAGAATTAGGATTAGCGCGTTCTGTCGTCGTAGTCGCAACATCTGATGAGCCTGCTCTTATGCGTCGCACAGCCGCGTATACGACGATGGCGTTGGCGGAATATTTCCGTGATCTCAATGCCTCTGTCATGTGCATGATGGATAGCATTACACGTTTTGCGATGGCACAGCGTGAAATTGGCCTCAGTTCAGGCGAGCCACCGACCACTAAGGGCTATACGCCAACCGTCTTTGCAGAATTGCCGCGTCTTTTAGAGCGCGCTGGCCCTGGCACTGCTCAAGGCAGTATTACGGGTCTTTTTACAGTGCTTGTTGACGGCGATGATCACAATGAACCTGTTGCAGATGCTGTACGCGGTATTCTTGATGGACATATTGTGATGGAACGCGCAATTGCCGATCGTGGGCGTTATCCTGCAATCAATATACTGAAATCTGTGTCACGCACGATGCCAAAAGCGTGTGATCCAAACTTTTGGCCCGATGTTTTGCGTGCTCGCACACTTTTATCAACCTATGCTGATATGGAAGAATTGATCCGTTTAGGCGCATATCGGCGCGGCTCATCGGTAGAGGTCGATGAAGCCATTGATCTTTTTCCAGAACTTGAAGCGTTTTTGTCGCAAGGTAAGGAAGAATCAACAACTTTGCGCGATAGTTATCAACGTCTGTCCGAGATTGTGCGGAAATGATCATAAAATAGGATTTATCCAGAACGGATAAAATCTCACGTCGCATTAGTTGTGTAGAAGAAGCCAGGCTTCGAGGAGTAGAGTACGAATGAGATCACGAGATACTTTAATCCGTCTCAAGCGTTTTCAGGTTGACGAGAAACGTCGCCGTGTCGCTCAAACGGAATCCATGATTGCAGATTTTGAGCGCATGTGTGCTGATCTTGATCGTGAAATCGCCAGTGAGGAAGCCAAGTCAGGCATCAGTGATACATCTCACTTTGCTTATCCCACTTATGCCAAAGCAGCGATGACACGGCGCGATAATATCCGCCAATCAATCGCTAATTTGCAGATTCAGCTTGAACAAGCGCGTGCCGAATTGCAGGACGCTTATGAAGAGCTCAAAAAAGTTGAGATCCTCGATGATCGTGAGCATTCACGGGATCGCTCCGTAAAAGCGATGCGCGATCAGCTTGAAATGGATCGCATTGGACTTAATCGCTCGACACAGTTTAGCCCTAATCGCTAAGCACTCTTTTTTGTAACGCTTACATTCAAGGCGGGTTGTATCCAATCCGCCTTTTTGCTGTTACTTGAAAAAAGCAGCTTACAAAGGAAACAACATGGTTCATCAACACATTCGGGCTTTTTGTATCGCAAGTGCATTGAGTTTATCGCTCACTGTGCCTGTTTTAGCGCAAAACACGCCTGTCTCGCCCCATGCTGGGCATAAAACAACAGTATCCTCACCCACAGACACCGCTTCAACGATTGCCCTCAAAGCAGCCAATGACAAGATGCACAAGGATATGGATATTGCGTACACAGGGGATGCTGATATTGACTTCCTGCGCGGCATGATCGCCCATCATCAAGGCGCGATTGACATGGCACGCGTTGTGATCACCCACGGCAAAGACGCAAAAATCCGCAAGCTTGCGCAAGATATTATCACAGCTCAAGATACTGAAATTACGATGATGAAGCAGTGGCTCAGTAAAAAAGCCGCACCCCCGAAAGCAAAACCTTAAAACGTTACAGTTCATCCATCAAGGCGCATCGGTAGACCCGCTTTTGACATAAATGTTTTGGCTTCTAGAATGGTGTGTTGGCCAAAATGAAAGATAGATGCGGCGAGAACTGCACTCGCATGGCCTTTGGTGACACCTTCAACGAGATGATCAAGCGTACCTACCCCTCCAGATGCAATCACAGGAACAGCAACTGAATCAGAAATAGCGCGCGTCAACTCAACATCATAACCAATTTTTGTACCGTCACGATCCATGGATGTCACGAGAAGCTCCCCTGCCCCCAGCGCAACCACATCTTGTGCAAATTCAACCGCATCAATGCCTGTCGCGTTGCGTCCGCCGTGGGTGAAAATCTCAAAGCGGGGACGCTCTCCTTCAAGCGATACTTTTTTAGCATCAATGGCTACGACAATACACTGATCTCCAAATTTTTCGGCGGCTTCTTTAACAAAACGGCGATTATTCACGACCGCCGTATTAATCGAAACTTTATCCGCCCCCGCAAGCAATAAAGCACGAATGTCATTGACCGTGCGTACACCCCCCCCCACGGTAAGAGGCATAAAGCACGCTTCAGCTGTGCGCGTGACCACATCAAGCAATGTGCCGCGCTTTTCGTGACTCGCTGTAATGTCAAGAAAACACAGCTCATCCGCACCCGCTGCATCATATGCTTTCGCGGCTTCAACAGGATCCCCCGCATCAACCAGATCAGCAAATTGCACGCCTTTAACAACACGGCCATCTTTAACATCAAGGCAGGGAATGAGACGAATCTTCAGCATGGATAAGCCTATTATGGGTTTAGCACGGTTTTGATGACCCGCTGAACGCGGAATGCATATTCAAAACCTTACTCTGATGTTTGTTTTGCCGCATAGTGTTACGCAACATGCTCGACGCGCACACGGCCACGCAATGGTTTTTGGCAGGAGGCATCAAGAGTCGCAACGAGAAAACGCTGCGGATCAACCGGAGCAGGAAGTTCAAGTGCATAAGGAGGAATTTTTTCAAAGCCAAATTGTTTATAATATGGCTCATCCCCTACGAGTAAAACGTGTGTATAGCCTGTTGTTTGTGCAGCCTCTAAGGCACGGCGCATAAGAGCCCTGCCGATACCACGTCCCTCAAACGCAGGATCAACAGTTAAAGGCCCTAAAAAGCACGCATTATCGTGATGAAGATCGGAGTGAGCACTTTGAATAATGATGGGCGTGAGGCGAATTGAACCAATAACAAGCGATCCAATCACCGCCACAAATGACAATGTCAGATGAGGCGCGCTATCTTCACGCAATAAATATGCCGCACGGGCAAACCGGCCTGGACCAAAGGCACGCTCATGTAACTTCTCAACCGCAGGTAGATCATGCGGTGTTTCATGACGCATCTGAAAATGCAGTTCACTCATCAGTTGAGGCGCTCACTTTTTAAAAAAAAATCATTCCCTTTGTTCATCACCTGTTGATCGGCTCACGTCAACGTAAAAAAGCGCGGGTGATACCCGCGCTTTGAAAACATAGGATAATTTTTGATTAGTATTTTGCCACAACAGGCGGTGGGGGTGGCAAGTCAACAGGTTTTGCACAGCAATTTGGATCACCAAATGTCCAGCGCATACCAACTTTAAAATCATGCGACTGAATATCTTTAAGACGCACATAATTGTTACGGCCATTGGTGTTCAGGAATGAACTCGCAATATCTCCGGAATCAACACTGCCCATGTTGAGATAGCTATATCCAACTTCAAGCTTAAGATTTGGATTGACGTCATAAGCTAAACCAGCGTGAACAGCCCATGCGAAATTGGTTTTAGATTTTTCACCCGCATAACCACCACCAGTTGGACCAAACCCGCTGTAAACACCTGTATTAAGTGGGCCAACAACACCCGTATCTGACAAAGGCCCAAAGTGAACATTCGCAACACCGATACCAACGCCAAGATAAGGCGTGAGGCAATTCCATGTGCCCAAATCAACATAAGCGTTAGCCAATGCAACAAAAGCCGTAACCTTGCCGTTATAAACGTTGTTGAAACCCCATGTCGTTGCTTCCGTCAAACCATTTGTAAAGTTAAACGCGTTTGCAACATATGTTCCGCGATCAATACCGTGGAAGTTTGCGGCTGAGCGATATTGTGCCGTCACATCAAATCGTAGCCAGTTATTAAACTGATAACCAATACCTGCACTAACAAGTGCTGAATCTTCCAACCCTTTTGTTAGGAAAGTGAGATCGGCAGGCGCCAACTCATCACGCACTGATACTTCAGGATCCTGATAACGACCCACACCAACATCACCGCGTAAATACCAGCTCCCACCGATATCAACGAGAGGTGGCGGTGGTGGTGGCGCCGAAGGCACGAGTGGCGGAAACATATCTGCGGCGTGTGCACTTGCCAAACCAACCGCGAGTGTGACGAGAACACTTGTGCCTGCTAAAATACGGGTCATTGTCTTACCCATCGTCTTTATCCCTTACTGTTCGATTATTGTGAGCTTCATCTCATCAATCGAAAAACCAACATGTAATTCCAACTGCATTCGTGCTGTATGATTGCAAGTTGCCAGAAAGGGGTTAAAAGCCTCTTAACCCTAACGATTAAGCCTAAAATAAAATGAATCATCACAGAATATGTCTTAATATATGCTATTAAGAGCGCTTACATGGATCAAAAAGGCGTTTTAAAGAAGGAGACACACCATGTCTGAACCCGCTTTTATTTCACCACGTCAATCAGATGATGCCCGCCGGCGTAAATGTCTTTATCGTGCATGGCATCGTGGCACGCGGGAAATGGATCTGATCATGGGGCCCTTCGCCGAAGCACATTTAACAGGGATGAGCGAAACCGATCTCACCGACTTTGAAAGTTTGATTGATGTGCCTGATCGTGAGCTGTTTTCATGGATCAGCGGATCAGAAGCGATTCCTGCCCCTTATGATTTGCCTGTTTTACAAAATATGATCGCTTTTCATCATCATAAAGCAGCGATCCATCGCTAAAGCATGTTGCGTTTAAGCATGTCCCCAGACTCGATTCGGGGATGGACACCGGTTAAACGTAACAACATGCGACAAAACAAAAAGTGAGAGCAGGTTTGTTCTTTCGTGCCCTTCCGCCATGAGGGGCGTCAAAAAGAAACGTGCACTAGGAAAGTTGATCGACATTCCGATCAGAGCATGACTATGTGCAGGATGGTATTACATAAAATCAACTTGGGAGTGTACCGTTTGCATTGAGCACTTCGCCAGCCAGATACAAAGAGCCACAAATCAAAACGCGGGGTGGATGCGTCCAGTTGATTTCATGAAGTGATAAAATTGCCGCTTCTACTGATGGTGCGCTTTCACTAGGTATAGTCATATCATGAGCCGCTCTCATGATGTCATCAGGCGACAAAGAAGCCATTTGAGCTGTCACAGGCACTGCAATCAGACGCTGCACCAGACCTGAGAAATGCTTTAAAAAGCCATGAATATCTTTCGTGCCAAGCATTCCCATAATCACGACGAGCGGCGCTTGCGCACTGTCCTCTCGCTCTGCCAATGCTTGTGCAATGACACGCGCGCCATCGGGATTATGTCCACCATCAAGCCAGACTTCAGTTCCAGTAGGAGTGAGATCAACAAGACGTCCACGGGTCAAACGTTGCATACGGGCAGGCCAAACCGCATTCATGAGCCCAGCCTCAATCTGTGATGATCCCGCCTCTGCAAACCCCGCCGCACGTAAAGTCGCAATTGCCGTGGCAGCATTTTGATATTGATGCCTCCCACCAAGCTTGGGCAAAGGCAAATCGAGCAAGCGATCTTCGTCTTCATAAACGAGACGACCACCCTCTTCACGGATCATAAAATGCTCCCCCCCAACCCACAACGGAGAGGCGCGTTTGCGCTCAGCTTGTGATATGAGCACTTGCAACGCGTGAGCATCGTGTTGTTCTGCGATAATGACAGGCGCACCCTTTTTAAAGATACCAGCCTTCTCAAAAGCAATCTCAGCAAGTGTATCGCCTAAATATTCCTTGTGATCTGCACCGATCATTGTGACGACACAGGCCGCAGGGTGATCAATGACATTGGTGGCATCAAAACGCCCGCCTAAGCCCACCTCAAGAAGCAAGACATCGGCAGGATGTGTGGCAAACAGGTGAAAAGCGACTGCCGTTGTCATTTCAAAAACGGTTATGGGATCGCCGTTGTTGACCGCTTCAGTATGACGCAGTGCCTCCACCAAAACATCTTCGCCCACAAACAGACCGCCGCCTGTTTGGCCAAGACGAATACGCTCATGAAATCGCACAAGATGGGGAGACGTATAAACATGAACGCGCAAGCCCGCTGCCTCCAGCATCGCTCGCATAAAAGCAATCGTTGAGCCTTTGCCATTCGTTCCCGCAACATGAATAACGGGGGGAAGCCTATCTTGAGGACGTCCCATTTTGTCAAGTAGCGCTTGAATACGGACAAGTGAGAGATCAATAATTTTGGGGTGCAGTGCGAGAAAACGGGCAAGAAGCGCGTCAGATGATGTCAAGGCACTTGACTCCCAGTATATTTATTCAGCAGCTTGTGCAAGGGTAGAAGACGATCCTATCTTATCTTCTGAACGGGCTAAAGCCGTTGACGCACTCGCACCACTTGAACGACTAATACCCCCTTGAGCAATTTGTCGTCGATCAGGGTATTTCATGAGCAAGCGACACAGGCGCGCAAGCGTCGATTTAAGATCATGGCGATGCACAACCATATCAACCATGCCGTGATCTTTAAGGTATTCAGAACGTTGAAACCCATCAGGTAGCTTTTCTCGGATCGTCTGCTCAATGACACGAGGCCCCGCAAAGCAAATCAGTGCGCCCGGTTCAGCAATATGAACATCGCCAAGCATAGCATAAGACGCTGTAACACCGCCAGTTGTGGGATTGGTCAGAACCACAATATACGGTAATTTAGCATTATACATTTTGCGACGTGCAACCGTTGTACGCGGCATCTGCATCAAAGAAAACATCCCTTCCTGCATCCGCGCGCCACCAGAGGCTGCAAAAAGTACGAGAGGAGTTTTGCGTGCCAAAGCCGTTTCAAAAGCTGTGACAACAGCTTCGCCTGCCGCCATACCAAGTGATCCACCCATAAAGTCAAACGATTGCACCGCAACCGTTAAGGGCACACCATCAACATGCCCAGACGCAACTTTAACCGCATCTTGAAGGTTGGTTTTTGCTTTTGCATCTTTGAGGCGATCGACGTAACGTTTTTCATCACGAAATTTAAGCGGATCAAGCGGCACTTCGCGCACGGGGATATCATCATAAATCCCCTGATCAAACAGCGTTTTTAAACGCTCAAGAACTGGCATACGCATGTGGTGATTTGATCCAGGAATCACAAACATGTTGGCTTCAACATCTTTGTGAAACACCATCTGACCTGTTTCAGGGCATTTGATCCACAAATTGTCAGGGACTTCACGCTTGAGGAGCGAGCGAATTTTAGGACGCACAACACTTGCGATCCAATTCATCGGCGTTTCCATGGATCTAATCCTTATCCTTGAGCAGTCAGTTTAAGAGCTCTCAAAGAATGAGATATAAAGAAGTTGGCTCGAAAAATCCAGATCGAACTCTCATATTCGGCATCAGCGTCCATCTTGGAATGCGGCTGAGGGATTCCACAATGCTAAAATACCAGATGTTGAGCGTGAAAGCTGCGTTTGTGCAGAGAGTGCCCCAAATGTGTTGGCAAGCGTTTCAAGTCCAAGCATCCGTGCAGAGTCCTCGGTGATCTGCCAAACATCAAGGCCATTTTTATCACGTTGCGGCTTCCAATCTTTGATTGAGGTGCCTTTTTTGATCCCTTTTTCTGCCTCAAGCCATGCTAAAGCTTCCGTCTCACCACCAAGTGTATCAACGAGTTTAAGCGCGACACCATTGCGCCCCGAAAAGACACGTCCGTCTGTAACGACCTCAAGCTCTTGTTCAGTGAGTTTACGCTGATCTTTGACCAATGTTTTGAACCAGTTATAGTTATCGCGCACAATGCTCATAAGTGCTTCACGTGCTTCAGGTGATGTGGGCTCAAAGCCATTAGGGGAGGCTTTTAACGGCGATGATTTGATCTCTTCAACTTTCACACCCACGGTATCAAGGAGCTTGCCAACATTGGGATATTGCACAAGAACACCGATTGAGCCGACGATTGAAGTTTCACGTGCAAAAATACGCTCTGTCCCAAGCGCAACGACATAAGCGCCTGAGGCCGCTGTGCCAGTGACAACAGCCACAGTCGGCTTTTTAGCCGTAATCGCCTTAATCGCATCCAGCAATGCTTCTGAACCCGTCACCGTACCACCTGGGCTATCAATGTTGAGCATCACAGCTCTAACCTGATCGTCGTCTTTAAGTTTTTTAAGCGTTTTGAGCGTACCTGCCTCACCTGAAATAAAACCCTTCACATCAAAACGAGCGATGTGAGGGCCACGAATGCCGTAAAAATCCTGACCTCCCGCCGTAATACCAATACCGATGAGTGCAACGAGCACACCGCCAAACGCAAGCGCACGCCAGACCAGTAATTTACGGCGCAAGCGACGACGATCTGCAATCAGATCTGCATCCGACGATGAATAAGTGACCGACATGGGGGGCTCCTCAAAAGATTGCGCGTACCCTAACGCGCCATTCCTAATACACTATGAAAGATGGTTTCTTTATGAACCACTCCGCGCACGCCACTGCGTTAAAAGCGCACGCAGGACCGCAGGTTTAACAGGTTTGTTATGAAGATAGATATTTTTGGCACGCGCTTCATCAGCAACTTCACGCGAGTTTTCAGCTGTAAGCAATATAGCAGGTGTTGCAGCGTGGGTTGTCCAACGCAAGGCGGTAATCGCCTCAATACCATTACCCTCCCCCATCCCAAGATTGTAGTCGGCAATAATAACATCTGGAATGCGTCCTGATTCGCGCAAACATAAACGTGCATTCCTCAAATCACTTGCTGTGATCACTTCACATCCCCACTTGCCAAGCAGATTTTTCATGCCGTCTAAAATGGGTTGCTCATCATCAATTGCTAAAACTAACATCCCTTCCATCGGTGTTACAATAGTGGGCTGAAGTGGAACATTGGAATCATGTTCAGGAAGTATCGGTGACATTGGCAATTCAATACTAAAAACGGATCCACGCTTAAGCATTGATTGAACGCGCAAAGGATGCCCTAAAATGCGCAAGGCTCTTTCAACGATTGATAGCCCAAGGCCTAATCCTTTAGCGGTATGCTTACCCTGCTCCAAACGCTCAAACTCTAGGAAAATTGCTTCGAGTTTATTATCAGGGATGCCAAGACCCGTATCACAGACATCTACACGCAGTGAATCACCCTTTAAACGCACGCCGACCAGCACTTTACCACGCGGCGTGTATTTGATGGCGTTTGAAATCAGATTTTGCAATACGCGCCGCAAAATACGCCGATCTGAGCGCACTGCAAGAGATGTATGCACAAACTTTAATTTGAGTTTTTTCGCTTCGGCAAGCGGACGAAATTCTTTTTCCAATGCCCCCAAAATATCATCAAGGCGAAAATTGCTTAAATGAATTTGCGTCGCCCCAGTATCAAGCTTTGAGATTTCCAGCAGCGCGCCAATAATTTCTTCGACGCCATCAAGCGCAGCACATAAATTTTCAGCATCAGTGGCATCACCACGTTCTTTTTCACGCTCAAGCAGAGTTGTCGCAAACAAGCGCGCCGCATGAAGAGGTTGCTGAAGATCGTGACTGGCCGCTGCTAAAAAACGGGTCTTTGATGCATTTGCGTCATCTGCAAGCGCTTTAGCTTGTGTCAATTCAGTCGTACGCTCTTGAACCCGCTCTTCAAGAGACGCATTGAGTTGATGTAGCTCTTCTTCAGCTCTAACGCGTGCTGTAATGTCAGTGTAAGTTGTAATCACCCCGCCTTCAGGCAGCTGGTTTGAAACCATTTCAATCACGACTTCAGGTTGATCTTTGCCTTTAGGAAACAGTTTTAAAGGTCGCGGCTCGGATTCGGTGCGCATATGATTGAGGCGACGCACCACCAAATCATCCACTGATCCTTCGCCGTAATAGCCGCGTTGTGCATTATAGCGCACAATTTGTTCAAACATGATGCCTGTGTGCGCCAGATGATCAGGCAAATCGGCGATCCGAATAAAGGCACGGTTCATAGCGATCAACCTAAGATCACGATCAATGACCGTGATACCTTGAATTGCATAATCAAGCGCGTTTTGCAGCAGATCGCGCTGTTGAAGCGCTTTAACGGACTCATCAACCAGTTTGAGAATATCTTCTCCAAGCGGATCTTGCCGATAAAGCAAGAATGATAACACTAGCCGTGCAGGTGTTGACCCAAGCGTGCGGGCAAGCAAGCGTTCTACATGCTGTGACAAGGCCTGATCCGCAAAAGCCTCAGGATCACGCGCACAGGCATGAAGGCCGGCGTAGTCTTGCATTTCCTGAAACGCCCGTTCTTCCCCCAAATAGCGTATGAGCGCGCGCTGTAAACAACCCACTGTAACTGCCTGTTCACGCGGCATCAAAGACGATACATTACCCATCAACAAAGGCTCCAAAATTTTAACAACAAGAAGCCTAACCCGTTTTGCTCCCGAAGCAAAATATCCCTTGGTTTAAAATGAGAAAATACATATTATGTTATAATATAACTTTTCCACCCCTCGTGCTTTAAAACTTGATCTGCTAGACACATAAAGCCGCCTCACAATAAGAGTACCTCATGAGTTTATCTCAATCACCAAAGCGTCCTCAACCGATTCCGATCATTGTCGTAACTGGATTTTTAGGTGCTGGTAAAACATCGTTGCTTAATCGTCTTGTGAGCGAGGATGCGCTTAAAGACACACTTCTCATCGTTAATGAATTTGGCGAAGTGGGTCTTGATCATCTGCTGATTGAAACACTCAGCGATGATATGGTTTTGCTCTCAGCAGGGTGTTTATGTTGTAGCATTCGCGGTGATCTCATCACAACGCTTGAAGAGATGTTACGCAGACGCGATAACAACCGTATTGCGCCCTTTTCGCGTATTATTATTGAAACAACGGGTCTTGCTGATCCAGCACCTGTCCTTAATGCTATTTTGCTACATCCTTATCTGCGACTGCGTTATCAAATGAACGGGCTCGTTACCGTGGTTGATGCTATGAATGGGTTAGACACCCTCAAGCATCACAAGGAAGCCATCCGACAAGTGGCAATGGCCGATCATATCTTCATGACAAAAACGGATTTATGTGAAGAGGGTCGGCCTGACAAAGCACTCATAACTGAGCTTGAAACGCTTAACCCTGTTGCCACCATAACAACATTAACACCTGAACATCCCAGCGCAGAAACATTAGTAAAAATCATGACAACGCTGGGACCTTTTAGCCTTGAAGGCAAAAGTCCAGATCTCCGCGCTTGGCTTGGTGAACACGATGGAAAACACCACCACCACGGTAAGCATAAACATGAACATCATGATCATTCCCATGATATCAATCGTCACTCAGCGCATATTCGCGCACACGTGATACGTCATCAAAGCCCCATAAGTGCTCATCAGCTTGATCTTTTTCTTGATTTGTTGCGCTCCGCACACGGCGCGAAACTGCTTCGCGTAAAAGGATTGATCGCACTTGATGACGATCCAACACGTCCTCTCATCCTTCATGCCGTGCAGCACATTCTGCATCCACCCATCCGTCTTGAAACATGGCCTGATGCGGATCACACAACGCGCATTGTCTTTATCCTTGACGATCTTGACTCGGCTTTCGTGAGTAGCTTATGGGATGCTTTTACAAAGCAACCACGCGTTGATCAGCCCGATCAAGAAGCGTTACTTAATAACCCGCTTGCGCTTATAAGAGGCAGCTGATGCCTCATCCATCGATGACAGAAACCATTGTGTGCGATGTGGCTTGCACCGATCCAGAGTGGAACATTTTGGGCGATCTGGATGTTTTTGTGCGTCGCGCCGTTGACGCGGCATGGCATACGGTGCGCGATGCCTGTGATGATATGACGCCGCCATTGATGGTATGCATGTTATTCTCAAATGACGCCCAAATTCAAGCTCTCAACAAACAATGGCGCGGATTTGATAAACCCACGAATGTGTTGTCATTTCCTGCGGCTGAACGTGCGATTCCTGATCAGCCTCTCCCACTTGGAGATATTATTTTGAGCTTTCAAACTATGCAGCGAGAAGCTTTAGAGGAAAACAAAACGTTTGAACACCACACACTGCACTTGATCATCCACGGTTTTTTGCACCTTCTTGGTTATGACCATGAGGAGGAGGAGGAGGCAACCGCGATGGAGTTCGCCGAGATTAAAGCACTTGACACCCTTGGAATTGCCAATCCCTATACATAGACGCTGTTGAGGAGATGGGGACATACCCTACCTTTTGACGACTTTCGCTTGACGATAAGTGTCCCACAAGCCTAAATCACGACTTAAAGATTGCGTTATGCCTGTTGGCGTTGTGAGAAGTGTTTGGAGGACGGTATGCAGCCGCGCTTGTGGTGGTGGGGTTTCCCCGTTCTAATCGTGCTATGGGTCGGTGTGAACCTGTGGCGTATCAATCAACTTGAAGCGGATGTGCAGCAACGTGTTCAAGTCGCATTGAGCGATATGCCTGCTGTCATTGCCGTTGAGGGGCGAGATGTGCTGCTGCGCGGCCAAATGCCTTCTGAAGATGCAATTCATCAATTAAAAAGCCGCGTCGGCACAGTTGAAGGCGTGCGTCATGTGATATCGACCCTTATTCTGCCGCCTGAGATCAAACCTTTTGTGACAGAATTTAAACGCGATGCCTCAGGTGTCACGGTAACAGGCTATGTGCCCCCTGAAAGCGCTGAGCGCGTGCGACAGACTCTGCGTGATACTTTTTCAAATCAAACGATTAAAGATCAAACGTCCCTTGCCCGTGGCGCAGCGCCCGACACATCTGTTGCATTACTGAGTGCGCTTCAACATCTCTCATTGTTATCTGAGGGGCAGATTAATTTCACAGATGCATCTTACAGCATCACGGGTATCGTTAAAGATGTGAACACATTTGAGCAGCTTGAGAGCGCCCTACAACAACTGCCGCAAACAATCAAAATCGTGCGTCAAGAAATTAAAATCGCTCAGGTTTCACCTTTTATTTGGACTGCGCAAAAAAATGCGGAGGGCTACACACTTTCAGGTTACGCACCCTCTTTAAACTTGCGCCAAAATGCTCTTGAAAATGCAGCAAGCGATGGGCGCAAAGTCCTTGATCAACAACGGCTTGCGAACGGTTTACCGTCAGGCATTGATTTTAAAGCTGTCACAACGTTTGCGTTGCGCGCTTTAACAAAATTTGATGAGGGTAAAGTCACGCTAACCGATAAAACCCTATCAATTATAGGTCATGCACGGGATGCGCAGTCTGACCAAGAGGTAACTCGGTCATTTGCAAATATCTTACCCGGTGGTGTTCAGGCAGGGAACGTTGATATATCGGTCGGAAAAGTCAGTCCTTACACGATGAGCGCCGTACGCGATGCGCGCTATATTACGCTTACTGGATATGTGCCTGACGCAAAAACCAAAGCTGATCTTGCAACGATTGTACGGCGTCGTTTTTTAGGTGAAGGCTTACAAGATCAAACAAAAATCGCAGCTGGAGCACCAGCCAGTTATTTAACGGCACTGAGCACCGCACTTGATCAACTCGCGCGTCTCTCACGTGGTCGTGTGGATGTAAGCGATACAACGCTCAAAGTGACAGGAGAAGCGCTATATGAGCGCGCACGCGACGATATTCGCAGTCAGATTGCAAGTATGCTCCCTGCAAACTGGAAGGGGACAGCAGCCATTGAAGTGCGCTTGCCTGACACTGTTATCCCCCCTTCAGAATGTCAGAATAACCTTGTCGACCTTATGGGACGTGGGCGTATCCTGTTTGAAAGTGGCAATGCCAACATTTATAAAGACTCTTTTGGTCTGCTTGATAATCTTGTTTTTCTGCTCAAACGTTGTCCTGAAGGCAGCGTACATATCAGTGGACATACCGATAATGATGGCGACGAAGCGACTAATGTTGATTTATCACGCAGGCGTGCACAAGCTGTTGCTGATTATCTAACCAGCGCATCCATTGAAACATCACGTGTTATTGCAACTGGTTATGGTTCATCGCGTCCCCTTGTACCCAATGAAAATGATGAAGCAAAAGCCAGAAACCGTCGTATTGAATTTCTCGTTAAATAAGGATTAGGCGCATGTGGTTTGTACTCTCCCATTATTGGATTGCTGCCGTCCTCGCTTTAGGTGTGGGTATTGTGGTTGGAGCGCTCACACAACGCCACGGCACAGATACAACGCGTTGGAGCGCATGGCTCTTTCCTGCTGTAGGCTTTGTTGCCATTGCAACTGTTCTCATGTTGCTCAAAGTACTTCCCGGACGGACAGGGGTATGGCTTGAAAGCGGCGTGATTCTTCTTGGTTTTTATGTGTTAGGTTGCGTTGCCGGATCATGGCTTAAAGCGCAAGTGGCTGAGCCTGTGAGTGTATTGCCGCGCCACACACAAGAACATATACAAGAACCTATTATGCATGGTGTGACGGTATTAGCCCCTGTTCCTGAGATTGTGACTTCTTCAACAGATGTATCCGTTGAACCTCCCCTCACAAGCACCGCTAAACCTAACAATAAACCACTCAAAGCACCCGTTAAAAAAACATCATCAAAACAAGCAACACCACTTCAGTCAGCACCAGAACCCGCCCTTATCACTGAGGTTAAAAAACCAAAAACGATCAAGGTTGTTTCGAAGCCCAAGATTGCTTCAAAGACACAGACAGATAAAAACGATGCGAGTACTGCAAGCAGCAATAACGCACCATCCCCTCAAAAAATAAAAGCGGCTCCTAAAGCGAAAAAAGAGACTCCCATAGTACAAGCTGTCGAAACTGTTGCGTTAAGCCCACAACCTATACTGCCACCACTGATGCCTGCGGTGGAAGGCGAAGAGCAGCATAGCGGAAAACGCCCAGTAGGTTATATCAGCCCGATTGAGGGCAAGGGCGATGATCTCAAAATCATCAAGGGCATCGCCAAACTAAATGAAGGACGGCTTCATTCACTTGGAATCTGGCACTTTCATCAAATCGCCGTATGGACAGATGATGAAATTACATGGGTCGGCAGCTACCTCGCCTTCCCTGGACGCATTCAACGCGAAAAATGGGTTGAACAGGCAAAAGCACTTGTAAAATAAGGCGATGCTACTCGTGACATGCAAAACCGTTCGTAATTAATCAAGGGCTCGATAAAAATTGCAAATACATTTGGAGCGGGTGAAGGGAATCGAACCCTCGTCTTGAGCTTGGGAAGCTCTCGCTCTACCATTGAGCTACACCCGCCGGTTGCTTTCCAAAGCGCGCCTTCCCAACTGCACCATGTCTACGCAAAAAGCCCACATTGAAAACAGTGTGGGCTTAAAACAATCATATGATGAGCAAAAAAGCGATTACTTAAGCAGCAGTTTGCTTTTTGGCGATTTCACGTTTGATAACGCGAGCAGAAGGTGACAATTCAGCTTCGCTAGCTTTTGCTAGGAAAGCATCAAGACCACCGCGATGCTCAACGGTGCGCAGGGCAGCAGCTGCGATACGAAAACGAATTGCACGTCCTAAGACTTCAGATTGCAATGTCACATTACACAAATTGGGACGGAAAACGCGCTTTGTTTTGCGGTTTGAGTGGCTCACCAGATGGCCGCTCATGGGGGAAATCCCTGTTAATTCACAACGACGTGACATGTTACGTTCCTTAAGTCTAAATGCAGACGAGATATGATCCCGCTTAATACGCCTGAAAAGGGGGTGTCGTCAACTGTTTCACGCTTCCCCTGATTTATTTTAAGCAGTAAGCGCTGCATGTACCACGATATACACCTTATGAAGCGGCCATTTTGGCCATAAAAGTTTCTGAAATTTCAAAATTTCCATAAACGTGCTGCACATCGTCATGATTATCAAGCATATTATAAAGTTTGAGAATTTTTTCGGCGGCGTCGTCATCAACGGCAACGGTGTTTTGCGGCTTCCATGTGAGAGTCGCTTTTTGAGGCTCGCCAAATTGGGCTTCAAGTGCTTTCGCAACCTCATTGAGCGCATCCACCGCGGTGAAAATCTCGTGAGTATCACTGCCTGATACGACATCTTCAGCACCAGCCTCAATCGCAGCTTCCAGCATCGTATCTGCATTTGCAACGGTTGCAGGATATTCAATCACGCCCAAACGATCAAACATGAAAGATACAGCGCCTGTTTCACC
This sequence comes from Beijerinckiaceae bacterium, assembly GCA_044356745.1. GTDB lineage: Bacteria > Pseudomonadota > Alphaproteobacteria > Rhizobiales > Beijerinckiaceae > JBIKVP01. Next base: position 30,701 of record JBIKVP010000006.1, on the reverse strand, counting down.
CAAATTACCACCGAATTTAGCAAAATAGGAACGTACATCAGGAGCCGTGCGGTTACGATTGTCGGTGAGAGCTTCGACGATCAAAGCAACCCCGCCCGGCGCGTAGCCCTCATAGCGGACTTCCTCATAATTATCGCCTTCCCCACCTTGGGATTTCTTAATCGCCCGCTCAATATTATCTTTAGGCATATTTTCAACCCGTGCAGCGATAATTGCAGCGCGCAAACGCGGATTCATATTCGGATCCGGCAAACCCATTTTTGCTGCAACGGTAATCTCGCGCCCTAACTTTGAAAATAGCTTAGAGCGCACTGCATCTTGGCGCCCCTTACGATGCATAATATTTTTAAATTGGGAATGACCGGCCATAGCCCTCGTCCTTATCCATGATGATGATGGGAGCTTTTTTGCCAGCTCCCGAATATTTGGCAACTATTTTTTTAAAACACACTAGACCCAGAATTCAGGGATCGCCTCTCGCAAGATGGATCCTAAACGCACAGGCGCAATAAAGCGTGCCAAACCAGTAGAATCATCTGTCTCAACAGCAACACCGCAAAGAGTGCCAACACCGCTCGCCGCTTCCCACTTAGATCCCGGTGTTTTTTCCACCATCCGCCGTAGGGGTTCGTCCTTGTGAAAGCCTATCACCGAATCATAATCGCCGCACATTCCCGCATCCGTTTGAAAGGCGGTTCCACCACTCAAAATACGGGCATCCGCCGAGGGAACATGAGTATGCGTGCCAACCACTAAACTTGCACGACCATCACAAAAATAACCAAAGGCCTGTTTCTCGCTCGTGGCTTCAGCGTGAATATCAACAATAATCGCATCACTCACACGCTCGAGAGGCGCAAGTTCCAATTCGCGATTAAGGGCTGCAAACGGATCATCCATTGCATCCATAAAGAGGCGTCCCATGACATTAACAACAAGAAGCCGTGCCCCGTTGTGTAAATCAACCAGTGTTGCCCCGCGCCCAGGTGTTCCATTGGGATAATTGACAGGGCGTACAAGACGCGGGGTGCGCGTAATAAAAATCAATGCTTCACGCTGATCAAAGGCATGATTACCAAGCGTAATCGCATCGGCGCCGGCATCAATCAGTTCTTCAACGATGCTCTCTGTAATGCCAAAGCCGCCCGCTGCATTTTCGCCATTGATCACAACACCGTCGAGCTTCCAGTTCTTACGCAAATCTGGAAGTTGTTTGACAACAGCTTGGCGTCCCGCTTTTCCGACAATATCGCCTAAAAACAACAATCGCATCACATCAGCCTTTGTTAAGCGCATAGAGCGCTTGATCTGTTATGATCACATCAAGCGGCTCATCATGGTCTTCAACGGGAATATCATGAACCCGTTGCACCTCATAGCCGACCCCAATAGCAATGATGTGCTTTTGTTCACGCAGCACTTTAAGCGCACGATCATAATATCCTTTGCCATATCCTAAGCGGTGGTTTTGCGCATCAAACGCCACAAGCGGAACAAGTAATACATCCGGCAAAAGGAGTGGTGCATCATGATCAGGCTCCCGCAAACCCCATTGACGGGTAATGAGCGGTGTATAGGTCAGCCATTGGCGAAACAACAAGTCGCGACCAAAAATCACGGGGAGCGCGAGTGTTTTACCCTGTATAATCAAAGAGTTCATTAAAGAAAGCGGATTTATTTCAGAGCGAATTGGGCTATAGCCTGCAACCGATGTAAAAGGCTCAAGTGTCATCAAATACGTTAAAACACGTGAGGTCATCACCGTCGTCGCAGAGTCGCGCTGCTCTAAATTCAAACCATCGCGCGTACGAAGAGCCTCTTCACGAATGGCCTGTTTAAGATCAATAGGCGATGGTTCATTCAAAGACACGTGCTGAGTATCCAAAAAAGTTATCCCCGCTTTTAAGCGCAGTGTTAAATTAGATTATGCCTACTCCAGAGACGAAAAAAAAGCCACTAACACCTTTAAAGCGCAAACAAGCGTTTATTGAGCGATTATGGACGCTGGTTGATCATTACCTTGATCAGCTTGAAACATGTTTGCGTGATGCCCCTACGCTTTCAGGAAGCTCTACAGGGCTTGCACGTGATATCGGCGCGTTGGTGACAACGCTTGATCGTCTATGTCAACTGGATTTGGCACAAAGCGAAGAGGATAATACGCAAGGAGATAATATGTCACGAGAACCCAACAAAAAAAGACAAGGGCGCACTGCACCAGCACCTGATCCAAACGTTATACGCGAGCAGCTTTTGGAAAAACTGGAGCAATGGGCCACAGCCGCCAAAAGAACAGGCAACACTCATAATCCACTGCTTACGGAGTTGGCACAGTGCTCAGATCAGGCGGGGGCAGATCAAACGTCGGCGTAAGATTTTGTAAATTCTGTTCAATTTGCTGCGTACCAATTGTTTTTTGTGACTTTTTGTAATGCATCACCATTTGAGGGAAGGTGATCACCAGCGCAACCATAATGCATTGAATAATCACGAAAGGCACCGCACCCCAATAAATCTGCGCTGTGGTCACCGGTTGCGTCATCCGTTGAGTGACCTTGTCGATATAAGGATTGTGAGGAGCCACTGAGCGCAAATAAAATAAAGCAAAACCAAAAGGCGGATGCATAAAACTCGTCTGCATATTCACAGCGAGCATCACACCAAGCCAGATCAGATCAATACCCATCTTGTCAGCGACAGGCCCAATTAAAGGAATAATGATGAAAGCCAATTCAAAGAAATCAAGGAAGAAGGCGAGCAAAAAGATCAGTGTATTGACAACAACAAGAAAACCGATCTGACCACCAGGAAGCGATGTGAGAAGGTGCTCAACCCACACATGCCCCGATACACCGTAAAAAGTGAGTGAAAAAACACGCGCACCCACGAGAATAAACATCACAAACGCAGAAAGCTTAGCCGTTGCAAAGGTTGCTTGCCTGATCATGTCAAGATTAAAGCGTTTTTTTTCACCGCTCAATGCGCGCTTAATACCTGCAAGCACAACGGCACCCGTTGCGCCCATCGCCCCCCCTTCGGTAGGCGTTGCGACACCGATGAAAATCGTCCCTAACACCAAAAAGATCAGTCCCAAGGGAGGAACCATGACAAACGTCACCTGCTCCGCAATCCGTGAGATCAATTTGAAACGTGTTACCTGTTCAAGGATACCAGTAATCAGAGCGTAAAGCGCACCGGCAGCAAGTGCCTCTGAAAACAAACCAAGGCGGACATGATCCGTTTGCTTGAGAAAGTACCAGCCCATGAAAAACACACCGAAAGCCAGCGCTGTCATCACAAGATGGCGTGCGCCAAAAAGCCGATTAAACATTGCACTCAAAAATGAGACCAGCACCCCAACTGACATCACGAGAATGACAAAATCAGCGCCACCTTTTACATCCGTTTGTGAAACAATATAATAGCCGACCAACCCTGAAAAAGCTGTGAGAATACCAAGCTGCCAAACGCCACGCGCTCCGTTATCTTCCCGATAACCAATCGCTTCAACAGGAAGGCCGGGTCCTGCCTCTTTATTCCAGAGTGTGATCAGGAAAATATAACCTGCATACATGCTTGCAAGCACCAGCCCTGGAATAAAGGCCGCTTCATACATATCTCCAACTGAGCGCCCGAGTTGATCCGCCAATACGATAAGGACGAGTGAAGGCGGAATAATTTGTGCTAAAGTACCAGAGGCGGCAATAACACCTGCGGCTAAGCGGCGATCATATCCGTAGCGCAACATAATGGGCAAAGAGATCAGCCCCATTGAGATCACAGAGGCAGCGACAACCCCTGTTGTTGCAGCAAGGAGCGCTCCGACAAACACGACCGCATAGGCTAATCCTCCTTTGATTGTACCAAACAGCTGACCAATCGTATCGAGGAGATCTTCAGCCATCCCTGAACGCTCTAACACGAGCCCCATGAACGTAAAAAAAGGAATGGCAAGCAGCACATCATTGTTCATGATGCCATAAATCCGTTCAGGCAAAGCTTGAAGGAAATCAGGCTGAAACAGCCCCATTTCAATCCCGATCAACCCAAAGACAAGACCATTAGCAGCTAATGCAAAAGCGACGGGGTAGCCCAGAAGCAACATCGCAACGAGTGCCGCAAACATTAAAGGCGCCATATTTTCGATGAGAAATGCACTCATGAGCGCACCGTTGTTTCAGGCGTCGTGACGCTTAATGTCGCTTTTTTCTCCGCATGAGCCAAATCGAGCAAGCGCTGCGCTTCTGCTTGTGCAGCATCATGATGCCCTCCTCCCGATGAAGTATCTTCAAGATGCCCTGACATAATGGCTACACGCTTGATGAGCTCAGAAATGGCTTGTGCAAACAGCGCCACAAATCCAACAAATACAAGTCCTTTCGCAGGCCATTGCGGTAACCCTCCTGCGTTTTGTGATTGCTCGCCAAGATCTAAAATTTGCGGCAGCCATTCAATAAAGGGCGCATGATTGAGCACGGTAGAAATGTCGCTCCACGAGGGCGCAGAACGTGTAAAAAATGGCCAGCTGGTAATGATCATCACCACACAAAACGGTATGAGAAAAACAAGATGTCCCATCACATCAATCAGATGACGGCTTAAGCGCGAAAGCTTGGCACTGATAATATCAATGCGGATGTGTTCATTCGCTTGCAGCGTCCAAGGCGCACACAGCAGAAATACCGCGCCAAAGAGCATCCATTGTGATTCAAGCCAGCCATTTGATGACACATTAAAGAGTTTGCGAATAATAGCGTTGATCGTGGAAATGAGAATTGCAAGCACAAGTGCCCATGCAGCTGTGCGCCCCAAACGCGCATTGAACGCATCAATCAAACGACTTATCGTAAGAAAAAAGGGCATACTTGCTCCCATTACGCATCGGATCGTCATTCAATGACACATGATTTGCAATCGTCTCACACAATCATCTTAAACGCTATAACGCTATCTATGCAGCGTCTAGTCATCGTTGAATGAGTTAGAGAACTGTCAACAGGTGCATTACAAAGCGTGATCATAATTAATGAGTAACTTAAGCCGCCCTTCCCCACCGCAGAGCGATAAATCCTATTACGACACAGACAAACATGATGACAATCAAAGCAGGAGGCCATGCGATCACCGCGTGCCCTGTGATGAACGCAATGAGTGCTCCTGTTCCCAATTGCAGCGCACCCGCTAATCCCGCCGCCGTTCCTGCACGTTCAGGCCGCACAGATAGCGCGGTCGCCGTTGCGCTTGGCAGTGTAAAACCATTTCCGATCGCATTCAGAGAGAGAGGAATAAAAAACGTTGTGGGTGTCCACACGCCAAGCATCATGACCACAATTTCAAGACAGACAGATAAAAGGGATAAGCTTGTACCAATACGCATCATGCGCTCAGCGCCGATCCGTTGCCCAAAGCGCCCTGACATAAAATTACCGAACATATAGCCAATGGCCGTAATAACAAAATAAAGGCCATAAACATCAGGTGTTTGTCCCATCACATTAATCGTAATGTGGGGCGCACCCGCAATGAACGCGAAAAAAGCTGCTGTTGTCAGCGCCATAGCCAGTGCTGGCCCTAAAAATTTACGATCAAGAAACAGATCAGGCATGGCATAAATGTAGTCCATGACGCTCGACTGCGTTTCACGGGTATGGTTCGTTTCAGGCATTTTTGCAGCAGCAAAAAACAGGGAGACACACCCAATCAGCACCATCAGCACGAAAATCCCGCGCCAATGATAATGCGCATCAATATACCCCCCGATAAGGGGAGCAAGCATTGGCGCAACCACCATCACCATCGTCAGATAGCCGAGGCGACTGGCTGCTTCATCTTTGTTGGATGTATCACGCACCATCGCACGGGCAAGGGCAAATGCCGTTCCTGCGCCAGCTGCTTGCACCATTCGCGCAATGACCAAAACAGTTGTTGAAGGCGCAAGCGCTCCTAAAAGCGAGCCAAGAGTATAAGCAGCAAGACCAATAAGAATACAGGGGCGACGTCCCACCCGATCTGAAATCGGCCCTACAATGAGTTGAACAAGTGCAACTGTCATAAGATAAAGGCTCAGCGTGAGCTGGATCGTGCCATAATCGGTATTCAGTGCGCGAGCAAGTGCAGGTGTTGCGGGCGCAAGCGCGTTGAGTGCGAACGGCTGCACCGCTGAAATGACCACAAGAATCATCAATGACGGATACGCAGGTAACTGTGAGGGCAGAACAATTTTCATAAATACAAAACAGCCAAATGAGAGGCCAGTTGGAGATAATATCTCTAGAAGGCAACACTAAAGAACACTCTCTATACGCAAAATATCGAGGTCTGTATCGTTTTCGATATAAAAAAACCTGCGCAAACAAGTGCGCAGGTCTAATTATTCACACACAGGAAAAGTGCTTAGAAGCCGCGTTGTATGCGTAAACGCGCTTCAACTGCGCCCTCACTATTACGAAAACCTGTGACAGGAAGCGCAACAGAACCATCTGGATCAATGTGGTGGTAAAGCACCTCTGCACCCAGATCAAGATTAGCCACTGGTGACCAGATCAAAGCACCACCCGCCTGAACAATGCGCGTATCGCGGAAGCCTCCAACCAGAGGATCAGCAGCGGCGGCGGCGTAATCAAGACCGATGTAAGAGCCATACACATTTGTGCGCACGGTAGGTGTCCAATAATGGGTGAAGGCAGCCGTAAAAGCATATCCCTTGGTTTTGCTCAGATCACCATTGATAATCGATGCATCAGAATGGATGAGGTTAAGCGCACCCAAGGTGTTAGGCACACCGTTCGCACCAAGATAAGAGAGCGCGCCTTCTGCATAAGCAGCTTGCAGCCAGAGTACATCACCTTCCGCCAAGGCAGGCAGATTAAACTTTAATCCCCCTTGGATTGCATAGCCAAATTCGCTGTCAATATAATTACCAGCTAAATCACGGTTCATGACACGATTTTGGTGAAGCGCCCCAGACAACTGTGCAGCAGCAAGAATGCCTTTTTCATCATCATACCGAATGGATCCAACGATGTCAGGAGAACGTGTGCCGCCATAAACGAGGTTTCCCGCCGCAGTATCACGCAGTGTACGATCTTCAATACCAAAAGTGATCGACAATTTGCCAAGAGATGTCGTGTAAGCCAGAACGTTTTGCTGGCTAAGTTCTGATCCACCGATTTCAGCAAAGTTCATGTCATTCGCATAAAAATCATAGAATGATGCGGTGCGACCCGCTGTAATCCCTGCAAACTGGATAAATGCTTTTTCAAGAAGCGAATAGGTACGGTTTACACCTGGTGCAATAGCAGGGTTGGCATAATTGCCAGTGTCACCATTAAGCTCATAACGGAAAAAGGTACGCAGCAAACCGTATTCAGTTTGTGTCCGTGCATCCATATTCAGCCATGCACGCGCACGAAACCCAGTTGCATTTTGTGCGCGACCATCGCCAGGTGTCGTCCATTTTGTTTCAAAATAGCGGCTTTCAGCGCGCACAAGCCCCCCTACCCGCAAACAGGTGTTGGTTCCAGGAATATAAAAAAAGCCTTCGCCTTCAGTTGAGCAAACCTTCACATATTCAACAGGCTTGGCTTTACGCATGGGCAGATCAGCGGCCAGAACAGGGGAGGCCACAGCGAGAGATAAAACAGATACGCCTGACAAAAAGGATAAAGTTTTTGAAAACATTGGTGGCTCCAAATCAATAAAACAACACCACCAGTAAGAAACAATTAACGTTACTTTTGTGTTAATGGGTTGGTTCATTTTTGGACAACGGCACACATTTTAATCTACATAAAGATGAGCGATTTGAGGGTGTTGTTTTAAAGTCACGCGTTACAGAAGCGCAGCTTGACGCCAAATGCATTGACTAGTGCGCACGAAGGCCTTTTAAGTGCTTTTGTCACGATCACACTGGAGACACTTTTGATGTCGCAGCCTGAAACATCCTCGGCTTTACACCCTACTCGCTCGTTTCAGGGATTGATTCTCACGCTTCAGCAATTCTGGGCGGCGAGAGGATGCGTGATTCTTCAGCCTTATGACATGGAAGTTGGGGCAGGAACGTTTCATCCTGCAACAACGCTCCGCGCTTTAGGGCCCCGCAACTGGAATGCCGCTTACGTTCAGCCATCGCGTCGTCCCAAAGATGGCCGCTATGGTGAAAACCCAAATCGCTTACAACATTATTATCAGTTTCAGGTGATTCTAAAGCCTTCACCGCAAGATATTCAGAACCTGTATCTTAAATCACTTGAGGCGATTGGAATTGATCTCAAACTCCACGATGTGCGCTTTGTTGAAGATGACTGGGAAAGTCCAACCCTTGGCGCATGGGGTCTGGGATGGGAATGCTGGTGCGATGGTATGGAAGTGAGCCAATTCACTTACTTTCAACAGGTCGCTGGCTTTGAATGCGCCCCTGTAGCAGGTGAGCTGACGTATGGTTTAGAGCGCCTTGCGATGTATGTGCAGGGTGTTGAACGCGTTTATGATCTTAATTTCAACGGTTTAAGTGGTGATCAAAAAGTCACTTATGGCGATGTCTTTTTGCAAGCAGAGCAAGAATACTCGCGTTACAACTTCGAACACGCCAATACATCAGCTTTATTTCAACATTTTCGGGACGCCGAGCAAGAGTGTCAGGCACTTTTAACAGCGGGCGATCACGATCAAAGCCATACACTGTCGCTTCCTGCCTATGATCAATGCATTAAAGCGAGTCATATTTTCAATCTTTTAGATGCGCGCGGCGTGATTTCTGTAACAGAACGCCAAAGCTACATTTTAAGAGTGAGAGAGCTTGCTAAAGCGTGCGGTGCAGCGTGGCTCAAAACCGCTGGTGGGCAAGGATAAAGGAATAAAAATATGCCTGATCTTTTGCTTGAATTATTTTCTGAAGAAATTCCCGCCCGTATGCAGCGCAAAGCGGCGGATGACCTGCGTAAACGTATCACTGATGCGCTTGTCGACCATGGCTTAAACTATGAAGGTGCAAAAGCATATGCGACCCCGCGACGCTTAGCACTTCATATTGTAGGATTACCTGCTAAGGGTCAGGACGTTTCTGAGGAACGCAAAGGGCCTCGCGTTAGCGCTCCAATGTCCGCACAACAGGGTTTTTTTAAAGCAATTAACTTAAATCCTGAAGACGCATCACGTTTAAACTTAAGCGAAGGACATACGCACACCTATCCAGAGCGCGGCATCACACTTGAAGTCCGGGGCTCCGGAGATCAAGCAGTGATCTTTGCAGTGATCTCAAAAAAAGGGCGTGAAACGGTTGATGTCATTACACAGGTTTTACCAGACATCATTCGTAAATTCCCGTGGCCAAAATCGATGCGTTGGGGTGAGCGTTCACGGAGCACATCTTCCTTGCGCTGGGTGCGCCCGCTACAATCCATCGTGTGTACATTCGGCACCGAGAATGAAGAACCTGAGATTGTGCCTTTTGAGGTCGATGGTTTATCCGCATCAAACATCACCTATGGCCATCGCTTTCTCGCACCTGAACCCATCACCGTGCGCCGTTTTGATGATTACATCGCGCAACTTGAACAGGCTTATGTGGTGCTTGATCAAGATAAGCGCAAAAGCATCATTCGCACCGATGCGCAAAATCTTGCCTTCGCGCAAAGCTTTGAGATGATCGAGGATGAAGGACTGCTTGAGGAAGTTTCAGGTCTCGTCGAATGGCCGGTTGTGCTGATGGGGCGCTTTGACGAAGCATTTTTGAATATCCCTCCTGAAGTGATCCGTGCCACCATCCGCGCTAATCAAAAGTGTTTTGTGATGCGGCGTTACGCCCCTTTTTCTGTCAATGAACATCAAAAATTAGCCAACGCATTTCTACTGACCGCTAATCTTGCAGCGATTGATGGTGGTCAAGCCATCACTGCAGGCAATGAACGGGTCGTGAAAGCGCGGCTGTCAGATGCACGCTTCTTCTGGGAAAGCGATCAGAAAATCCCACTTGTAACCCGCGCCGAAAAGCTCAAAGACATTGTCTTTCATGAAAAGCTGGGTACACAGTTTGCGCGTATTGAACGTTTGGCAACACTGGCACGAGAAATTGCTAAAACAACTCAAGCTGATCCAGAAAAAGTGTCTCAAGCGGCACGTTTATGTAAGGCAGATCTCGTCACAGATATGGTGGGCGAATTTCCCGAATTGCAAGGTTTGATGGGACGCTATTACGCACAGCTTGAAGGGCATGACTCAAGTGTGTGTATCGCACTTGAAGAGCATTACAAACCGCAAGGCCCCTCTGATCATATTCCAACAGACCCTGTTGCGGTTGCTCTCGCCCTTTCAGATAAACTCGATACACTTGTGAGTTTTTGGGCGATGAACGAAAAGCCAACAGGCTCTAAAGATCCTTACGCCCTTAGACGTGCAGCATTGGGCGTTATTCGGATTATCATCGAAAATAAGCGCTCACTCCCGCTTAAAAATGTACTAATGACAGCAGCACGTGGTTTGCTGGATCAGGCTGCTCCTGGATCAACTTTAACATTCAACGATGATCAATGCGCTGATCTGTTGAGTTTTTTCAGCGATCGCCTCACAGTTTATCTTAAAGATCAAGGTGTCCGCCATGATCTGATTGAAGCGGCATTAAGTTCAGGTGATCAGGCACAACTAGAAACCCAAGATGATTTGCTCAAAGTTGTGGAGCGGGTTCATGCTTTGAGTGATTTCATCAAAAGTGACGATGGTCAGAATCTTCTCGCAGGATACAGACGCGCCGCCAATATTCTGAAAGCTGAAGAGAAAAAGGATGGTGCAGGCGCTTTTGAGTCTCCTGTTGATCTCACCCTCGTAGCTCTTCTGAATTTGATTGAAGAAAAAGCACTCGTTGTCGCAATTAATCATGCACGCCAAGAGACAATGGATGCGCTCGCCAAACAGGATTATCGCGAAGCCCTTTCAAGTTTGGCAAAACTACGTGCACCTGTTGATGCGTTTTTTGAACATATCACCGTTAATGCGGAGAATGACGCGGTGCGCCTCAACCGCCTGAGATTGCTTGCAGGTCTTCGCACTGTCACACGCCGTGTCGTTGATTTGGGACAGGTTACAGGATAAGCCAGAACCCCTTGCCGTCATGATAAAGCGTGCCCATATCCTATTAGGATCAAAAAAGATTCTTTGAAGGGGCAATGCCATGATTACAGTTTATCCCTATGCGAATTTAGGACATGCGGATCATGGCTGGCTTGATGCGCGACATCATTTTAGCTTTGCGCGTTATCATAATCCTCAACGGACGCGTTTTGGTGCTTTGCATGTCATTAATGATGACATGATTGCGGCGGGTCGGGGCTTTGCACTGCATCCGCACGACAATATGGAAATCATCACCTATGTGCGTGAGGGAGCCATTTCCCATGCAGATAATCAGGGTAATGCAGGGCGCACTGGTGCAGGCGATGTACAGGTGATGAGCGCAGGACGCGGTGTGTCACACTCAGAGCATAATCGCGAAAGTGTCACAACCCACATTTATCAGATCTGGATTGAACCCAATGCGCGCGATGTTGCGCCGCGCTGGGAGGCAAAAGCCTTTCCCAAAGAGTTTGTTGAGAATGCGCTTCATGTCCTTGTATCTGGTCGTAGCGAAGATGCCTCCACAGGCGCGCTCTTCATTCACCAGGATGCCGCAATTTATGGCGGAAACCTCAAAAGCGGCACAAGCATCTCTCAATCCATTAAGCATCAAGCTTATATTCTTGCATCAAAAGGGACATTCACAATTAATGATCAACCTATGAACCAAGGCGATGGGGCTGAGGTTGTGGGTCTTCCTTCCGTGGATATTGTGGCGCAAACGGATGCCGAAATTCTGATCATCGATGTTCCAGATAAAGCGGCTTAGAGAACATTTTCAAAGATCATAATGAGAATCTCGACGATGGCTAGCAAATCAGGTATAGTGAGTATGAAACGTAAAAGCTGAAAGGCACTTTAAAGATTATGCGCTTGTCCCCACTCTCTTTAAGCGTGATTTCTCTCTCACAAGCGGCTGTAAGCCGCATTCGTGAGATTGTGACACACGCCCCAACGCCTGCCCTAGGATTGCGTGTGGGTGTTAAAAAGGGAGGATGTGCGGGTATGTCGTATACATTCGCGCTCGCACATGAACATCAAAAAGGCGATGAAATCATTGAGCAAGATGGCGTCAAAGTCTTCATTGAACCAACGGCGGTATTGTTTCTGATTGGCTCGCGGCTTGATTTTGTGTCCAATAAACTGTCAGCACAATTTGTGTTCGAAAATCCCAATCAGACATCGGCTTGTGGATGCGGTGAATCGGTGTCCCTTACTCCGGCACACGTGTAGGATCTGTAACAACATCATGGCTCGGTTTTTCGCCGCCCGCATGGCGTCCAGCCAAAAGCCAATACGTTGCACCTGCCGCACATCCTGCTAAAAATAACAAGATTGAGACATGTTGTTCCATGGATTCAAGTGGCCGGCGCACTTCAAGCGCAGCGAGCGGCAAAAATAGTGTCAAACCACCTGTTAGCGCCATCTGAGTAAGAAAAGAGCGGATACGAAAAATCTCGCATATCGCAATAGTTAAACCAACAGGCAGCACAAACAGCGTGAGTAAAATCGTAAGAACAGCGCTCACGCTCATATGAGCGGCAGCTTCAGGTGATCCTGCAACCGTAATTTCAATAAACGCATTGAGCGCTTCCCAAATGAATGTGAACAGAACATGTCCCGTATCAGGCCTAACAAGCGCTCCCACCATAAACACATGAAATGTGACAAAAACGCACAGCACAAAAACAATAGGAAGCCACAGAAAAAGACGCAACATGTCGTTTAATCCTCATCATCGGCACTGATATAAAGCCCTTCAGACCCAATGCCGCTTTCCTGCATAAGACGCGCACGTGCACGTAGTTTCTCGGTTGCACTTTTAAGCTGACCGCATGCTGCCAGAATATCGCGCCCCCGAGGGGTGCGAATGGGAGACGAATAGCCCGCATTAAAAACAATATCTGAAAAACGCTCAATACGCTCCCAATCAGAACATTCATAGCGCGAGCCCGGCCACGGATTAAACGGAATAAGATTGATTTTGGCAGGAATACCTTTGAGTAACCGCACCAGTTCCCGCGCATCATGATCAGAGTCGTTCACGCCTTTGAGCATCACATATTCAAATGTAATGCGCTTCGCATTAGAGACCCCAGGATAAGTGCGACACGCTTCCAAGAGTTGAGCAATGGGATATTTTTTATTGAGCGGAACCAGCTCATTACGCAAATCATCACGTACCGCATGGAGCGAAATGGCGAGCATTGCACCAATTTCAGCCCCCGCTTTTTCGATCATCGGCACAACACCCGATGTGGAAAGTGTAATGCGTCGCTTGCCAATCGCTAATCCCTCAGGGTCAGTGACAACGCTTAAACCATCGCGCACATTCTCAAAATTATAGAGCGGCTCACCCATGCCCATCATCACGATATTAGAGACAAAGCGCCCCCCATCACTGGGCACAAACGCGCCTTCTGGTGCATGTTGATCTGGCCAATCGCCTAAACGATCACGAGCGACAATCACCTGCGCTGCAATCTCAGCCGATGTTAGATTACGCACGAGGCGTTGCGTTCCTGTGTGGCAGAATGTGCAGGTCAGTGTGCACCCAACCTGACTTGAAACACACAGCGTGCCGCGATTAATTTCTGGAATATAGACACATTCAATTTCAGCGCCTTTATCATGGACACCTTTGGGCGGCATTTTAAGCAGCCATTTACGTGTGCCATCTTGCGAGATCTGTTCACTCACCAACTCAGGGCGCGCAAGTGTGTAGCGTTGAGCAAGTGCGGCTTTGAGATCTTTGCCAATTGTGGTCATCTGCGCAAAGTCTGTGACTCCACGATGATAAATCCAATGCCACAGTTGATTGACACGCATACGCTGTTGGCGCTCAGGTACACCAAGTGCCTCTAAAGCTTGAGCGAGTTGAATGCGGGTGAGTCCAATAATCGACTGTGCTTCAAGCGACGGTTCAACACGCACATCCATCTCCGCTTGCTTTTCAATACTGGAAAGCATCGAAAAAGCATGAGGAGTCAATTCTGGCGATTGAGAAGTGTGGAGTGTGCTCATCGCATCTGCGTATCACGATGAACGTGTTGCATCAAGCGAAGGTAAAACGATCACTCTTTCACAAGTGGATCGATGATCTTCGTCAGCTCTTCAAGGCGTAGTGCACCATTATGTTTTGTGCCATTGATAAAAAATGTCGGTGTAGACTCAACACCTGCATCCGTGCCCTGTTTTTTAGAGGCATTGACGCGATCATAAATATCTTGGCGCTTCAGGCAGCTTTCGGCTTTTTCTTGGCTGAAGCCAGCTTGTCGTACTGTTTGTAGCAATGCATCCAGTGGCTTATCGACAAACGCCCAATTATTTTGTTGCTGGAATAATAAATCAACAACTGCAAAATATTGATCCGTGGTTTTTTCCTCTGCAGCACAACGCGCAAGCATTGAACCAGCGGCTGCAAGAGGATCGAGCGGAAATTCACGGAAAATGTAACGAACCTTTCCTGTATCAACATAAGCTTTTTTAAACGGCTCGTAAGTCTGGGTATGAAAGCGCGCACAATGTGAACACGTCATCGACGCATATTCGATGACTGTCACTTTTGCATCAGGTGAGCCAATCTCCATTTCACTTAAAGCGCGTGATGGCGCTTTATTATCGACTGGTGCGGTCTCAGCGGGCTTTGCATCAGAGGGTTTGCTCTCTTTTGCAGGCGTTTGTGCATGAACAGAAAATGTCAGTGATAATGCGCCAACCACACCCAAAACGATTGCTTTAACAGATTGCATCATAAACCCCTATATCGTCACTGCGCTGAGAAATTTACGTGTAAACTTCGGCTAAACGATGTCAAGCAGATGTAAAAGGAAATAGGTGAGAGCCTCCTATGATTTTCGCCACATCGCAGTTGAAAATCATGGGAGGAGTTTATTCTCCGCGTGCTTTACGGCGCATTGCATCAATCAGATTAGAATAATCATCCGTCCACACGCGCATTGTTTCAGGTTTTTTCTGAAGTTTCCAACCATCCATTTGTGGCAACGCGCCTAAATCTGTTTCACGCACTGCCACCGCAACAACATGTGCCTGAGAGCGCATAGTCTTAAGGAAATCTCCCGTAACATCACTATTCTCATCACGTTTCAGGTAAGCAATCATACCGTTTTCTTGTGCAGAGCCCGCCACGACTGGCGCGAGTGCAAGATGACGGTTGGTGATGTGAAACATGATCACACCTCCTTCAGCAAGTTTAGACGCATAAAGGCGTGTCGCTTCTTTGGTGAGCAGGTGAATCGGGATCGCATCAGAGCTAAACGCATCAATCACAATGAGGTCATATCGCGTTGTTTGATCAGCAAGTGTTAAACGTCCATCACCAAATACAATCTTCGCATTGGGCATACACACGCTCATCGAGCGAAAATAGTTCGGATTTTGAGCGAGCCGCGCAACGGTGGGGTCAATTTCAAAAAAAGTCCAGTTCTCATCTGGCTTAGCGTAACACGCTGTAGAGCCAATTCCCATGCCGATAAGCGCAACATTTTTAAGCACACCACCACGTGCAGCGCGTGTCGCTTCAATAACCTGCGAATAAGGACCGCTCGGATAATAATAACTGCCAGGTTCTGGACGCTCATTCAAGACTTGACCCTTATCATCCCGATAACGCTCACCTCCATGAATGGTTGTGCCATGAGCAAGATAACGCCCCGCACCATCCTCTGTTTGACGCACCATATGCACACCAAAAAAGTTGCGCGTGCGCTCTAAAACCGCTTCACTTAATCCCATCATGGGTAAGAACGAGACGACCGATGCTGCGATCACACTCAACATCACCTCACGCTTTTTGACGAGAAGTGATGCGATGCTCAATACGCCTATCAGGCCAATTTGAATAAGGATTTGGGTCGTAATCGGCAGTTTGGGCAAAAATGTCATCATGATGGCGATGATGGCGCATGTTGCACTAAACGCTGCCACCGCCCGTACAAGAACACCATTTGACGTGTTGCGAATCCGCTGCGCCAATCCCGGATCAACTAGCATCGCGGCGAGCACAAGCAACAGATATTCAACAATCGAGTTAAAAAGAAGTGGCGCAAGCAGCGAGCAAAATACACCCCCTAATACGCCCCCAAGCGACATATAAAAATAAAACGATGTCAGCTGATCTGCTTCAGGGCGCGCATTATAAAGTTCACGATGACAAATCATTGTCACGACAAAGAAAAATCCTAAATGAGCAGCCATTACAGCAACCCATGGAATGGCATTCCAAAAAATAATGCATGCAATTAAACCAACGAGCATCACAGGTCGCGCTAAAACCATGATCCGGTGCAGACGCTCGCCTTGTGAGCGAAACGCGAGAACAAACGTAAAAAGATAAAGCGCAAGGGGAATAACCCACAATAAGGGAACAGCCGCCACGTCGGTGGAGAGATGCGCTGTCACCGCAACCAGCAAGCCTGAAGGAATAAATCCGAGTAAAACCCACGCAAAACGATCACGACCGTTAATATGCGAAGGCAGCGCTGAAATCTTTACATCAGATTGATCGATTAAATTGAGAGGGCGCATCACCCGCATGAGCAATAAAGCAGTGATCATGATCAAAATCATGAGTGCCCCAAATCCAATCATCCACGTGATGGATTGCTCTTGAAGCGTCAGTGCAGGCTCAATAACAAACGGATACGCTAGTAGCGCAATCATGCTCCCGAGATTAGACGCACCATAAAGAAAATAAGGGTCTTGCGCTTGTGGATGCACACTGCGGGCAAACCATGCTTGAAGCAATGGGCCGTTAGCCGCGATTGCAAAAAACGGCAACCCAACCGAGACGCCAAAGACCATGAGCAGCCAGAACGCTTGCCCTTCTTGTGGCGGCTTACCCCATCCAGCATGAAACTGAATGGGCAAAAATAACGCAATCACAATCGCCATCAAAGCAAGATGTGCAATAACCCCATATGTATGTGGCAAATAACGTTTTATGCCGTGTGCGTAAGCATAGCCTGCCAAAAGAACAGCTTGAAAAAACACCAGCGCCACTGACCACACTGCGGGAGTTCCCCCCAATGTTGGCGTGACCATTTTCGTAAACATCGGCTGCACAGCAAAAAGTAAGAGCGCCGAAAGAAAAATCGCTCCCGTAAAAACGGCGAGTATTAAATGAAGCGATGTGGAAGAGACGTGTGATGAAGACGGATCCGAAGGCAGTGTGTGTTTGAGAGGAGAAGTCATCATCAATCCTTTTTGGAAATATGCCTTTTTAAAAACATGCCGTCTAAAAAATCTGCCTTTGAAAGCTGTATTTTTTGAGCAATATCTTTTACGTCAAAAGATGTAAAAATTTGGCAAAATCGCTTAAAAACGTTTCTTTCCATCTGACTTAAGCCAAAAATATTAAAGATCGCTGAGGATCGACGAAAAACCACAGGACGCGAACACGTTGACGTTGAATAAAAGCAAAGACGCACACTCCCTTTTTGTTTTCCCCACATCGCGCGGCATGGTCTGCACCTCAATCAGGCTCAACGCACACAACATGTTTCAAATGCATAAAAAGGGTTGCCAAAGTTGGCGGGAGGGGCTAAGCGTTTTTTCACCTTTGAATAACGTCAAAGGCATGTGCGCCCGTAGCTCAGCTGGATAGAGCATCAGACTACGAATCTGAGGGTCAGAGGTTCGAATCCTTTCGGGCGCGCCATTTTTCTTCATTTTAGGGATAACCGACTTAAGACGTTGAAAGGCAAGGCTGTTTCACGTTGCAAAGCCCTTGACTCCGACGATACGGTACATGCTTCGCGTAGGCCAAACGGAGCAACAGACGGCGGTAGTCAAGATGTCCATTTTGCCAGAGATTCTACGAGCTTGAGAGGAATTCCATGGCGCGTTGAAACATTTTTTCGAAGCTGAATTGCGGATAGCCTGCATTCTTCAGCCATTCCTGTGCCAGCAGTTTCTTGGTTTCGAGATCGGCAAGTGAGCCGTGATTACTGGTGGATAGGCCAGAGCCTAAAGGCTGGTTCAGCTATGGCGTAAAAGATCTACAAATCCGTCCAACGCTCCAAGGAGCGTTACGGTCTATGGCGCAGAAGGCAAGATGTGCGTGGTATTACCACGCCTCCTTGGCAAGGGAGGCCTGCTGTGCGCCTCCCGTTGCATTCCTCGCGGCCTTTAGCGCTCATCCGGCATTGAGCCCGACCGCGTCAGCAATCATTTCTCCGAATGACCACGAGCAGGAGCTTTCGACTTTCCCTGCACCAAACGATCAAGGGAATGACCGCATCCCCTACGTTTTGCTGCCAGCAGCACTCTGAATAATCGCAATTTGTCCTGCGGCGAACCGTTCGACCACTTTAATCGTTTCCTGGCACGCCAACTTGAGATCGTCGGGCGGTGGAGCCTCATCATAATAGGTGCCGTGGCAAAGAGAGTTAATTAGTATGCTCTTGATGCTGATATTTTCCTCGCCTGCGAGATAGGCGATAAAATCCTCCAGGCTATGTGACTTGTCCGGCCTGCAAAAGCGCCCGACTGCTTCCAGGACGGAGCGGATCGCGTTACCTGTGCAGTGGTCGGGGTTATTGCCCTTTGCAACATGATAGACATGCGCAAGCTGTTCCTCGAATGGAGCGACATAACTACTCAGACGCGCAAGTTTGTGTGTGGTTCCGTCGGTAGAAAGAGAAAAGGTTGCGTTTTTGTTGACGACCTTGTTCGTCCGCGAGATGTTGAAGAAATAGCTGCTATGAGTCAGGATCAGAAGTCCTGGTTGGACACACTTATTGCCGTCAATCCTGCCCGGATTGATCGAAATTTCACCCTTGTTTGAAATGCCCAGATTTTTAAGTGTTTGTGAAATGGCGAACACAAAATCGTATGACATCGAAGTTACCGGGTCATCAAAGACCAGAAACAGTTTTTGGTAATCACTGTTCGATGTGACCTTGCGGTGAACGCAGGCTATAAAATAGCAAAACGCGATGGCTGTTTTTTCTCCATCACTCAACGTGCGGTGCGGGCCGCGTATCATCTCGTGATTGCCGCGTTTGAGCACAAATTTGTCTTTATCAAATACGTATTTCGCTGCAAAAAATTCCTTGAGCAAAAGCTCGAAAGTCTCGGCAACCCGCACACGGGCGTCCTTTGAGGGACTTGATTTCTCAAGTGCTGTCAATTCGTCGTGCTTGTTTTTGACCGCTCCCATAAGCGCTCTCAAGTTTTCGATGTTCGTCCAGTTATTGATTGCGAACTCACGGTCGAATACCTCGCATGCCTTGCGTTGCAGGGCTTTCCGCTCTTCGTCCCATTGTTCTACAGCCTTGTTGAGTTCTAAGACTTTGGCGTTGTTCTCGCCGATGACCTTGTTGATGCTAGCTGTGTGGGCGGCAAGGTCGTCACTTGGCAGCGGATGCGGGGCAGACAGCGTATTTGTTTTTTGCTGAATGGCGTTCTTGATTGATGTGATTGTTGCCCGAGCTTCATTGAACTGTGATTCCCCGTCATCGACGTGAGTGTCTTTCCTGGACGGAACAAAGCGCTTTAGTGCGTCATATCGCGATCTTTGTCTCGCAAGCCGTGTCTCTGCATCTTTCAGTTCGGCCTCTTTCTGGTTGAATCTGCGAGAAAAATCCCGAAGCTCCGATTTGTGCTTTTCCTCTTCATCTCCAAAATAAGCGATGTAGGCGTCAATTACCGCCTTGGGATCAGGGTCCGTGATACCTTGTTCGCAGAACGGGCATGTTGAACGATGATCATCCTGAATGATCTTCGCGCCGGCTTCATAAAAGCTGTGATGAGTATCTATCTTCTTCTTGATATCTTCGGATACGCTTGACGGGGAAGTCACCCGTTGAAGGGAGGCTTCAAGTACTCCCAGGTCGATATCGTCACTCCTGATCGAATCCAGAGAGTCGGGATATGCCGGTTCCGCTGGAATGGACTTGAGGCTGTCCAAATCTTTAAGGATTTCCGCAAAGGCTTGTTCGGACAGTTCAGGTTTTTCGGCAAGGCGTTCCAGCAAGCCGTCAAGATTCAGGGCCTTATATTCCCTGAGCTGTTTGTTGATGCTCGCTTTTTCGTGAAGCTCTGCAAGAATTTCCTTCTCGTATTTTGCGCGAAGAGCAGATACTGCGGCTTGTTCATCCGCGACCGCCTTTTCCAGAGCTTCTTTTGCATCCTTCAGCTTGATGTTCTCGCTATCGACGGAAATCTGGTTCTCGATCTCTCCATCTATCTTGTATGCTCGCTCTCTTAGTTCCTCATCCACAAAATCTTCAGAGAATACATGAAAGATCGTGTTCGTTATATTTGCCGAAACATTGGCTCCGTTCTTTTCGAGTTGCAGCGCACCCAAGACATTTGTTCCCCGCGAGAACGAGAATGCCCCCTTGCCGTCGGCGGACTCGTCTGAAACCAGATTATGAGCGGCATCGACGATGTCTCTGCCCTGGCTTTTCAAATCGAGATAGCGAAGTGCGCGGGACAGGAAGGATTTTCCCGTGCCGTTTCGGGCGAATATCAGGTTCTGGGCATGGTTTGTAAGCTCTCCATCCAAGGAGAAGATTGGCCCCAAATGTTGAGCCGATATGGAAAAATTTGGCTTTGGCTTCGGCGTTGTGTTCATGCCCGCATCGCCCCCTTGACACCATAGCTAGCAATTAATCAGCAGTCGGTCCATCAAGAGTATGAATAGTTCCTTGTTTTTACAAAAAAATATATACATCATCTATTAAAATACTTAGTTTGACGCAACCGTCGGAGACGGAGCATGCTTTCGCGAACCAAGGCTCAGCATAGCCGCAAGCAGCGCAGTGTATTGGTTATGCAGCTTCAATCCCTCGCGCAAAAAATTAGGAGCCAGCCCCTCGACAATCAGCGGTTCCCGAGGCTCCGCGCCTTCGGCTTATGCGCGCGCCGCAGATTATCCTTTCCGCGTGCCCCCCTGTTCGCCACGTGGCAGGGTTGCATGAGCTACACCTTTAATTTTCAGAGTGAACGTCTCTCACGAGAGAGCACCAAGTGACCAAGTCGGACAATATATGGTTTGAACAATCTCCGTCGAGGCGCGCCATTTCCAAACAAAATGATTATAACCAAGCCAGTATTGCCAAACAGGCAACGACGATCATCGTGGCATGAAAGCGTAAGCGATAAAACCATTCGGGTAAAATGCCTAAATGATGCAACTTAAAATCAAGCACAAGCAGGGATAAAAAACATCCAATCTGTAATACAAATTTTAGATCGCTATCCGTTATCAGGAGTGAAATCCACGCTAATAACGCAATAATATTGCTAGAAAGCAATAAAGAGGACGGTGACTTATCCGGCAACAAAACACAGATTGCCCAGTGAATGCCACACAAAAAAGAAATGATAATTGCACTGTAAGCGCTGGCCATGAACACGTGATCAAGACCTGCCACAGGAAAAAAAATTAATACGAGTGATATAACAAGGGGAAGCGTTCCACTGTACGTGAGAATTTTAGCCTGCGTTATGACACCGTGTTTCATGGTCATGACTTACATTGATCCGAGCAATATTTGACGTGATCCCACACTTTTTCCCATTTTTTGCGCCATGTGAATGGCCGGCCGCACGCGGCACATATTTTCGTGGGTAAATGAGCTTTTTTAATCCCTCTCGGCATCAAGATCTCCTGCAAGACTTCTGATGTGAGCACGACTCATGGCTGAGAGGATGATTGTGCAATCACACAATGATTTAAGCGATTAAACCGCCAATTCGCGAAAATCCGATACAAAAAGTGAGCCGTTGAATAAATCAAGGGCATTTTAACAATACGAGCTAACCAGCGCCAACGAGGCAATACGCTCCAGATCAGCAAAAAGGCATCGACACCAATATGCATAGTGCCTTGATCATCGCGCGCATGAAGTTGCTTTAAAGCATCGACATACGAAATTCCCAAGCGCTCAAGAGCGTCTGAATGAAGCGTAATATCGTGCCAATCAAACAAACCTTGAGGCGCAATGCGCTTATAATAGTCAATTTCACGACGGCATAAGCCACATTGTCCATCATAAAATACTGTGATCATAACTGCCCCTCAGCCATTTTTTTCAATGTCAGTGCAGCTTGTGCACGGATAGCCTTTTGTTTTTCTGGTGCAAATTTGTCCCACGTTGAAAAGACATAAGGCATACGCTGATTGCCGCGAAATAAAGTCTCATGGCGCACCAGAAAATCCCAATATAGCGCGTTAAACGGACAAGCATTGTCACCTGTCATCACGTCAGGATCGTATCGGCATCGTGCGCAATAATTACTCATGCGGTGAATATATTTGCCGCTCGCGGCATAAGGCTTACTTGCCACCACACCGCCGTCACCAAACAGCGCCATACCAAGGGTGTTAGGCATCTCCACCCACTCATACGCGTCTGAATAAACGGCAAGATACCACTCTTGTACCTGTTGAACATCAAGCCCTGCAAGCAGCGCAAAATTACCTGTTACCATCAACCGCTGAATATGATGTGAGTAGGCATGATCACGTGTATGACAAACCGCTTCTGCAACACAAAACATGTGTGTTTTGGCCGTCCAGTAAAAATCGGGAAGTGGACGCGTGGCATTCAAGCGATTGCGCGTGCCATAATCTGGCATAAAGTGCCAATAAATGCCGCGAATATATTCACGCCATCCTAAAATCTGGCGAATAAACCCTTCGACGGCATTGAGTGGTGCATGACCTTTACGATAAGCAGCGTCCGCTTTCTGGCACATTTCAAGCGGCAAAAGTAATCCTGCATTGAGATAGCTCGATAGCAAGGAGTGATAAAGATAAGGCTCTCCCGCGACCATCGCATCCTGATAATCACCAAACGAGGGAAGCAAATTTTCAATAAAATGATCAAGCTCAAGCAGTGCTTGATCGCGTGTCACAGCATAATGAAATGGCTCAAGCGTGCCAAAATGATGCGAAAAGCGCGCTTTAACCAGCGTTAAAACGTCGAGGGTTATCCCCGATTTTTGATGACTAAGGCGTGGTGGTGATGTCATCCCTGCTTTGGGAGGTTTGCGGTTCTCTTTATCAAAATTCCATTCACCACCCAAGGGTTGACCATCATCATCCATCAAAATGCTATAGGTCTTGCGCATCTCACGATAAAAGAATTCCATGCGCAGTTGCTTTTTGCCCTTCGCCCACGCGGCAAATTGCGCATAATTCGCAAGAAAGCGCGTATCAGGCAAAAGCTCAACCAGAAAATCGAAAACATCTTGCCATGATCGCATCATTGTGAGCACGCGATATTCGCTTGGCTCCGTCACCACCACATGAGAGGGCTTGAGCGCTTTTAATGCACGTTGTACTTCGCCAGTAAAACACCCTGAATTATCAGGATCATCCAGTTTTATGTAACGCACATTGACGCCCTGAGCCTCAAGTTCAGCGGCAAAATGACGCATAGCTGCGAACAAAAAAGCGATCTTTTTAGGATGATGTGGAACGTAAGTCGCTTCTTCCATCACCTCGCATAGCATCACAGTATCACGTGCTTTGTCTAACCCTTGCAAGGATGCAATTGAATGTGAGAGTTGATCCGCAAGGATAAGACGAAGCGCGGCCATTACACGTCCTCATGAAAAAGGACATCTGGTGTAAAAGCGGGTTGAGCCCGCAATGCCGCACGTTTTTCATGTTTAGAATGTCGGCCTGAAACACGCTTGCGCCAAAGTTTAAAGCTGCTTGCTTTCAGGTTAGTGCGCATCATTTTGATGACATCGGCTTCACAAAGCCCTTTGTCTTTTTTGATTTGATCAAATGAAACGTCATCCGCCCACGCCATACGGATCACATCACTGATAAAAGCGGGGGTGTGGGATGGCATCATGACGATTTTTGGCCTCAATATCCGCCCACTAACACTGTTCACATCATTCATACGTCTAAGCTAAGCTGTTGTATTGGTTTTTGAGGGATATTTTTTGAACGGGACGGTGGTCTATTGCGGCTACCAAGTTTGTGGTTCACCGCTTTTGCCTGATCACGAAAAGTCTCCTGCTTCCATCGCTTCGATATTTCAAGCCGCGCATGTTTAATGGCGCTCTCATGATGAACGATGGGTTGAGGATAATCCGCAGGCGGGTTCTCGATGCGCCACGGCTCATGAATAAAGCTATCGGGCTGTTTCCATAGCTCAGGCTCAATCATATAAAGCGGAACGACGCGCCCCCGCCGCGAAGCTTCTAGAAGCGGAGCATGGTCTTCAACCCGTAAATCACGCTTGAACCAGACAACATGCGTTGTGACAGTCATTCTCGCATTCCCGCCCGTATTCTCACTACTCTACCCATCTGATGCCATCTCAAGCGATCACGCGTTGTGAGAATACGTTTGCGCATGAACAATGTATCACATGGGCAACGAAACAAAGAGAGAACAAAAGTCAAGGTAACGTAAGAGTGTCAAGCGTATGATGGAGGAAGGACGCATATAAGCGCCCCTGTGTTTATGTTCGCTTTTCCCTCGCATCAAATGCTTGCGGCATCCAGAACATCATGCCTATGTATTTTTATGATCAACTGGTTGGTTTAAGTTCACCCTTATAACCGCGTGAAGACAGGAAAAGCGATGCCACTGTTTAATGCGAAAACGCTCAAGCGCTATACGCTTCAAGCGGTGGCCATCCCCGAGGATCACGCATTATATTTATGTGAGTGGGTCGATCTAATCCGTTCAGGGCGTATTGAGACCATCAAGGAAACCGCGCTCCATGCCGATTTTAAAACACGTATTGTTGAGGGTGTTCTGGGATATGTGAGCGCAGCAAAATGTGCTGATCATACCGTCACATCTGAGCAAACCATTCTTAAAGGCTCTGTTGATTTAGCATTAGGTCATTTTAACGCGGATCAAACACAAATCATTGCGCCCTTCGAATTAAAAGGAGCGCGCACGAAAAACCTTGATGCCATTATGCCCGGGCGTGCCAAAAGCCCTGTTCAGCAGGCGTGGGAATACGCCACCAACATCCCGGGAGCCAAATGGGTGCTGGTCTCCAACATGGTTGAGATCAGACTATATGGATTTGGCGAAGGCACGCAGGTCTATGAGCGTTTTGATCTCGTCAAAATGACAGACCCCGCCGAGTACGCCCGATTCATGCTGTTGCTCTCGGCGCAAAACCTGTTGACAGGCAAAACAGGTGAGCTGCTTGCTGAGAGCCGCCGCGAAGATAAAGACATCACCAATGCGCTCTATAATGACTACAAAGCGCTGCGTGATTTGCTTATTTTCACAATTCGTCAGGAACTCCCTGATCTGCATCCGCTGGACACAATCAGCAAAGCGCAAAAGCTCTTGGATCGTGTGTTGTTTACCGCCTTTGCCGAGGACACAGGGCTCTTACCTGATCGCATTTTGGAAAAAGCGTGTGACACCAGCAACCCGTTTAATCCCACGCCGATCTGGGACAATTTCAAAAGCCTGTTTACCGCAATCAATGAAGGAAACCTCAAGCTCAACATCCCCCCCTATAACGGGGGGCTTTTTGCCGCAGATGACGTGCTTGATCGCCTCACCATTCCAGATCATGTGTGCAAGAAATTTAAGAGCGTAGGCGCGTATGATTTCAGTTCGGAGGTGTCTGTTACGGTATTGGGGCATATTTTCGAGCAATCAATTGCCGATGTGGAGCGCTTGCAAGCGCACGCACGCGGTGAGGAGGGCGAGCCCGAAAAAAAGACAGGCACATCCGGACGCCGCAAGCGCGACGGGGTGGTCTACACACCTGACTACATCGCCCGTTTTATTGTGGAACAAACACTCGGCACACACCTTAAAGAGATCTTTGTCCAAACGCTCAAGCCCTTCACCCATAACCCCGATGAGGTGGAGGACAGCGAAATCCTGAATTACGAAACGCTTGATTCCCAGCCCCTCAAATGGAAGAAAAAATCCGCTGAACGCGAGGCGTGGGAGGCCTACCGTGAGCGGCTCAAAACCTTGCGCGTGGTTGATCCAGCCTGTGGCTCAGGGGTTTTTCTCGTCATCGCGTTTGACGTGATGAAAATGGAGTTGACCCGTGTCAACGAGAAGATTGCCGCGCTCAAGGGTGAAGAAAACGGCAACCTGCATATGGGGGATTTCTTTGATCCCGATACGGAAATCCTCACCAACAACCTGTTTGGCGTGGATGTGAACGCTGAAAGCATCGAGATTGCCAAGCTCTCCTTGTGGGTCAAAACGGCGCGGCGCGGCAAACGGCTCGATTCACTCGATGATAATCTCAAGGTGGGTGATAGCCTGATTGAAGACTCCAATTACGCCTATCTCGCACATGGGTTCACGTGGGCGAGTGCGTTTCCACAGGTGTTTGCCGAAGGCGGCTTTGATCTGGTGCTCGGCAACCCGCCCTATGTGCGTCAGGAAATGCTCGGCGCGATGAAGCCCTATTTGGAAAAGCGTTTTGAGGTCTATCACGGCGTAGGTGATCTTTATTGTTACTTCTTTGAGCGCGGGATCAACCTACTTAAAGAGGGGGGCAGGCTCGGGTATATCTGCTCGTCCACCTTCTTCAAGACGGGTTCGGGCAAGCCCTTGCGTGAGTTTTTACGTCACAAGACACAACTAGAAGCGGTGGTGGATTTTGGCGATTTGCAAGTCTTTGAGGGCGTCACCACCTATCCTGTGATCATGACGATGCAAAAAACGTTGCCTTGCCCCGATCACGCGTTGCAATTTTGGAAAATCAATGCGCTGCCGCTCAAGTCGTTTCAGCAAGATTTTGAGGCCAACGCCGCACCCTATCCGCAAGACGCACTGACCACAGGCTCGTGGGAACTGGAGCATACGACCCTCAAGGCTTTGCGCGATAAAATTCGAACAGGCCGCAAAACCCTTAAGCAAGTCTATGGTACGCCTTTTCGTGGCGTTTTAACAGGGCTGAACGAAGCCTTTGTTATCGACACCGCCACCAAGGAGCGCTTGTGTGCGCAAGACCCCAAATCTGCGGACCTTCTCAAACCTTTTCTGGAGGGCAAAGACCTCAAACGGTGGCGCGCTGAGAGCAGGGGATTGTGGCTGATCTTCATTCCCAAAGGTTGGACAAAACAACACACAAATCAAAATACTGAGATGGATGCGTGGTCATGGTTCCGCGCACAGTATCCTGCCATTGCAACACACCTTGCCCCTTTTGAGAAAAAAGCCCAAAAACGCACAGACCAAGGCGACTATTGGTGGGAACTGCGTGCCTGTGATTACTATGAAGCCTTCGATCAACCCAAAATAACCTATCCGCATTTTAACGCGGAGAGAAATTTTTCAGTGGGTCATGCTGGCGTTTTTTCAAATAATAAAACCTACATCATACCAACAGATGATCTGAGCTTGTTAGCTTTGCTCAACTCGAATGTTTTATGGTGGGACTTTAAATCGCGTCCAACTGAAATGCGAGGCGGCTTTTTTGAGGCAACCACACAACATCTCGCAAATTTACCCATTCCCGATGTCACACCGGATCAAAAAGCCGAACTCGCAGGGCTGGCGCAAGCGTGCCAGCGTGCGGCTGAGGAGCGCTATGCGCTTGAACAAGCGCTCACCCGTCGTATTCCTGATTTATTATCAACATCCAAAAAAGCCAAACTCTCCACCAAATTACAGGCATGGTGGACATTCCCCGATTTTGCCGCCTTCCGTGCTGAAGTGAAAAAATGTTTGAAGGTCGATATTCCCCTCGATGAGCGCACACAATGGGAGACATGGATCACCCGTGACCGCGCCCACATCGCCCAACTCACCGCGCAAATTCGCGATTTCGAAGCGCAGATCAACGCGCTGGTGTACACGCTCTTTGACCTCACACCCGACGAAATCACGCTGCTGGAAGCCAACATTTAAGCGCCAATATTAAATGTATTGCGTGTGACTCAATCAAAGCTTTTCAAAACCAGCAGCAGCAAGCGGACGCACCACATCACCCGAAAAGGCCTGTGTCGGCTCTGAACGCACGATGTTTTGAAAGCGCGTTGCTGCGATGGGGCGTGCAATGATGGAGGATGTCATGACATGCGCCATCATGTGATGCGCCGATGTATCACCTGAAAACTTTTTCGCCTTCGCCTGTGTTACGACCGGAGCCTTAACATTTGCGCTTGTTTGCACCAAAGGCGCGGATGAAAACAGACGTTGCACGGTGATAACAGGGGCTTGCTGATTGTTAGCAACAGGTTGCGGTGTGCGTTGAGGGAGAGACGCAGTTTGCATCGTGAGAGCTTCAAGGTGTGCCTGATCACGAACAGGAGGCAGCATCGCAGAGACCAAAGACGTTGAGGGCAGGGGTGTCGATGATGACGGTGAAGATGCCTCTAAGGGGCGGCTTGGCGGCTCTGGATGCGTAAAATGTGCAACCACGACAGGCTTGCTCTCGTCAACTTTGGGGATGTCTGATGCAATCTCCTGTTGCGCCCCGCGCAGTGCAACTGGGCTTAAATCAGAAGGACGCGAGGGGGGTAGTTGCACGTTAATCAACGATGCGACCTGTATAGGCTCAACACCTTTTAAATCAGAGGGACGTGGCGCAGGAAACGCTGCAACATCAATCAGTTTTGGTTTAACGTCATTGGATGGACTCTCAACAGCAGTTTGACGTGGTTCAGCCGTTGTTTGTCTGACATCAGGCACAACAGGCGTTAAAGACGCTACAGCAACAGGTGCTTGGCGCGTTGTAACGCGCGGCTCTGAAGTGGTGACGGAAGGCGCGTTAAAAAAGGTGCGTGAGCCTGCATCATCACCGCTTGAGCTGGTGGGTGCATTGGACGCAACTTGTGTGCCGCGTGCCGTATCACGTCCACGCTTACTACGTACAGGCTTATTGTCAGGTGAGTCCGCATCTTCATCACCGCCAAATAACGCTGCCCATAAGCTTTTGCCGCTACCACCACTGATGATTGCGCCTTCATCTGCATCCGCATAACCAAAACCAGCAACCGCTCCACCGCGTGCCAGTATGGTTGCACGCGCCTCTTGATAACCCTGAAGTGGCTTTCCATCGGCAGGAAGATGCACCGTGCGTCCATCGGGAAAAATACGCGCAAGCTGATCACGGCTCATGCGCGGCCATGAGCGCACGCTTCCCGCATCAAGATGCACAAACGGATTAAAGGCCGATGGATAATAACCGACACCGCCCCTTTGCAAGCGCATACCAATGGCACGCACACGACCCATATCCACATCAGGCAGATAAAAATCCATCGCCTTGCCCTGTGTATGCTGGCTGTGTTTGGCGACCCCCCTTGATCGGCGACGCAACATCGCATTGGTATTGGGTGAGCGATACGCAGAGACAACGTGTAAAGGCTGAGATGATCCTGACTCGCGGTGCGCTTCCCACACCACATCAAACAGCCGCGGATCCATCGATATTTTCTCATCACTACGCCAATCACGCAACATCCAGTTGAGCTTTTCAAGCGCATCACGATCATAACTACCGTTCCGGCGAAACGTAATGCTGGCGCTTTCTTTGGTGTGCGTGTGATAAATCGAAATGGTGCGCGTCTCACCATTGGCAATCGCATCCTGAAGACCACGTGTGGAGATCATCAAACCAACACAGGCAAGGGCAACAGAAAGCGTACAAGACAGTGCAAAAGCACCGATGGACGAGAAAGATTTTAAGCTTGGAGTATAAACGAGAGAAGCGTCAGGGCGTGACCATGCACGTAAGCGCTTGATCTGCAACGATATTTGATGAAAAGTCGGCTTATAATGCACGGCTCATAACCTTTACACACAACACCGCCTTAAAAGCGCGGATACTCAACAAATACTTGACGAGAAGGGTTAATACGGCGTTACTGAATATAACATTGGGGCTTATAAACCACTTGTCCCTAAAATGCAAAAAAGGCTTCCCGATGAGAGGAAGCCTTTGAAAAGTCAACACATTGACCGCTTTTTAAGTTTCATCATCGGTATCAATGTCACCATCAATCAGATCAATAACATCGTCGTTATCGTCTTCTTCTTCCTCTAGGAACGTATCATCGTCCCCTAAATCATCATCAAGATCAATGTCATCATCGCCGATAAGCACTTTTGCTTCTTCGCCCTCGACAACATCATCAAGAGAGACGAGCTCAGCACCCGCAACGTTTGTGACAACTTCATCGTCATCTTCAGCACGAGCCAATGCCGCAACAGGAGCAAAGACCTGAAATGTGGATCCACATTTTGGGCACAAGATCGGATCTTTATTCAAATCATAAAATTTAGAACCACAGCTTTGGCACTGACGTTTTGTACCGAGTTCTGGACGAGCCATCGCTTTTTTTCCTTATTCTGGGGCGTTCTGTTTTGGGGCGCTCTTGGAGCCTTATCACATTTTTATAAAGTGTTGTTTCGGTTAGTCGGGCTTGTCACTAATGTCAAACAGGAAATGAGCACACAATCCTCACCAAATCGTTGCATTCTTATAAACGAGACGTAAAATTCAGATTTTTGCCGCTTCAAAGGTGTTATACCCCTCGTGAGTGAAGAGTTGGCGTTATCTTTTTATTAAGGTTGTTTTGATTCCAATTTGGTATGGGTACGCTTTTAGAACCGGATCAACGGCAGGAGCTTTTGAAACGCCACCGCACCG
>JBIKVP010000042.1:0-16531 GCA_044356745.1 Beijerinckiaceae bacterium | reverse complement strand
TCGTGAAGGCCATCCTTGGCTTCCTGAATACCACTTTTCCGCAAAAAGCACGATTATGGGTTGACCGCCTATCCGATAACTTCAAAATACTTCAGACACCAACTCTTCAAATGTGAGGGGTATAGGTTCTATATCTGACGTATAATGTGTGATCTTCTTTGTTCCCTCTTGCACTTGAATGAAAACGCTGGTAGCGAACATTCCATTCGCTTGTCCGTGTAGTCTGCGTCAGTTTTAGATGACATACGAGAGCATGCGTGTTGCCGGTTTAGCTCAGTGGTAGAGCAACCGCCTTGTAAGCGGTAGGTCGTGAGTTCAAATCCCACAACCGGCACCATTTTATATGAGCGAGCACCAAAAAATAAACACATTACACTTTGTGTTAATCCTCTTTTCATTGGCGAATCCTCCTTACATTAGGTAGCCATGAAGCTTAAGCTACGCTATAGGAACGCAAACGAGTTCAATCTATAGACTCGTTATTGCGTGTGCACGTTTGGTTGGAGGTCGGAATGGTGCGGGATAAAGTTGCGAAACAAGGTATTGTATCAACGCAAGATGAACAGGATTTTGTTGAGCGTCTTTTTGGCCAGACCAATCGAGAAGATGTGAGTAGCTTAGACGAATCTAGTCTGCAAGCTATCGCACAAGCCGCATACGCCCATTTAACAGCGCAACGCGTGCATACGCCTGATGTCCGGCTTTTTGATATGGATGTGCGGCGTGATGGACATCGTCGCGAGATTACGGTTGTAGAAGTCGTCAACGATAATATGCCGTTCTTGCTTGATTCGACACTTTCAGAGGTGATTGATCAAGGTTATGTTGTGTCGCTAACGGCACACCCCATTATTTCAGTGGATCGCGATACTCAAGGTCATTTTAAGCGTCTTCTCAAAACGGGAGAAGAGGGTGGGCAACGAGAAAGCCTTATCCACATTCATATAGATCGCATAGATAACGAGCAAGCACGCCAGAAATTGGTTGAGGGACTACAAAATACCTATAACGATGTGCGCCATGCAGTGAATGATTGGCCAGCGATGCGTGACGCGCTTGGTCATGCGATAACGCTCTATAAAACGACGCCGCCGCCTTTGCCAAAAGCAGAAATTGAAGAAGCGGTAGAGTTTTTGAATTGGATTGCATCTGACAACTTCACGTTGCTCGGTGTGCGCGAATATGTGTTTCCCCGCGGTGATATTCATGCAGAGCCAGAAGAGAATCCAGGCTTAGGGATTTTAAGCGATCCTAAATTTCGCGTCCTACGCAAAGACAATGAGTATGTTGTCGTCACCCCAGAAATTCGTGATTTTTTGCAAAAACCGCTTGCGATGATGGTTGCGAAGGCAAACGTCAAATCGCGTGTGCACAGACGTGTACACCTTGATTACATCGGCGTAAAAATGTTTGATCCGCAAGGTAAACTGACGGGTGAGTTGCGTATCGTTGGATTATTTACGTCCAACGCATATACAGGATCGCCACGTTCCATTCCTTACCTGCGTCATAAGGTCAATCAGGTTGTTGAACGCGCAGGTTTTGAATCGTCAAGTTATTCAGGGCGTGCACTGATGAATGTTCTGGAGAGTTATCCACGTGATGAGCTATTTCAGATCGACATTGATACACTTTATGATTTTGCTGTTGCTGTGCTGCGTTTATCAGAGCGACCACGCGTAAGAGCTTTGGCGCGGATTGATCAATTTGATCGGTTTGTATCTGTCATCGTTTATGTTCCTAAAGACCGCTACGATACAAATGTGCGCCGGCGCGTTGGTGAATATCTTGCACGCGTTTATGAAGGACGCGTATCAGCATCTTATCCTTTTTATCCTGAGGGACTTCTCGCGCGCACTCAATTCATCATTGGGCGTGATGGCGGACAAACACCGCGTATTTCTCAAGCAACGCTTGAAGAAGGGATAATCAATATCGTTCGCACTTGGAGTGATAATTTGAGCGAGACGCTTGATGTCTCCAAAGGGGGAAGTACTGCCCGCTCACTCGCGAAACGTTATGCGGATGCGTTTACAGCCGCGTATCGTGAAGCTTTTACATCAGCGCAAGCGATTGACGATATTGCCGTTCTTGAAACGCTTTCTGCTTCTAAAACCCGCGCTGTCACGTTTTATCGCCGCATGAATGATCCTGATACGCGCGCAAATTTGAAAGTTTTTGCCCGTGGCGGAGCGGTTCCATTGTCATCGCGTGTACCGCAGCTTGAAAATTTGGGTTTTCGCGTTGTTAATGAGCGGACTTATCGCGTTCAACCGCTTGGTTTTGGCGAAGATGAGCGCATTTGGCTTCATGATATGTCATTGGAGCGCGTTGCAGGTGGTACAATTAATGTTGCAGATCTTGCGCCACGGATTGAAGCCGCACTCATGGCGCAATTCAGAGGTTTGTCTGAATCAGATGCATTCGACACGCTGGTGCTTGAAGCAGGTCTAAGCTGGCGCGATGTTGCCATGGTGCGCACATTTGGGCGTTATTTGCGTCAAATTCGTGCACCTTACAGTCAGGAATATATCGCAAAAACGCTTTCATCTCATCCTGAACTTGTTCAAGCACTTGTCGCTTATTTTTATGCGCGTTTTGATCCGCGTGTGAGTGACGATAAGCGCGATATGACTACGCGTGAAATACGCACAAGTATTGAAACGACACTGGCAGCTGTGACAAGTCTTGATGATGATCGGATTTTGCGTAAATTCGTCAACTTAATTGAAGCGGCTATCCGCACCAACTATTTTCAACTTGCCTCAAATGGTTTGCCGCGTGAAACGATTGCTTTTAAATTTTTATCGCAAAAGATTGATGATCTACCGCTTCCACGCCCGCAATTTGAGATTTTCTTATCGTCACCGCGTGTTGAGGGTGTGCACTTACGCTTTGGTAAAGTGGCGCGGGGCGGATTGCGTTGGTCTGATCGTCCTCAGGATTTCAGGACAGAAATCTTAGGGCTTGTGAAAGCGCAACAGGTTAAAAATGCTGTCATTGTGCCTGTTGGTGCAAAAGGTGGCTTTGTCCCTAAACAACTTCCGCCGATGTCTGACCGACAGGCTTGGATGCAAGAAGGTACAGAAGCTTATCGCATCTTTATTCGTACCCTGCTTGAAATGACGGATAACATTCAAGGCATTGAGATTATTCCCCCCGCTGAAACAGTGCGTCATGATGGAAATGATCCGTATCTTGTTGTTGCAGCAGACAAAGGCACAGCAACATTCTCTGACACTGCTAATGCACTCTCGCTTGAAAAGGGGCATTGGCTCGGTGATGCATTCGCTTCAGGTGGTAGTCAGGGGTATGATCATAAAAAAATGGGCATTACCGCACGCGGCGCGTGGGAGGCAGTGAAACGTCACTTCCGAGAAATGAATATCGATATTCAATCTGAGTCTGTTACGGTAGCAGGTGTTGGGGATATGTCGGGCGATGTGTTCGGTAATGGAATGTTGCTCTCACCATGCCTCAAACTCGTCGCAGCATTTGATCACCGCGATATTTTCATTGATCCGACACCTGATCCTGCATCATCATTTGCTGAACGCCAGCGCTTGTTTAATTTACCCCGCTCAAGCTGGCAGGATTATAATGCTAGCTTGATTTCTAAAGGTGGTGGTATTTACTCGCGCTCGGCAAAATCGATTACGCTTTCTCCCGAGGTACGTGTTGTGCTTGGTCTCAGCAAGCCTGTGGCAACGCCGGCTGAAGTGATGACAGCCATTCTCAAAGCGCCGGTTGATCTGCTTTGGTTTGGGGGTATTGGCACATATATTCGCGCTAATGACGAAACCGATGAACAGGTTGGAGATCGTGCAAATGACGTCATCCGAATTACTGGATCAGATGTTCATGCGCGTGTCGTAGGTGAGGGTGCGAACTTAGGCGTAACGCAACGTGGGCGCATTGAAGCAGCCAAAAAAGGCGTACGTCTCAACACCGATGCGATTGATAATTCGGCAGGTGTCAATACGTCCGACATTGAAGTGAATATTAAAATCGCTTTAGCGGTTCCTGAAAGTGATGGGCGTCTCACGCAAGACGCACGCAATAAGCTTCTTGCAGATATGACCGATGAAGTTGCTGATCTGGTGCTGCGTAATAATTACCTGCAAACCCTATCACTATCACTCACGCAACGTCAGGGAGCTGGTGAGTTAGCCTTTATTCGCCGCTTCATGCGTCATCTTGAGCAGGAAGGGCGACTTGACCGTGTCGTTGAATACCTACCCGATGATAATGTATTGATGGCCATGGAGAGACGTGCTGAAGGTTTAACGCGTCCAGAAATTGCCGTGCTACTCGCTTATGCAAAACTTGCGCTTCACGACGCATTGCTTGCAAGTGATGTTCCCGATGAGCCTTATTTAGCGCGTGAATTGACGCGTTACTTCCCACAAGCGCTGCTTGAGCAATTTCCTGATGCAGTTCAGAGTCATCGTTTGCGCCGTGAAATTGTTGCAACGCAACTTGCAAATGCGATGATCAATCGCGGTGGATCAACCCTCATTACCCGCTTAATGGATCAAACAAATGCTGACGCACCCGCCATTGCGCGTGCTTATGCACTTACTCGTGATGCTTATGGTCTGACCGATCTCAACAACGCGATTGATGGCTTAGACCGCAAGATTGATGGTGATCTTCAGGTTGGACTTTATGCGTGCGTTCAAGAGCTTCTTTATGGACGCATGGTGTGGTTTTTACGTCATGTCGTGCGCACGGGTATTGATCTTGATTCAGCCGTTGCACTTTACGCTAAAGGTATTGCTGACGTCACCGCGTGCCTGAATGGAACGCTCACTTCCGAAGGACGTCAGGCGCTGGCAAAAGAAATTGCCGATCTGACTGCTCAAGGTGTTCCTGAAGCGCTTGCTATTCGTCTTGCACAGCTGCCTGTCCTCGCTTCTGCTCCCGATATTGTGCTTGTTGCTGGTAAAACAGGACAGAGTGTGCGCGATGTTGCCGCGACCCATTTTGCAGTTGCTGCACGCTTTAAGCTAGAAGCGTTGATACAGGAAGCACGCGATATCACGACGAAGGATTATTATGATCGTTTAGCACTTGATCGTGCCATTGATGCCATTAATGCCGCTCACCGTGCGATGACGGGTGATATGGCCTCTAAAGGTCTTTCCGGTGTAGAGGCTATTCCAGCTTGGATCAGCCAGCGCGGCAATGATGCGCAGATTATTCAGGACACAGTTGATCAGATTGTGACCTCAGGTTTAAGCCTGTCAAAACTAACACTTGCAGCAAGTCTGCTTGGTGATCTTGTCCACATCGGGTGAGGGTTGATGCCCCTCACTCGCGATCGCGTTAATCGTTAATTTTAAGCGCACAATATCGTTAAGCGTTTCAGAGGCATCAAACCGCGCTAAGCTGGCAATGCGTCGTCATGAGAACTTATTGAGCCACAAACTCTATCTTGGTCGACGCTTTTGTTATGGAAGCTAGTACGGGAATGATTGATGATGGCTCCTACAGGGACACAAAGCGGCGTACAGGCAGGCTATCCTCAAATTGAGTATGGTCTTGCCTACATTAATCCAAATCTTCGAACAGGATTTGGTGGTGGTGCACAAGACTTTCAAGCGGTTATGCGCCAAACGCTTTTAGCGCAGGGAGCAGGGGGGGCTGAAGCGAATATGTACGCAGCACCACAACCTCTCGCAAGATCATTACAAAATCAACGTAGTTCTTTAAATAACGGCTTTCCTGCGCCAGCCCATATTCTGGATATTTTGAGGGGAGTGCTACCTGTCAATATTCAAAGTAGTTCAGGCAATCAAAATATCATACCGAGGAATACGGCTCCTGCTACAAATGCATCAATGCCAAACACAGTGGCTCGCAACCCTTCTGTTGCACAAGCTAATCCGCAAACAAGCAATGCAGGTTATCAATTACTTGATCAAGGCCTGCAATCTGGTCAAATCACATTTGATCGCGGAGATGAACAAACGCTCTATAACTATTTAGGTGAGGCGCTTAATCGCTCGCCAACAATGCGTCGTGATTTTGCACGTGATCTCAATGAGGGAAACACATACAGCTTTGGATATCGTACCACTGGTGGATCAAGTTTTGCCACACTTAATACCAATAGCAACCGTATAGAATTTAATGAGCGAGATCTTTTAGAAATCGCACCGTATGGGCCTTATGAGGTTGCTTACCACGAGCTCTCTCATAGTATTTTTGATCTTGATCATGGCACACAACATAATAATTATATTAGGTCTGCAATCAATGAAGCAGGCTTAACACGTGTGCGTTGAGAGAGAGCAATTATCTAAAATGTTTTTTCATTTGAAAGCTGCTCTAATATCACTTTAGCGCTAGATGACTCTGCTTTTCCTGGATTATCTTCAACATTCAAAATTTTGACAACACCATTATCAACAAGCATGGCATAACGCTGTGAGCGCACACCCATACCGAAACCTGAACCATCAAAGGTCAAACCAATAGCCTTGGCGAAATCACCATTGCCATCGGATAAAAACTGTATCCTGTCGCTAGCGCCACTCGATTCGTTCCAAGCACTCATCACAAAAACATCATTTGTCGATGTCACTGCGATCGCATCGATGCCTTTTTCTTTAAAAGCACTCGCACTCTCAATGTATTCTGGCAGATGATTTTTATCACAAGTTGGCGTGAACGCTCCGGGAACTGCGAAGAGAATAACTTTTTGCCCTGCAAAAATATCATCTGTTGATTTGGCAACAGGTCCATCAGACGTCATGACGCGAAAGGTTGCTTGCGGTAGTTTTTCACCAACTTGAATGCTCATGTAAAAATCCTTTAAACGCTTTTTGTAATATTAGGGTTGATCAGGTGTCGTATCAACACTTTGCTCCAATTCATAAGCATCACCAGATGATTGCAAAGTAAAGCGAAACGTTTGTGTTGTTTGAGAATCGTGCAGGATAGGGCGATATTCAATCGGTACAAGATATGTAACAGGTGTTTCATTACGTGAACCAAAAAATGCTGCGGGCGCAGCAAGCCTTTGTGGAAGACCTAAAACCCACTTCTCAGGAGCCTCAACAAATATTGCAGTTTCACGTTCATGGGGATGTAGATCAACTTTAAGAACAGTCTTATTTTGAAATGAATGCACCCCTACATTAACAATCAGGGAACGGATTTGTTCCGCATCTGTAACGCGTAGTGGCGTTTTTTTGAGTGCTTCACGAATGAGACGCGCATCAGCTCCAGTGAAAATGTTTTGAAGAGGGGGAAGTTTTAGAGTGTGCGTGACACTTGTGGGAATACACTGCGTAAAACACACGCCGTAATCCATTTTAAATATCAGATAAATGGATTGTGATGGATCTTTTGCAGTCACAATAAGCGGCAGGAGAAGTGTCTTATCAAAACCATTGATTGTCCCGCTTGCATCGGTGAAGCGTTTAGGAGCAGGCCAGCGCACCTCTAAAGATGCAAGATTTTCTGATCCTTGCGTTGTGATGACAGGCGCTAACCCTGAATCGCCAGGGCTGCGCCAATATGTTTTATATGAAGGATCAAGCTCAATGAGAATCGCAAGT
Source organism: Beijerinckiaceae bacterium (assembly GCA_044356745.1). Classification (GTDB taxonomy): domain Bacteria; phylum Pseudomonadota; class Alphaproteobacteria; order Rhizobiales; family Beijerinckiaceae; genus JBIKVP01. The sequence continues at coordinate 8,963 of JBIKVP010000042.1, read as the reverse complement.
GTAAAAGTGCCATCTGTCTGCTTCTCACCGATAAGCAAACGGGAACGTGAATGTGCACTGCTTTGCCATTCTATGTTGTCTTGCGTTTGTGCGAGCGCATATCCTGTGAAAATATGTGCTATAATTACTGTAACAAGTAGAACATAATGTGTTGCTGTGCGTATGGATCGTTGATGATACATGATAAACTCTGCTGATTTTGATGCACGATAGCATGTCTTGTTAAGCAATTTCCACACATGCTTTTGTGCGCATAAAATACGAGAAAATGTTCGGTGAAAATTAGGTCATAATATGGGATAACCTCTTGCTATTAAACCATTTTCACATGTACAAAATTGCTAACAAGTTTATGAGAATTTTAAAAAGGAATTATGATGCGAACAGAGGCCGATGTATTGGTGCGACTGAGTGATTATGCGCCAAGTGCTTATCTCATTGATAGCGTCGGGTTAGATATTCATCTGCATCCAACAGCGACGCGGGTCAAGGCAATATTAGAGATGAGGCCAAACCCACTGCGAGCCTCGGGCGGCGTCCTTGTTCTTGATGGTGATGATCTTACACTTGAAAGTGTAAGTCTCAACGGCGAGCCACTGTCTCAAGATGCTTACATAGCAACGCCCAAAGCGCTTACGCTGCATGAACCGCCTCAAGGAGCGTTTACACTCGAAATTATAACGCTGGTTAATCCTAGTGAGAATACACAACTCATGGGGATTTATCGTTCTGGTGATATGTACGCAACGCAATGTGAAGCAGAAGGCTTTAGGCGTATTACGTATTTTCTTGATCGTCCTGACGTTATGGCGATTTACACAACGCGCTTGCAAGCTGACAAAGATGATGCGCCCATTCTACTCGGAAATGGAAATCTGATTGAAAGCGGGCATGTCGAAGACACCGATAATCACTATGCGGTATGGTATGATCCCCATCCTAAACCAAGTTATTTGTTCGCTTTGGTAGGTGGAAAGCTCGCTTCAGTCCATGAAACATTCACAACCGCGTCAGGGCACCCTGTAACGCTTGGGATTTATGTTGAACATGGCAAAGAGGATCGCACCAGTTATGCCATGGATGCGCTCATTCGTTCTATGCGCTGGGATGAAAAAGTGTTTGGTCGTGAATATGATTTAGACGTGTTCAATATTGTTGCAGTACCAGATTTTAATATGGGAGCGATGGAGAATAAGGGACTCAATATATTCAATGACAAATATATCCTTGCTAGTCCTGAAACAGCCACTGATACAGATTATCTGCACATTGAGGCGATTATCGCCCATGAGTATTTTCATAACTGGACAGGCAACCGCATTACATGTCGTGACTGGTTTCAACTCTGCCTTAAAGAAGGGTTGACCGTTTTTCGTGACCAGGAATTTACATCTGATGAGCGCTCACGTGCGGTAAAACGCATCTCTGATGTCCGCACTTTGAGGGCAGCGCAGTTTACGGAAGATTCAAGCCCCCTTGCACATCCCGTGCGACCACGCGCTTACAAAGAGATCAACAACTTTTATACGGCAACAGTCTATGACAAGGGCGCTGAAGTCATCCGAATGCTTAAATCTCTTATCGGAGACCATGATTTTCGTAAGGGTATGGAGCTTTATTTCAATCGTTGTGATGGTTCTGCGGCAACAATTGAAGATTTCCTCACGTGCTTTGCTGATGCATCGGGTTTTGATCTTACACACTTCTCGCAGTGGTATGAGCAGGCGGGAACGCCGCGTCTTGTTGTATCGGGCACTTATGATGAAAATGCGAAAACTTTTCAGGTTGATTTTGCACAACATACTGCACCAACTCCTGGCCAACCACATAAGCAGCCCATGGTTTTGCCAATTGAACTCGGTTTAGTCAGCAATGTAAGTGGTGAGTTGCCCCTCATTCCTGTCAGTGGTGGTCCGATCAGGTCGCTTGATCAAGGTGGATTATATATTCTTGATCGCGCTTCAGCGAGCATCACGTTCGGGCAAATTGAGCATCGCCCGATTTTATCATTGCTTCGGGGATTTTCTGCTCCAGTGCAACTTGAAGCGAATCGTTCTGATGATGACCTCCTTGTTTTATTCGGGCATGATAGCGATGCCTATGGCCGCTGGGAGTCGGGTCAAGAAATCGCTTTACGCTTAATGTTACGCGCTTATCATGGGGATCACGATGAGCGCCGAGTCCTAGGGCTTGCACAAGCGTTTGACCGGTTCATAACAATTAAGGCAGATCAAGATCGCGCATTCGCTGCGCAAGTGCTCCAACTTCCAAGCGAAGGCAATATGATGCTGCGGTTGGGTCATGATATCAACCCTGATGCTATTCTCAAGGCACGAGCATGTGTACGCTCGGAGCTTGCAAAATATCTTATGCCAACATTGCTGAAAGTTTATGGCAGCTTGAGTGATAGTGCGCCGTATTCTCCTGATGCAGTCTCTGCGGGGCGGCGTGCTTTACGTAATATTGCTCTGGATTTCATTCGTGAGGGAGATGAAGCCACAGGTCAAGCGCTTGCATCGCGACAGTATATTCAAGCGACTAACATGACAGAACGCCTGGGTGCATTAGCAACACTTACTCTTATTGAAGGAGATGCTCAAAGTGAAGCACTCGCTCACTTTGAAAAGACATATCATGACGATCCTCTCGTCATGGATAAATGGTTCGCGCTTCAGGCTAGTGTTCCTCATGATCATGTTTTAAAGCGCATACAACATTTAATGAAACACACAGCTTTCTCACTCATCAATCCGAACCGTGTACGTGCCCTCATTGGGACATTCGCAATGAGCAACCTTACGCAATTCCATCGTTTAGACGGTGCAGGTTATAGGCTCGTTGCTCAACTGGTTGCAGACATTGATTCGCGTAATGCCCACACCGCGGCACGATTGCTCGGTGCGTTTAAAACGTGGCGTACCATGGAGGCGCCTCGTCGTGCACAAGCTTTTTCTGCACTTACTGAATTAGCGCAAATCAATACGCTTTCTCGCGATGTAAAAGATATTGTGGAGCGTGCCTTGGTCTAAAGACACCTATTACACGTATCAAAATGTGAAGGTGTTATACAAGGATTAATGCATCACATTGTGTTAAAATAAGTGTGTTTTGACATAGAGTGTATTTACCTAAAGTTGAAAAATTCTCTAGGATATACAACTTTTTTATAACGAGAGCGATTTTTTTAATCTTATTCGCGTTAAATTTAAGACGAAAAGATTAAAGCATAAGACTATAATAAGACTCTCAAATACGACTCTTGGCTAATTGCGAAAATACTCACAATATAAAACTATTAAGCATCTATAGTTTTAAGTTTATTAAATTCAAAATTTCAGGTAACATAAAATTATGACAAACGAAACGATTATAATCGCAGACGATCATCCGCTTCTCCGCTCCGCAATGCGTGAGGCTGTGAAAAGCATCATGCCCGGCACGAATATACAAGAGGCCGGTACGTTTGAAGAAATGGTCGATCGTTTAACTCAAAATCCCAATACGCTCTTGATTTTACTTGATTTGAAGATGCCAGGCGTACAGGGGCTTTCAGGATTGATCTATCTTCGCTCACAACATCCTGACGTGCCTGTTCTCGTGGTATCGGGAAATGATGACGTGATGACCATACGTAAATGTATGGAGTTCGGTGCGTGCGGTTTTATGCCCAAAACACTCACAAAAGAGCAGATGGGTGAAGTGCTCAATACAGTTTTGGAAGGTGGCACATGGGTGGATCCTTCTGTCGATGTTAATAAGCCACTACACCCAAAGCAAAAAGAGATTGTGTCCCGTATTTTGAGTCTTACACCACAACAACAACGTGTGTTGATGATGTTGCGTGAGGGGATGCTCAATAAACAGATTGCTTATGACTTGAAAGTGTCTGAGGCAACAGTCAAAGCACATGTGTCAGCGATTCTGCTTAAACTTGGTGTTGAAAGCCGTACCCAAGCCGTGATCATGGCATCACAAATCGATGATCTAAGCGCGAAAGAAGGCCAGATGAATGAAGCGGTGCTCGCGGATCATTAATCACCTCAAAATGTAGTCATGAAATTTTTAAATAAAAAACCCCGCTTGTGCGGGGTTTTTTGTGAATGCAACTGAGCCCATATCTATTTGAATTAATTTGAACCACCTTTGTGACCGTGATGACCACCACGACCGCCACCCATACGCATAAGCATCGGCATTAAACGTTTTTGACGCTCGTCAAGCGTTGCCCATAGCGGTTTAATCGCATCTGATAAACTTTTCGCGCGTTCGGCGTGTTGTGTTGCGCGTTCACTCATTTTATCAAGACGTTGTAGAAAGTCGAGCTCACGATAAGCTTTACGATCATGATATTTACCACGCTCTGCATTTTGATCACGCAGTGCTTTTTCAACAGGTGTCCAAAGTTTTTGCTGATCGGGTGTGAGTTTTAATGCAGCCAACATTCCCGCGATACGGCCATCAAGTAGGGCGCTCTGATCTTCTGGAGAGAGGCGTGCTTTGCCACGCATGCTATGATCTGATTTGCTTTGTTCAGCCGTATTAGAAAGCGTATCTTGTGCGGGAGCAGGTTGTGCAAACGCTGTTCCTAAAGCGATCAAAAGGGCTGCGCTGCTCAATGAAACTGATTTTATAAAACGTGTCGACATAACAATATCCTTTTTTAAAATGGAAAATTTTTTGCTGCACATGTGCGCTGGTGCACATCCAACCTGCATAGAATTAGCAGTGTGAAGCTGAACCATATCTGAATGAGAAAAACACGTGCAAGCGAGATTGAACTTTGGACGTAAACGAGTCAGTCTCTTAGTGAGAAAAGTCTATATAAAGACGGGGGAAAAGAATGAGTAAGAAAATTATTGTGCTTTCAAATGGCACGGGTAACAGCGCGGGCGATGTGTGCAAAACGAATGTCTGGCGGCTTTATCAGGCTCTTGATCTGTCTGCTTCTGATCAAATGGCGTGTTATAATGACGGTGTGGGGACATCTTCATTTAAGCCTTTGGCGATTTTAGGCGGAGTCACAGGATGGGGTCTTAAGCGCAATGTGCTTGATCTGTATATGTTTATTTGCCGAAATTATGATGCGTCTTATGACAAAAATGGCAACTTAGATGCTCAAAACAGTGATCAAATTTATGGCTTTGGGTTTAGTCGCGGTGCATTCACAATCCGTGTTTTGATGGGGTTGATTGATACTCAAGGATTAGTGCGCTTTTCATCGCAAGAAGAACTTAAATTACGCGCTGCAGCGGCTTATCGCGCTTATCGTAAAAGTTATCAACGCCGTTCACCCGTGGTCATTATTTCACGTGCAATTCGCGACGGCTTTATTGCCTTGCGTGATAAATTCATGGGGTATGAGACCTATAATCCCTCTAATCCGCACCATAGTTTTCGTAATCCATCAGTACGCTTTTTAGGATTATGGGATACGGTTGATGCTTATGGCATTCCGGTTCGTGAAATGAAAATCGGAATTGATCGCTACATATGGCCCATGACGTGGTCGAATAATGCGCTTTCGCCCTTAGTGCAGCGAGCATGTCACGCTCTTGCACTTGATGATGAGAGGCTCACATTTCATCCGCTGCCATGGGATGAATTAGCAGAACGACGTGCTGTAGAAAATGGTGAGGTTGCTTCTGGCCGATTGTCACAAGTTTGGTTTGCGGGAATGCACGCGAACATTGGGGGTGGGTATCCTGAAGACTCGCTTGCTCATATTGCACTATCATGGATGGCGGATGAAGCAATGCAAGCTGGCTTGCGCTTTAGTGCATCGGGTATGGATCTTGTACGCTCAAATGCAACACCATATGGTGCATTAGCGAATTCACGAGCGGGTTTATCAGCTTATTATCGTTATCGCCCTCGGGACATTCTGCTTCCAAATGAACAAGGCGACACACAACTTATTGAACCCGTCATTCATGAAAGCATTCTGCAAAGGATGGCACTGGGCGGAGATTATTATGTGCCGTTGCCGTTAGAAGATAACTTTAAAGTTTTGACACAACAAACTGGCCCACAGCTCCCTACAACAAATCTGCTTCATGCTGTGCCCAACACATATACAACGATGTCGTTTAATCAGTACAAAGCAAATCTTATTGCTGCACAACCTCATTTCCCTATTCAAAATCAAATTAAGGCGATGAGCTTGCCTCATCCAGATGTTAAAGAGGTGGTAAAAGATATTATCTGGTGGCGACAGTTCAGCTACTCGTTCACGTTGTTGATCACACTAATTCTTGTTGCTTTTCCGCTATTGGTATCCTTTGGATTGTTTTCAACGCCACCTGAAACGGTGACAACGCTCTCAGGCCCACCAATCTCAGCATTATCAGGCGCAGCTTCTGAAGGAACGGATTTTGCGCTTAGTGACCTTTTCAGTGATGCCATTCGTTTTGACCACGAGCGCATTAAAGATGCAACAGATGCGCTTACAAATCCACTGCTTGATGTTGCTTCAGCATTTACGCCAAGTTACTTTTCGCCATGGATTGAAGCGTTTCGTGGAAAATCATGGCTTTTAATCATGTTGTTGGCTGCATTAGTCTCAACGTTTTCTTACAGTAATTTTCTTGAACGACGCATTCGCGATAAAGGGCGTTTGGCGTGGAACCTCAAGATGAATAATCTGACCGTTAAAGCGTTGCGCATTCCGAGCCAGTTCAAATTTATTATTTATACCGTTCTTATGGGTGGGCTTGTTGGAATGGCGCTCATACTGTGGATGATGCCACTTCCTAAAGAAAATGCCGAAATGTCTAATTTTATTAGTCGCTGGCGCATCATTTTAGCGGGTGCGGCGGCGGTTGCATTCTGGGCGTGGTGGACATGGACGCTTAACGCTCATGAGCGACGCCTTAAGGCAGGACTTGGCGTTAAAACAGGGGTTTTCTTGCGCATTGCGCGGTGGGCGCGCACCAATGAGGGGATGCTTCACTTAAAATATACGATGTCACGCCATGCGCTCCCGTTCATCTATGCGGGTATTGTCGTTGCTGTTGGAGCTTTAGCCTTTAACAGACTTGGATTTACGCTGCTTGTCTCAATGGGCGAAGTGTGCCTCAATCCAGCAGCACATCACGTTAAATTACCAATCAACACCCCTGTAACATTTTTAATTAAAGCAAGTGATCCTTGTGCAGGAACGGGTCTTAAATTTGAAAAAGGTGCGACGTATCAGCTAACCATTCCTAAAACGACCGAATTGCTAGATGGCACTATCGGCACAAAACATGAAATCAAATCGGCTGGTTTCAGTTGGCGTCATCCAGATGCGGGTTTAAGAATGCTTTTTGCAATTCCGTTGCGGCGCGTTATGGGCGAGAATTGGTTTGTGCCGCTTGCGCAAGTTGGTGATAAAGGCGGACATATATATCCATTAGGTGCAAACAGCACACGCATCACACCCGATGAGGATGGTGCGCTTTCACTTTATGTCAACGATGCCGTACTTGGCTTACCTTATATGTGGCCACGTTTTTATGAAAATAATCGTGGAAATTTTGAGATTGTTATTACTAAAATCGAAACACCTGAGCGGTATTAAAAACACGTGTGAAAAGCATCTTGCGATTATCATCATTTATCGTCACGGTAGGCTATGTTGCTCTCACAGACCAATCGTGATGTTCGTGCGCTAGGCGTTGAAGATGGCCTCGTCCTGAATGAGGATACATGCGACTCGTTTGATCTTGCCATGACGCTTGACGCACCAACATTGCGCCAATGCGTTGCTTTGCGTGACTGGTTGATGTCAGAGGGATTAAAAGCCCCTGATCTGCATGATGTTGTTGCAGGAATTGCTGATCGTCTCAATGCGATGGATGTTCCTGTTGATCGTATGACGGCAGCGGTCGAGTCACTGCATTCCGAATATGCGGGTGTTGGCCGTTATTGGGTGAAGCAAGCCCAGCCTTCAACAGTCTATTTCCCCCATGAAGGGCGCATTGAATCGCTTTACCTCACAAGCCCTATTTATCACGTCCATCAAACGCGAGAATGGATGCACCTTGATTTAACGCGTACACCTGATCATCTTTTTGGTATTGTTTCAGAACTAAAATCAGAACATTATACGCATTATGTGTGCGTGCCGCTCTTTTTTGCAAATGGCTCTGGCAATGCGATTACTTTTGCAACCCGTGCATCCGAAGGTTTCAGCCCACTTCATTTACGGTTGCTACGCTTTGTGATGCCAACTATTGGCCTTGTTGTTGAGCTTCGCTCAACCACGCGACAGCTTGATGATGTCTTACGCATTTATGTTGGAGATGAGCCACATCGTGAAATTTTAAGCGGTGTTATACGTCGTGGACAGGTGAGCCGTATTCGCTCGGCAATCCTCGTTGCAGATATGCGCAGCTATACGCGACTCACCTCACAAATGACACCTGAACAAACGGTTACGCTTCTCAATGAGTATTTTGACTATCTGGTTCCCCCCATTGAAGCGCAAGGTGGGCAAGTGCTGAAATATATGGGCGATGCGTTACTTGCGATTTTTCGTGATCGCGCTGATGACGCAGGAACCGCCGCACAAAGTGCGCTCTCGGCTGCACGAGATGCGCTTTATCGTCTTAGGGAAGCGCGTGCGATAGGCTCCTCGCTTTATCCTCTTGAAGTGGGCATTGCGCTTCATCATGGTGAAGCAGCTTATGGAAATGTTGGCTCTGGTCAGCGGCTTGACTTCACGGTAATTGGGCGCGATGTGAATATTGCGTGCCGTGTTGCACGCTTGAACAAAACGCTTCAAGTGCCTCTCTTAATGACACAAACCTTTGCCCATCATATATGGCAAGAGCAAGCATATGTTGGTGAGCACATGCTTGACGGTTTAGGGGAAACAATGCGGCTTTATACATCTCCTCATGCATATTATACCCCTCACATTTGAAGAGTTGGTGCCTGAAGTATTTTGAAGTTATCGGATAGGCGGTCAACCCATAATCGTG
>JBIKVP010000114.1:0-4854 GCA_044356745.1 Beijerinckiaceae bacterium | reverse complement strand
AAAAGCACGATTATGGGTTGACCGCCTATCCGATAACTTCAAAATACTTCAGGCACCAACTCTTCAAATGTGAGGGGTATATGACTTTTTCCCATGGGAAGATTGGCGCAGCGGACGCCCAAACATGATTGATCATGTGCTCTTGCCACATTTGCAAGAATGGTCGCGTACATCATCTCACAGCAGTGTGTCATCATCGCTTATTCCTCGCGAAGAGCGCGTAAGCACATGTTTTGCCCTTCATGGTGGAGCATGGGATGACGAGAAAATTTTAGAGCGTTACGAGTTGCTCTATGAAGCTGGATTAATGCCAGAAGCACATCGTGACGGGCGTAAGCCTGAACTGGAAGCGCTTAAGCAGGATGCTGGTTTAATGATGCGTGACGATCATCGACGCATATTGGCAACTGCGATTGGGCGTTTGCGTAGCAAAATCAAATATCGCCCTGTGGTCTTTGAATTGATGCCCTCAATATTTACACTGACGCATTTACAAGAAACAGTAGAGGCCTTGCTGGGTCAGCATATGCATAAACAAAATTTTCGTCGCCTTGTTGAATCATCCGCACTAGTTGAGCCAACAGGTGATATGACCCGTACAAAGGGGCGACCCGCAGCACTCTTTCGGTTTCGTCGTTCCGTTTTACATGAGCGTCCTTCATCGGGCTTGCGTCTAAGTGGGCGGGGGTAGAAGCGAGCCTGTGAACAAGTTAAAAGAAAGACGAATCGTTGTTTCGTTGAAAGAGAAGCCGTCCATGTCTGCACCCCTTCAAGATGATATTGCGCAAATGCCTTTTGAAAAAGCCATGGCTGAGCTTGAACAGATCGTTCAACGGCTGGAAGCGGGGCGTGTTGATTTAGAGGAATCCATCACTATTTATGAGCGCGGCGAGGCGCTTAAAAAACGCTGTGAAGCTTTGCTTAAACAGGCTGAAGCGCGCATCGAGAAAATTACGCTCAATGCACAAGGACAAGCAACAGGTGTTGAACCACTCGACGAACCCGCGTAAGAGATTTTCAAACAAGGTTTCTTAAGAGAGCGGGATAAAGCACTATGATGCAAGGATTGCGTAATGCAGGAAAATCGTGGCTGGGTAAAGTGCTTGTCTTTACGCTGTTTGGATTTTTGATCTTCTCATTCGCAATTTGGGGCATCGGCGATATTTTCCGAGGCAATACACGTGCTGATCGTGTTGTGAGTGTGGGTGATACGTTTGTCACCATTGACACGATGCGCACGAGTTTTCAGCAGGAATTGCAGCGTTTATCGCGTCAGGTCAAGCGTACAATTACAGCCGATCAGGCGCGCGCTTTTGGTGTTGATCAACAAGTGCTGGCGCGCTTGACATCGGAAGCAACGCTGGATGAAACCACGCAGCGTATGGGTTTAGCGGTTCCAGATCGACTGGTTGCTGAAAGCATTTACACCGCCCCTGAATTTCAGAATGCGAGCGGCACGTTTAGTCGCAGTCGCTTTGATGGTATTTTACGCGCCAATGGTTTGAGCGAAGCAGGATTCTTTAGCGAACAAAAGCGTTCACTCGCTCGCGTGTTTTTGGGAGATGCTCTCACCGCTCACACGCCTGTTCCGCTGATCGCGCTTGAGGCAATGTATCGATATGGCGCTGAGCGTCGCGCGATGGAATATGTGACGCTTAGTGCTCAACAGGCAGGACAAATTGATAATCCTCAAGATGAGGTGCTCAAAGCTTATTTCACAACGCATCAAATCCGTTTCAAGGCGCCTGAATTCCGCTCCGTGAATGTATTGGCTTTGACTCCAACAACGTTAGAAAATCAGATCAATGTATCTGATGAGGATATTCAAACATATTATGAGAGCATCAAGGCTGAGCGATTTGGCACGCCTGAGCGTCGCACGCTTGATCAAATTGTCTTTGCTAACAAAGATGAAGCACAAGCCGCGCTTGATCAGCTTAAATCAGGTTTGACGTTTGAGGCGCTTGCGCAATCTCGCTCCATGAGTGCCGAAAGCTTGCGCTTGGGTACGTTCGCCAAAGCGGAAATGTTTGATAAAGCGGTAGCCGATGCCGCCTTTGCATTGAAAGCAGGGGACAACAGTGCACCTGTTGAAGGTCGCTTTGGTGTTGTCATCCTCAAAGTTGTTGAGATTACCCCTGAAAATATCAAGCCACTTGCTGAAGTCAAAGATGCACTGACGAAAGAGCTGAAAATATCGCGTGCGCGTGAAAAAGTCAGTGAGCTTCATGACAAAATTGAGGATCAACGGGCTGCAGCGCGACCGCTTGCAGATATTGCCAAAGAATTCAATCTTGCTTTAACGGTTGTTCCTGAAATCAACCGTGCAGGTTTGGATAAATCGCAAAAGCGCGTTGATGGATTGACCGAGGCGGACGTGTTGCTTCCGGCTATTTATCGCTCGGATGTGGGCGTTGATAACGAAGCGCTTAATACAAAAAACGCCGGTTACATTTGGTTTGACGTCACCAATGTTGAAAAAGAGCGGGATCGTGCTTTTGATGAAGTGCGGGCAGATGTCCTTACCCAATGGCGCGAGGAAGAAACTGCAAAACGTCTTCGAGAAATGGCTGAAAAAATTGTCGAGCGCATTAACGCAGGTGAGGCACTTGCCAGCATCGCGCAAGAGTTCAAGCTTGAGGTCAAGACCGCGAATGAACTCGCACGTGGCGGAGATAATTCAGGTTTAACCCGCCCTGTCGTTAATCGCGTTTTTACGACCGCGGATCAAAAAGCGGGAACAGTTGAGACTCAGGCAAGCGACAAAACACTTGAGCGGATCATCTTTCGTGTGACGGGTATCACGGTTGCACCTTTCGTGCGCACAACCAAGGAAGCGACGGAACTTGAAGATCGGTTACGTCTCGCCATGGCAGAAGATATTCTCGCGCAGCACATTAGCGGAAAGCAGAAAGAGTTTGGTTTGAGCATCAATCAACAAGCTTTACGCAATGCGATTGGTGCGACGGGGGAATAGCTGACCGTTATAAGCAAGGAGCGTGATCCGAACAGCAGCGAAGCAAATCGCGATGACAACCTGCGCTTTTTCATTTAAATATTGAGACATCATGACTGTTATCCATCCCTCTTTTGACGATGTGACTTCCCGTTTAGAGGCAGGAGAAGCGGTGTTGCTGCGTGCAACGCTGATTGCTGATTTAGAGACACCCGTTGGCGCTTACTTAAAGCTGCGTGAGGCATTTTTAGGCCCTTCATTCTTACTTGAATCTGTTGAGGGAGGGGCAGTGCGGGGGCGCTATTCCATGATCGGGCTTGATCCTGATCTGTTATGGCGATGTCACGAAGGTCAAGCTGCGATTTCTCATTTAAACGATGCGCCGCTTGGTTCTGTTTTTACGCCAGAAACACGTGCTCCACTGGAGAGTTTACGCGCTCTTGTCGCCCAAAGTCGCCTCGAATTATCGGATGATGCACCGCCTATGGCCGCAGGAATTTATGGCTATCTGGGTTATGATATGGTGCGCTTGATGGAGCGCTTGCCTAAGCCCAATCAGGACGTACTCGATTTGCCTGATGCTGTCTTAATGCGCCCACGCCTGATGGTCGTATTTGATGCCGTGAAAGATGAATTGAGCCTCATCACGCCCTTGCGTCCCCAACACGGTGCTTCATCAAAGGCACTTTATGAGCAAGGTGTTGAACGTCTTGAAAAAGCACTTTTTGCGTTTGAAAAACCTGTTCCACATCACGCGCTTACACCATCAGATACTGCAAATCTTGCAATTCCTGAAGTTGTGTCAAACACGTCGCCAGAAGATTACAAGCGCATGGTGTTACAAGCGAAAGAGTATATCAAGGCAGGGGATATTTTTCAGGTTGTGCTCTCGCAGCGTTTTGACGCTGATTTTGATTTGCCACCGTTTGCGCTCTATCGTGCTTTACGGCGCGTTAATCCAGCTCCCTTTTTATGTTATCTGGATTTTGTCGATTATCAGATTGTGTGCTCTAGCCCTGAAATTTTGGTGCGGATGCGTGATGGTAAAGTCACAATCCGGCCTATTGCTGGCACGCGTCCACGAGGAGCAACCCCGGCCGCCGATCAAGCGCTTTCCGATGAGCTCCTCAATGATCCCAAAGAGCGTGCTGAACATTTGATGTTGCTTGATCTGGGACGCAATGATGTGGGGCGGGTGGCAAAAATTGGTTCCGTGAATGTGACGGGGAGTTTTTTCATCGAATATTACAGTCATGTGATGCACATCGTCTCGCAAGTTGAAGGACGCTTACGCGATGATTGTGATGCACTCAATGCATTGATTGCCGGTTTTCCAGCGGGTACGGTTTCAGGCGCACCAAAAATTCGCGCGATGGAAATTATTGATGAATTAGAGAAACATAAGCGTGGTGTGTACGCAGGTTGTATCGGCTATTTTGGGGCAAATGGCGAGATGGATACCTGCATTGTACTACGCACAGCCGTTCTCAAAAACGGTAAGATGCATGTGCAGGCCGGCGCAGGTATCGTCTATGACTCCATTCCTGAATCAGAGCAACAAGAATGCATCAACAAATCCCGTGCACTTTTTAAAGCCGCTGAAGAAGCCGTGCGTTTTGCATCAATAGCAAAACGTGGGCAGTGAGAATGACATCTTATATTTTGGGGCTGACATAAATAGCCTTTTCTAGCTATCTATGCCAGCCCCATAAGTTTTTCTCGTAAAACATTTTTTATTATACATATTTTATATTTATTATATTTTTTAAATCTACCCCTCACATTTGAAGAGTTGGTGTCTGAAGTATTTTGAAGTTATCGGATAGGCGGTCAACCCATAATCGTGCTTTTTGCGGAAAAGTGGTATTCAGGAAGCCAAGGATGGCCTTCACGAAGTC
>JBIKVP010000113.1:0-4880 GCA_044356745.1 Beijerinckiaceae bacterium | reverse complement strand
CGGTGCGGTGGCGTTTCAAAAGCTCCTGCCGTTGATCCGGTTCTAAAAGCGTACCCATACCAAATTGGAATCAAAACAACCTTAATAAAAAGATAACGCCAACTCTTCACTCACGAGGGGTATATCGATGTCTCACCTGCTGATTCTGAAAATGGTCCTTTAAAACTTTCTTTGGGTGAAGGTTTACTAGAAAAAGCTAAAAGAGCGGCATTAGAAGATATTGTAGCTCCAACCGTGAAAAGAATGAAAGGAAAAGAACCAGTTCAGTATGGTTTTATGTCAGCCGATGTTTTAAACAAAAATCACCCCAATTTCGGTATTTTAAAGAAATGATAGTATTTTAAAATTTTAATTTTACAAAGCAGCCCAGTTAACATCACCCTACAATATTATCAGTGCTTCCCTCACATTTTGTACGCCATATTAAAGTGATAAATATTGCTTTTGTACGTGGCAAAATAAGCAAGCAGAGCCCCAAAGCAAGCATCGCAACTGTAATCATCAGTGCCCAATCGGGGATACTCTCAAACATCATCGCAATAATGATGAGAGGTGCGAGAATATGTCCCACGATAAAAATCGTTGCCCATGCAGGGCCATCATCAGCGCGAATCTCTCCCCACGGTGCACCGCACGCTTCACAGTGATCCACCTGTTTGAGATAGCTTTTATAAAGTTTGCCTTCACCACATGACGGACAACGGCATAACAAAGCGCGTTTGATCAATACACCAGAATCAATATCCCGTTGGGTTTGATCTAGGATTGTTAAAGGCTGAGCAAAGTTTGAATTTGGCGCAGATTCGGGCAATGAGCGATCCTATGACGTGATTTTTTGGTTTTTATATAGATAAGTTAGCCCTCAATATGTATTATCTTATGGCGACTTGTCGAGCCACCTGTAAGACGGATTTGTGATGTTGCCACTTTAAAATGGTTGGCGAGAAGTTTTATCATCGCTTCGTTAGCTTTGTTTTTGTCTGGAGGGGCTGTGACATAGACGCACAATTCTTGTTGCCCATTGGGAAGCTGTCGCAATTCCCCAATTTTGTTGTGTGCTGCTTTTGGCGTCAATCGAATATAAATATGGCGTGACATGCCCGTCCTCTCGCATGGAGGTTTGCTTGATCTTTGATATAAATCAAAAATTCTCAAAATCAGCAAATTGCGGTTTTCAATGTGCCAAGTCGTGTTATAAAGCGACATGAACACAGATTTTCATCGTATCAAGCGGCTACCTCCTTATGTTTTTGAGCAGGTCAACCGCGCCAAAGCCGCCGCACGCGCACGCGGAGCGGATATTGTTGATCTAGGGATGGGTAATCCTGATCTGGCTGCGCCAGCGCATGTCATCGCCAAACTGGTAGAGACAGCGGGAAAGCCGCGCACGGATCGCTATTCGGCCTCTAAGGGCATTGGCGGTTTGCGCCGCGCTCAGGCAGGGTATTATGAGCGCCGCTTTGGGGTGAAACTCAATCCCGATACGCAGGTTGTCGCAACGCTTGGCTCAAAAGAGGGCTTTGCGAACATGGCTCAGGCGATCACAGGTCCTGGCGATGTCGTTCTTGTGCCTAATCCGAGCTATCCCATTCATGCGTTTGGTTTTTTGATGGCGGGGGGGGTGATCCGCTCTGTTCCTGCTGAACCCAATGAAGAGTTTTTTCGTGCTGCTGAAAAAGCGGTGTTGCACTCAATCCCAAAGCCCATAGCGCTTGTGGTGTGTTACCCGTCAAACCCTACAGCGATGGTTGCGTCGCTTGATTTTTACACTGATCTTGTTGCATTCGCAAAAAAGCACGAGCTGATTTTGCTCTCTGACTTGGCTTATGCGGAAATTTATTTTGACGATGAGCCTCCCCCATCCGTACTTCAGGTTCCGGGTGCAATGGATGTGACGATGGAGTTTACCTCCATGTCGAAAACGTATTCTATGGCGGGTTGGCGCATCGGCTTTGCGGTGGGCAATGAGCGTTTATGTGCCGCCCTTGCGCGTGTGAAATCCTATCTAGATTACGGCGCATATACCCCTGTTCAGGTTGCGGCAACAGCTGCCTTGAATGGATCAGACGACTGCATTCGTGACATGCGCGAAACGTATAAAAAACGCCGCGATGTCATGATTGATTCGTTTGCGCGCGCAGGTTGGAAGGTCAATCCGCCGCAAGCCTCAATGTTTGCGTGGACACCAATCCCTGAGCCATTTCGTGAACTGGGCAGTGTTGAATTTGCCAAGTTGCTTGTCGAAAAAGCGGATGTGGCCGTTGCACCGGGTATTGGCTTTGGCGAACATGGTGATGATTTTGTGCGTATCGCGCTTGTTGAAAATGAGCAGCGTATTCGCCAAGCAGCACGCAGCATTCGCAAATTTTTCGATACCGCACCCGAAACGCTGCATAACATTTTGCCTGCTGCTTCAACGCGATAACTCTGATATTACCCCCTCTCAATTGAGGGGAAGGGGCGATCTTTTAAGATCGTGATGGGGTGATTGAAGGAAATGGCTTCATTCTGAATATATAGGATAATGACATGCGAACTTTTCTGGCAATCGTCGCGAGCATTATTTTGCTATCCAATGCGAATGCCCAATCATCTAACTCTCCCATTATAGCAATGATTCAGGCCATAGAGGGTACCATTTCAGCAAATTACCTGCCACAGTTTGCTAATGGAAAGCTTACAGCCTGCTTAATAGAGTTTAATGCGTTAGCGCAAGACAATACGGCAGGTGTCAGGAAATTTTCTCGCGTTACTGGTTCGTTCGGTTTTATGAGTGCCAAAAGAACGATTGCACCTGTGATGAAAGTCATTGTTCATGACGTGAACCTTGAGACAGGCAATCTGACACCAGCTCCACCGAAAACAGCTTATGTCGCATATGGTACTGGTACTAATGTCAAAGAAATAGTTGGTGCTACGCCTTCTGATACCCCAGGTGGAATATTCATCGTATTCCAACCAAAAACAACGACAGAAATTTTCATGAATGCGATTGTAAACCAAAAAATTAAAATTCTTTTCAATCGCGCTGGCAACGGCATGGATATTCCCGTCAACCTTGATCTAAACGTTGAGGATACAACAGCAAATGGTGAGCGTAGACGATCTGATCGCGCTACAACCGAGTTGACGACTTGCATGATTGCTTTGGCAAAGGATAATCTTGATTGACGGCCTTCAGAGGCATTAATTTTAAGATTACACCCCACCCCAGCAACTTTCCGTTTTATCAACCTCCCCCTCAAAGAGAGGGAAAAGTAAAATATAACAATTTTCTCAACAGGCTTCCCTATGACATCTCTTCACACTTCCCCCCTTCGTCTTGGTATTGCAGGCCTTGGAACGGTCGGCACATCTGTGCTTCATCTGTTAACACGGCGCAGTGAAGCGCTGAGCGCGTTATGTGGGCGCGATGTTGTGGTGACGGCTGTGTCATCACGCTCACGGGGCAAGGATCGCGGACTGGATCTTAGCGGTTACGCATGGTTCGATGATCCTGTGAAGCTTGCGCAGTCCCCCGATGTCGATTGTGTTGTTGAGCTTATTGGCGGCTCAGATGGTGTTGCTAAAGCAGTTGTAGAAGCCGCATTTGAGGCGGGTAAACATGTTGTCACGGCCAATAAAGCCTTGCTTGCAAAGCATGGCATGAACTTGGCACAAACAGCGGAAAATAAAGGACTTTCCCTTGCATTTGAAGCAGCTGCGGCTGGCGGTATACCTATCATTAAAACACTGCGCGAGTCGCTCACTGGCAACACAATTTCACGCATATCAGGCATTTTGAACGGCACATGCAATTATATTCTCTCGCGCATGGAGTTAGAAGGTCTCACCTTTGAAGCATGTTTGAGCGATGCCCAGCGTTTAGGCTATGCGGAAGCTGATCCCACCTTTGATGTGGGCGGATTTGATACGGCACATAAGCTTGCGCTGCTCACCTCTTTGGCTTTTGGTACGCAGATTGATGCGGATTCAATTTATGTTGAAGGTATCTCAAGCATCACGCCGCTTGATCTGAAAATGGCCGATGAACTCGGGTTTCGCATCAAGCTACTCGGCGTTGCTGAACGCACAAAAACGGGGATTGAGCAGCGGGTTCACCCGACAATGGTGCATAAATCAACACCCCTTGCGCAAGTGATGGGTGTGCTCAATGCCGTGACCATTGATGCGGACGCGGTGGGGGAACTCACGCTTGTAGGACCTGGTGCGGGGGGCGATGCCACGGCGTCTTCTGTTCTTGCCGATATTACCGATGTTGCAAAAGGGCGTTTTGGTGCAACGTTTGGCTTACCCGTGAGCGCGATGGAAAGCAGCGAGCAAGCGCCAATGCGCCGTCATGAGGGCGGCTATTACGTGCGTCTGTCGGTTTATGATCGCCCAGGTGCGGCCGCTTCGATTGTGAATCGTATGGCGCAAGGGCAGATTTCCCTTGAAAGCATTTCTCAAAAGCGCAGTGAAGGTGTGTCCGCTGATGCTATGGGGCGCGCTGATGCAGTTGTCCCTGTCGTTCTCACAACGTATGCCACCACCGAAGAAGCCATACGCACTGTGCTTGATCATGTGATGAGCGATGGCTTTGTCGCCGAAGCCGCTCAGCTCATTCGGATTGAGCGGGATTGAAATTCGATTCACTTTATATATATTACAAAAAAGCATTAATGATTATAAAATAAGTTGACATTAGCTTTAAAAAAAACAAAACTCGTATGAATATATTAAGGTTTTTTTAATGTCACTTCAGATTAAAAATAAAAATGGTTCTGAAAAATTTCAGATATACCCCTCGTGAGTGAAGAGTTGGCGTTATCTTTTTATTAAGGTTGTTTTGATTCCAATTTGGTATGGGTACGCTTTTAGAACCGGATCAACGGCAGGAG
>JBIKVP010000112.1:0-4890 GCA_044356745.1 Beijerinckiaceae bacterium | reverse complement strand
TGAAGGCCATCCTTGGCTTCCTGAATACCACTTTTCCGCAAAAAGCACGATTATGGGTTGACCGCCTATCCGATAACTTCAAAATACTTCAGACACCAACTCTTCAAATGTGAGGGGTATACAAACCTAAGTATAATGCGTTTAACCATTTGTCAATAACGTAATAAATTCCCTTTAAAAAAAATCTATGCAAATCAGTGTTTAGTTCATAATTTCGCCCTATCCCTGACGTAGACCATCGGCGCGAACAGTGGTAACTCCATACTCTCATATATATATTTGGATTGATTTTCGTGCGGGTATTTTTTCGTGAATTTTTGACGATAACAGCATCTGGGCTGGTTATTCTTTTGACCTTGGCTGCGGTTATTCCACCATTCTGGCCGTGGGAGCGCTCACGAGAGCAATTAGAGTCGCATCTTAATAAAAGCCTACAAGTCCCTGTAAAAACAGAAGGTTATATTCGTTTTAGATTACTGCCAACGCCTGTACTTGAGGTTGAACGCCTGTTGGTGGGCGAGAGTGCAGCTGCACAACCTTTTGAAGCACCATCGGCCAGATTTGAAAACATAATTCTTGAAGCATCACTGTTGCCACTTCTTAAAAAACAGCTCAACATTGTGCGCCTTCATTCGGATTATGTCGATGTGTCGCTGCTTGCAGATGACGATGGCAATGCCATTATTCCGTCTATACCATTTGCTTTAAACAAAAACACAACGTGGACAGTTGCCATTGAGGATATGCGCATTCTTGGCGGACGCTATCGCACGTTAAAGGCTGGGCAAAGTGATCCTGTTGCAGTTCATCCCTTTCAGGTTGATGCGCGTGCTCCCTCACTTTATGGCCCTTGGCGTATTAACGGGCATTTTCATGGTCTCATCTTTGATACGTTTACGGGTGATGTAAACGCCGAAAATGCTCTGCCCTTTAAAGCGATTATTGGCGGCGGCGCCATGCCGCGCTTTGAATTAGAAGGTCAAGTTAGCGCAAAAAAATCACCTGATGATCCTCTGCCGTACTTGACGGGCAAATTGAAGATGCAAGCTGGGCCGCCCGTACAACCCAGTGACACAACATGGGCTATTCCAACGACATTGACTGCTAACGTTGCCTCATCGCGTGAGGGAATTTCGTTTAATGATATTCAGGTCGATGCAGGAGAAGGTATGACCGCGCTCAAGGGCAGTGGTGAGGGACTTTTAACACTCAAGCCAAAGCCGCATTTAAAGGTCAATTTAAGCGCGCCACGTCTTGATATGGATGCATTCTGGCTGTCCTCAGCGGGTACAGTGTTCGCTCAAATGATTAATCGTCCCAAGGTTGTGGAGACGCAACCACCAACTCCCTCTCCCATGGCTAACTGGCCACTGACGGCACGCGTCGATTTTAAAACAGATGAAATTTGGGCAGCAGGAGAAGTGCTCGAAAAAGCGTTTGTTGAGCTTCAATTCAACAAAGGGGTGCTGTCATTGCACCATCTTGAAGCGATCCCGCCTGGTGGTGGTGTCGCAACGTTCCAAGGCATTGGTGAAGGGGGCGACGAAGGGCGCATTAAAGGCAAGCTCGTTTTAACAAGTGGAAAGCCTGTCAAGCTTGCAAGCTGGCTTGGCTTATTTGATATCCCCACAGGGCTGCTTGTCTTATCAAATGGACAAAGCGTTGATATGACGGCTGATATCAATGTGTATGCTGGCATCCAGCGTATTCGCGATATCAACTGGCGCTCGGGAACGTCTGAATTAGTCGGAACACTTGAGCGGCGCTATTTCGCACAAGCTGATGCTAAAGTCCTACCAAAACCGAAGGTTACGGCTGATTTAAAGGCAAAGGGTTTTGATCTGGCGCGTATTCCTGCACTGCCGACAATCTTAAAAAATGTGACACACACTGATCTTGATGTGACACTCGACGCGCAAGAGCTTCAATTCACATCTATGGTGGCCTCTTCACAATCGGCAATTCCCAACATGCCTGCACGTTCAAGACAGTTTCCTGCCGGAAGCTGGCAGACGCATCTGACGCGCAATGCGGATGGATTGCATTTTCATCGCTTAAAAATAACGGGGTTGGGTGGATTAAACGCTGAACTCATGGGCGATGTGTCGAGCACAGGCGCAGGAAAAATTTCAGGGACACTCAACGCTGTGCGCCTTGAACCTTTCGCTGTTCTTATGAGCAAATTAACGGGTTACGAACAAGCGCTAGACTGGCTGCCCGATGCCATGCGCGATGCACCTTTAGAGGGCACACTTGATCTTGTCAGCTTAGCGCAAGAGCCCATTTTGCCCCCAGAATTTCAGGCATCAAGTAAGCCTATAGATTACACAACACCGCCAATTAACGCATCTTTCAAAGGAATGATGAATCGTGTTGCATTGAATTTTGATTTATCGACATCAAACACAATGTCTTTGGAAAAAGCCCATATTACGCTCAATGCAGCTCAAAAATCTGACATGTTACCTTTATTGGGATTACGCAATAATCCGCAATTTCTAGGTGAGGGAACTGCACATATTATTTTGGATATCACGCATCCGAATGATAAACCGCTTACCTTGTCCGCACAGGCAATTTTTCCAGATATGCGCCTCTCAACAACGCGTCCAATGCCGCTTAAGGCAGGGATGAAAGACGATGATCTAGGAGAAGTGCGTGTGGTTTATCAACCCCAAAGCACAGCATCACCGCAAGTCGATATAACAGCACGCGTTGGATTTGAAGCCTCTTACATCAAGCTCAGACCCAATGGACAGATTATGTCTGAAGCGTTTGAAGGGAATATCGGCTTTGATCCTAAAGACCGCATCTATTGGGGCGAAATCAATACAGGAAAGCTCTCATTACCCGCCCTTGCGCTTCCTTTAGGCCTTGGAGAACGTAGTGCTACACCTGATGGCCGCTTTAATGCGCCCGTAAGCTTTCCGCTCAGTGGTGATATTGTCGTTTTTGCGCAGAATATGGCATTATCGCCAACGATCACGACCCAAAATGCGCGCATTACATTTGCACTCAATCCAGAGCGTCTCGTGCTTAAGGATATGACAACGCAGTTTAACAAGGCAGATATAACTGGAACACTGACGCTCAAGCATCAAAACGGTCGCGGCAGTATCTCTGGACATGTTGATGTTTCTGATACACATGCGCTCACGCCCGAGCTCCATGATCTTTTTGGTGGACGTTTACAAACGCGCATGAACTTAGGCGCATCGGGTGAGACATTTGGCGCGATGCTCGCTAATCTCAACGGTCAGGGCGAAATGATTTGGCAAGAGCCATCCGTAATGCGTCTTGCGCCTCAAGCACTCTTTGAAGTGGCAAAGTGGGCGTTTAACCCACCTTCAAGCGCACAAGAAACACCAACGAAAGTAATGCAAAAAATCAATCAGCTCTTTAACGCCGCACCATTTCATTTAGAGGAAGAGAATGCTCAGACGTTTGCCCTTACGCTTTCCGGCGGTGTGATACGTTCGAGCACAGTTGCACTTTCACATCCCAATGCAAAAGTGACAGGCCAGTTCAACTATGACCTTAAACAGGGACTGCTCAATGCCCGTGCCGATGTTCAGGCGACACAAGCACCTGCTGGATGGTCAGGGCAACCACCTCTCGCAAGTATCATTTGGAAAGGGACGCTGCAAAACATCTCCCGTGATGTGGATGCGACAAGTCTGATTAATGTGCTTACATCAGCACGCAACAAACGCGAACGTGATTTAAATGCCCCCCCTCTCCCACCGGCATCACGTGATGCGGCTCAAATGCTTGATCCTGCTCAAACTGACACGAATGTGGCGAGCACAATCACATCACCTTTGCCTCCAGAACGCCCATTGAGTGACCCTGCACAAGATGATGCGGGCGAACTCATCAGTGAATAAGATTGCGCTAAATACCAAATAAGTGCTGTATGGGCGTCACTTCATCTTACGATAGATTCGCCTGATGATCTTATCCTTACATAATGTCCTCAAAACTGGTGTATGGCTAACGCCAGAGCGTGTGAAAATTATCAGTTTTATGATGATTTTGATGAGCTTAATTGGCCTAAGTGTTTTGTGGCTTACGGGCGAGTCATGGATGACGGATCGCTTGGGTCGCCCCATTGGTACCGATTTTTCTGGTGTGTGGCATGCAGGGAAAATGGTACTTGCGGGACAAGCTCATGCTGTGTTTGATCCCATTCCACATTTTGAATTTCAGCGTCAAAATTTTAATAATTTCAATATTGATGTCTATGGCTGGCATTATCCGCCGTTTTTTCTTGGAATAGCGGCTTTTCTAGCATTGTTTCCTTATTTTCCTGCGCTTTTAATCTGGCAAGCGGCAACCTTTGCGCTTTTTTATGCTGCAATACGACGCATAGCCCCCTCACATGTTTTGACACCATTGTTGATTGTCGGCTTTCCTGCGGTGTTTGTTACACTTGGACATGGACACAATGCCTTTTTAACGGCTGGTCTACTTGGTTTTGGTCTTTATTTTCGCCAAACACGGCCTTGGCTTGCAGGATTTTGTATCGGCCTTCTCGCCTATAAACCCCAATTCGGTTTGATTTTACCGCTCATATTGCTTGCGAGTGGGAATTTTCGTGCATTTGCGGGAGCTACCATCACAGTTGTTGTGATGACGCTCGTTGCCACAGGTATATGGGGCATTGAGATTTGGTATGCTTTTCTCAAAGGAGCTGAATTTACACGCCTTGTCGTTCTTGAAGAAGGAAATACTGGCTGGCATAAAATTCAAACGCTTTTTTCCTCTATACCCCTCGTGAGTGAAGAGTTGGCGTTATCTTTTTATTAAGGTTGTTTTGATTCCAATTTGGTATGGGTACGCTTTTAGAACCGGATCAACGGCAGGAGCTTTTGAAACGCCACCGCACCG
>JBIKVP010000111.1:0-4962 GCA_044356745.1 Beijerinckiaceae bacterium | reverse complement strand
TCGGTGCGGTGGCGTTTCAAAAGCTCCTGCCGTTGATCCGGTTCTAAAAGCGTACCCATACCAAATTGGAATCAAAACAACCTTAATAAAAAGATAACGCCAACTCTTCACTCACGAGGGGTATATTAGATGTTGTTTTATCCTGATGTTGCAAAAAGACAGTATACTCGCCATGAGGGTAAACACATTCTTGAAACCCTAATCTTTCCAATGTGCCAAGATGAGACATAAATAACCTTTTTCATCCACATTTTAAATCAATTTGTAAACCTCCTCGCAAATTTGACACCATTCTTTACATGACTTTAAGACCTTCACGGCATCATTTGAAATAATGTGATGCAGCTTATGAGCGTTTTGTGCGTGCCTAGGCTGGGTGGGCTGACGAGCCTTTGCAAACGGAATAAATGATGAAACATCAGCCCCCTGAACAGGATATCCGCGCTCTGCGTTTCTCCCTTGCCCAACAAATCGGGGCAACACGTTTCAAAACGTCGGCAACGCCATCATTGGGCGAGAGAACAAAGGGACTTGAAACAAAGCTTGAAGCAAATGCCATATCGCGAGATGCACTTGATCCACGCGCCGTTCTCACTGCGATTGGCGAAGTTGTTTATACATGGGACCTCATTGGCGATACGATGACATGGGGCGCGAATGTCGCCGAAGTATTGGGTAAAAGCGGCTCAGAAATGGATAAAGGTCGTGCCTTCGCCAGCTTTGTCGAACCAGGTTCAGGACGCTCTCCGCACGAAGTCATCATCGAAACCGGTGTTAAGGATCCAGGGACAGGCGTTGCCTACAGCACAACCTATCATTTGCGATTAAAGTCAGACAGCATTTTCATCGTTGAAGATACAGGTCGCTGGTTCGGCGACATGAATGGAACGCCGGTAAAGGCACATGGGGCGTTACGCGTTGAGCAACTCACGAATGAAGAATTTCAGAAGCGCAATAACACAGATACATCTGATCGCAGTCACTTCCTCGCTCAAATGAATGAAGCATTACATGAGGCATTACGCGCTAATCGTCATGTTGCGTTGCTCGTACTTGGAATCAAAGATCTCAACACACTCAATGATGAATTGGGCGAGGAAGTCGGTGATGAATTCATCGATCTGATTGCACAGCGCATTTCAAGTGTGATGCGCAAGCGTGATCAACTTGTGCGCTATGCTGGCAATCGTCACGCCGCACTTCTTGTCTCTTGTCCACGCGATCAAGTCGAACAGGCCGCACAGCGTATTATAAACGCCGTTGCAGGCAAACCATTCGAGACACGTATTGGCGCAGCGTCTTCCAGTGTATGCATTGGTGCAGCGGTTGCGCCAGATCACGGCACGGACGCCGCAGTGCTTTTGCGCCGTGCTGAAGAAGCATTACGAGAAACCAAAGAGCATTCGAGCAAGGCTTTTGCCATTTATGAGGCAAATGCCGAACGTGATGAACAACGTCGTCAGCGCGGTGCTGCCAGCCATGAGATTGTGTCAGCACTTAATGAAAAACGTCTGCTTATTGCGCTTCAACCTGTTGTCGATGCGCGCACACGTCAAATCATTTTCTCTGAAGGAATGATCCGGATGCGGCGCGTTGACGGCACCATCGTCGGCGCAAGTGAGATTGTTCCAGCCGTCGAGCGTTTAGGCTTGGTGCGACTTGTTGATTATCGTGTGCTGGAACTTGCTGTAGAGTATCTAGAAAAACATCCAACTGAATCTCTCTCTGTAAATATTTCCCCTGTTACGCTCAATGATAACGCTTGGCTTGATTCTTTAGCGGCACACCTTGGCGCAAGCCCCGGTATTGCCGAACGGCTCATTGTTGAAATTTTAGAAACCGCCGCGATTGATGATCCTCATGCTATGCGCGCTAAACTAGATTGCATGAAAGCACTTGGTGTAAAAATTGCGATTGATGACTTTGGGGCAGGACATACCTCTTTCCGTCATTTACGCGGATTTCCAATTGATATTCTCAAAATTGATGGTGCATTCATTCAAAATCTGTCGCGTTCATCTGATGATCGTTTCTTTGTGCGCACCCTTGTTGATCTTGCGCAACATCTGGGTGTCGCAACCGTTGGCGAGTGGGTTGAGAGCGAAGAGACTGCACGTCAACTGACAGAATGGGGCATCGATTACTTGCAAGGAGATGCCATAGGCCGCCCTGCCATCCCTCATGCTGAAGCAGATTTTGCCCGCACAATGCCTGAAGTGAGCAAACTGCTTGCACAGAAACTGTGAAATTTTAGCAATCCGTGACAATAACGCGCCATCATCTCTTAATCTCCATGCGTGATCTTTTAAAAGAAAGCCATGAGAGTGAAGCGATGCGTGAAGCGCGATCCTGCCTCTTATATGCCCTCACAATAAGTGCCACTGAGCTCATCAATAATCCTCACATGATCGTTGAACCGCAAAGCGCAATAAATGCGCTTGAGCTTGCAAAACGTCGCGCTAAAGGTGAGCCAATGGCGTATTTAACGGGCGCGCGTGAATTTTGGGGACGCATGTTTCAAGTCTCACCGGCAACACTTATTCCCCGCCCTGATAGTGAAACGCTCATTGAAACGATTTTAAAAACATGTCCTGATCACACTGCCCCATTCCATATTCTCGATCTTGGCACAGGGTCAGGCTGTCTTTTAATCACTCTGCTTTGTGAATATCCGTATGCTCAGGGTATTGGAATAGACATCAGCAGGGATGCACTCACAATCGCGGCACAAAACGCTATCAATCTTAATGTCGCGAGCCGTGTTACATGGCATAACGGATCATGGTTTGAAGCGCTCAACACGGCCAGTAATTCACGCAAAAAACGGTTTGATATAGTTATTTCAAATCCACCCTATATTCCTCAAGCCGATATTGCAGCCCTTGAATCTGATGTGCGTGATTATGAACCTCTAAACGCCCTTAATGGGGGCCAAGATGGACTTGACGCCTATCGCCTTATTATAGGGCAAGTCACTGATTATCTCATCCCGCATGGATTATTTATTTGTGAAGTTGGCGTGGGGCAAGCAAATGATGTGAAACAGCTTTGTGAGAACCATGGCCTGATCGCATTCCCTATCGTTCATGATCTTGGTGGCATCGCACGCGTTGTCGGAGGACGGAAAAAAGGATGATTTTAATAATGACGTATAATTATAACCTGTAAAATGTATCATGATGCAAATAAAGCTTGGATTTATGGATGATACGCGCTAAGGAACTTGTGCTTATGATGCGAATGAGGCTGTTTTGCCAACCTGCGCATGAAAGATTTGTCAGAAACGACACAATAAAGCGGGATGAAGCATCTGCGCCGTTTTGTATGATCATGATCTGATTATATCCATGAGCAAAGCTTTAAAATGAGCTTGAATGAAAGCACCCTGTGCGTACTGATCATGAATAAATCTGTTGTTTTAAATGTGGGCGTTACGCCCTCAGTGGAATATTTGATCACAATGACAAGAAATGTTTCCAAGTATTCAATAACGGCATCATATCGAACAACAGGCTTCACAATCACATCTAAAAAAGGCACGTGATACACGCATGAGACCTCAACATCAAAACCGCCGTATGCGCAGTGGCCGCCCTAACCGCAAAAGCACAAATCCTTTGAGTCGTACTTACGAATCGAATGGACCTGAAGTTAAAGTGCGCGGCAATGCCCAGCACATTGCAGAGAAATATGTGCAGCTCGCACGTGATGCTCATGCCGCAGGTGATCCCGTTCTTGCGGAAAGTTATCTCCAACACGCTGAGCATTATTGTCGTCTTCTGGTTGCGGCACATCTGCAAACAAATGGTGGACAAAATGGTCGTGAAGATACGGCTCCAGAACTTGATGATTTTGATGAACTTGATGGTGAGCCTGATCGCTTTACCTTTATTGCTCCTTCAAGCGGACGTGTTCCTGCAACCGAAGATGCTCCTGTAGGTGTTGGCCCTCAACCTGTTTATGAGCGGGGCACATCATCAGAAGGTGGAGATTATCAGCCGCGTGAGCGTCAGCCACGTTATAATTCAGAGAACAACAATTCAGATTATCAGCCACGCGAGCGTCAACCGCGTTATAATTCGGAAAATGGTAGCGGTGGTTATCAGGGACAAAACGGCCAGCAAGGTCGTTATGGTCATAACAACAATGGTGGTCGACGTGATCGTTATGGTCGCAGAGAACGTTATCAAGGCGGTGAAGGGGAAGGTTTTCCTCGCGATCGTGAACAGCAACCCGTTGGTGCTCCTGAAGGTCATGAGAATACCCAAGAGGTTGCAAACTATGTTGCACCTCAATCTCAAACAACTCCCGTGACATCAGGTGATGATGGACAGCGGCGTGATGGACGGCGTGATCGCTTTGGTCGCTCACGTTTTGGTCGTCCACATCGCTATAATTCTTCAGAAAATGCACCTGAAGGTGAGGCAAATGAAGGGCGCAGCCGATACAACAACAATAGCCAGCCGCGCCACGACAACCGTTACGACAATCGTGCCCAAGAGGGATCATTCACCCCTGATTCGCAACGGACAGAATCACCACGCGCTGAACAGCAAAACGCTCTACCTGCCTTCTTGACCCAGCCAACACGTAGTAGCGCACCTGCACAGGACACGCCGCGCCAAGCACCAAGTGAGTCAGTCATGAGTGCTGATGCGCCGATCAAACGGGGTCGCGGCCGTCCACGCAAAATCGCCGTTGAAGAAGGTCATGAGGGATAAACAATAGCAAATAATCATTTATATCCAGAACTGTCATCACCGGACTTTGTCCGGTGATCTCGGTCAATAAATGCAATAAGTTTGTATACCACGATGGCCAGATCAAGTGAGGCCATAACAAATGATATCTATACCCCTCACATTTGAAGAGTTGGTGTCTGAAGTATTTTGAAGTTATCGGATAGGCGGTCAACCCATAATCGTGCTTTTTGCGGAAAAGTGGTATTCAGGAAGCCAAGGA
>JBIKVP010000110.1:0-4999 GCA_044356745.1 Beijerinckiaceae bacterium | reverse complement strand
CGTGAAGGCCATCCTTGGCTTCCTGAATACCACTTTTCCGCAAAAAGCACGATTATGGGTTGACCGCCTATCCGATAACTTCAAAATACTTCAGACACCAACTCTTCAAATGTGAGGGGTATACTTGGAAAAATATACCCTCACCTTTTTTCCCTGCTGTGCCCGGACTTGGAGAAGGCGAGGATAGGCCTGGTTTGACACCCGGTGAAATTGATATTCTTGAAGAGGCGTTTAATGACCCAGTTGTCAATTTAAGCGAAGCAAAAAAACAAGAAGTTGCTGAAAAAGTTGCACGTGGATCTCTGACCGCAGCAGAAGCTGCTGCAAAGGTAAAAGATGGTAATTTTGAGTTCGAAGGAGGAGGAGGGGGGCGTATTCCTCCTTCGTCAGTAGTCGGTTTAGCAAATGAAGACAATAATCCAGAAATACGAGAGACGAATCGCCTTGCTGTTAATGCGATTGCAGATAAACTTCCTGCCGAAATGAGAAATCAATTTGATGAGCATCGGTTTAATATTGATAATGATGCGCTTCTCAGACGCTATACACAAAATCTGCAAATGCCTCAGTCTATTATGTACGCTACACAATTACTTGATGAAATAACGACTGCAATGCGTTTAGAGAGTGGCTACAGCAAACCTTTCTTATTTATACCTTATCGTGCACTTCATCAGACATTACTTAATCGTGTTGACGCATTGGAAGATCAGGTTTTAAATTTTCCGAGTCCATATTTACGTAATAAAATTTTGAATGCTGCGTTTAATTTGACTGATGCTAAAGATATCGGCGATATGACAAGCACAATATTAAAACTAATGTCAAAAAAATATAGTAACATTGTCGAGCTTGGTCTAGCTGTTGACCTTATCAAGGCCGGCGCAACTCACTTGGAAGTGCAAGCACTTTATGGTTACCAAGATCGAATTAAACAAGCTGTGGGACATAGTGAAGATCCTATAAAAGTCCTTCAAGAACTACGAACCCTTCATCAAAATATTCTGGAAAACATTGGGCCTGAATACTTTGAAATTTACAAGCAGCATGATCTTCTCAATCTTCCTCTTGAAATGCTACAAGCAGGTGCTTCTTACAATGAAGTTAAAGTCATGTTTCTGCCGAGCAACCGCTTGTATGAACGTTATTTGAGGGTAGATAATTACGAAGAAGGTGATCCAGAGGCGATTAAGTCTAGTCTTAGCGATCCTTTTATGCGTCGTGAATTGCTTAAGCAGATTATCAATGATCACCGCGATTCAACACCAGAGCCATAATGTTTATATTTTATTATATCGCTTGTGCAATCGCAAGGAAGTCACGTGCCACAAGGCTTGCACCGCCAACGAGTGCGCCGTTGACATGCTCAATGCTAAGAAGCTCTTGAGCATTGGAGGGCTTGACAGACCCGCCATATAAAATGCGCACGCTTCCTGCCTCTTTGCCGATTTTCTTTTTCAGTTCAGCGCGGATAAAGGCATGAACCTCTGCCACATCATCAAGGGTGGGGGTTAACCCTGTGCCAATAGCCCACACGGGCTCATATGCGATGGTGAGCAGTGCAGCGGGTGTATTGTCGGGCAGTGAACCTTGAAGCTGCTTTTTAATCACGGCAAGGGTTTTGCCAGATTCGCGCTCTTGTTTGGTTTCACCAACACAAATAATTGCATTTAACCCTTGTGCCCACACGCTAAGCGCTTTTGCGCTCACATCGCTATTGGTTTCGCGATAATCTTGGCGACGTTCTGAGTGGCCTAGAATGATAAAGGTCGCACCGCAATCTGCAAGCATAGGAGCCGAAAGATCACCCGTATGCGCACCGGACACTTTGGCATGGGCATCTTGCGCGCCAATGTGCACGCGTGAGCCAAGAGCCGCAACCGCAAAAGGATGGATCAACGTTGCAGGGGGGCATATGAGCACATCCACTTTGTCGCGCAGGGCAGGGGTATACCCAGCGATCACCTCTTGCAGCACGCTTTGTGAAGCACGCGTGCCGTTCATTTTCCAGTTACCCGCGATAAGGGGCTTTGGTGCTCGTGTCATGATAACCTCAACTGTCAGAAAAATGGATCAGGCTTGTTTTGCAAGACGAGCGGCTTTCAGGCGCGCAAAGTCTTCACCTGCGTGGTGGGATGAGCGGGTGAGAGGCGTTGATGAGACAAGTGCAAAGCCCTTGGCATAAGCGGTTGTTTCATAAGCTTTAAACTCATCAGGCGTGACATAGCGAATGACGGGATGATGTTTGCGCGTGGGCGCGAGATATTGACCGATTGTGATAAAATCCACATCTGCCGAGCGCAGATCATCCATAAGCTGAAGCACTTCATTGCGCTCTTCGCCTAAGCCCACCATGATCCCCGATTTTGTGAACATCGTTTTGTCGAGCTCTTTCACGCGTTGAAGTAGCCGTATGGAATGGAAATAACGCGCTCCAGGGCGCACTTTCAAATATTTGGAGGGGACAGTCTCTAAATTGTGATTAAACACATCAGGCTTTGCAGCAACCACGATCTCCAGCGCACCCTCTTTACGCAGAAAATCAGGGGTGAGAATTTCAATCGTGGTGCTGGGTGCAGCGGCACGAATGGCCAAGATCACATCCGCAAAATGTTGTGCGCCCCCGTCATCCAGATCATCACGATCAACCGATGTAATGACAACGTGATCAAGCCCAAGTGCTGCAACCGCGTGCGCTACGCGCTGTGGCTCGTGCGTATCAAGCGGCTGAGGCATTCCCGTTTTGACGTTACAGAACGCACAGGCGCGCGTGCACGTGTCACCCATGATCATAAAGGTGGCGTGCTTTTTCTCCCAGCATTCGCCGATGTTGGGGCAGCCTGCTTCTTCGCATACCGTAACGAGGCGATTGTCTTTGACGATTTTATTGGTTTC
Organism: Beijerinckiaceae bacterium; assembly: GCA_044356745.1. Lineage (GTDB taxonomy): Bacteria > Pseudomonadota > Alphaproteobacteria > Rhizobiales > Beijerinckiaceae > JBIKVP01. Next base: position 2,104 of record JBIKVP010000110.1, on the reverse strand, counting down.
AGACCATAGTTTTGAGCCGGGCGCTTTGACTCTGATCCAGTCAGGCTTGCGTAAAATCGGCTGGTCTGGTCGATGGGCTTTTTCCGGATGGCGCGCAACAGGTTTCTCAAGAGGCGCTTTCTCGGCTTTGGATCGCGGATCATTGTTTAATAAATCAAGTACTAGCGCCACAGCTCACTCCATTTTTATAGCTACACATAAGCCAAAGCGTGAAGTGCGGCAAGGGTTAGCGCTCTATGGTCGTGAATTCATTTAAAATAGATGCTTCGACATTCAAGAGTCATACCTGCACCCATCAAGTTAAGCCCGAGGGCATGCTTGTTGCAGGTATCCACACCTTAAGAGCCACCAAGCCTTTGAAAAACGCCGCTAAGTCGTGGATGGCTGTGTCAATCCCCGTGTCAAGCACGGGGACTAAAGGCTGGCCATGACGGGTGAGGATGAGGCACCTGAAACACTGCGCGTCATACCAAGCCTTGGGCTTGGTATCCACGCCTTTGGAGACACCAAGCCTTTGAAAAATATCGCAAAGGCATGGATGGCAAGAACAAGTTTCTTCGCTGCCCTGCGGGTCTTGCCATGACGCTTTGTGCTTCAAACACATGAACCCTTACCGTCATTGCGAGCGAAGCGTGGCAATCCAGAAAAGAACTCCAGAAACCACGTATTCAAGTACTGGATTGCTTCGTCGTGATACTCCTCGCAATGACGGTTGAGGATGAGGCACCTGAAACACTGCGCGTCATACCAAGCCTTGGGATTGGTATCCACGCCTTAAAAACCACTGCGCTGTTGAATATCTTGCTAAGTCGTGGATGGCCGTGTCAATCCCCGTGTCAAGCACGGGGACTAAAGGCTGGCCATGACGGGTAAGGTTCAAGCGCGTACATTTTACACAATGTCATGCGTTGGCATAGTTTTCCTTTGGCAACGTTCTTGGATGAGGAACGCGTAGTGAAGAATTTATATTTATTTCTCAATAAAATATAAATTCTTCACTAAGTTCAGAGTGATTCAATATAGGAACATGCGCGTGAACTGGATTCCATAAGTAAAATGCTAAAATCATGCATCTGATTTCTGCGCTATACAGCAATTAAACTGGACGGATATTTTAAGTTGAATAGATGGGCTAATTTATTAACAACGTGCACCTTCTGGAACGCCTAATCCACCACCGGGCGTTGCTAATTCAAGATAAGCATCACGATCTATTGCTAAGGCTGAATCTCTAACTTCTACTGCTTCATTGTTAATATCACGAGTTGCAACATTTAAGTAACGATTCAATTCATCTTCAGTGATTTTTCCATCCTTATTTCCTACTTCAGCGTCAGCAGATTTTGCAAGCTCTTGCGCTTTTGAATTGGGTTGGTTTGATATTGAAAAGCCATTTTGAGATGTAGCAACATCTTTCCTTATATTATATAATTCTTTTGATAAACTAATTGCATACTCATTAACTTCATTACTTGTAACGCTTCCATCTTTATTGCCTGCTTTATCAGCGGCATTAGCAAAATCTCTTGATTCAGAATCTATCTTTGAAACATTTACTCCAACACCTTGTGTAACATTTCCAATTTATCCTGACATGTTTTCCCCTATTAAATATAAGTTGATCTATTCTCTTAAAATCAGAAATCAAATTTCTTTTTCAAGACTTGACTTTGAGATAGTATTCTAATTATGTGACCATGTCAATATAATATTAATATTAATTATTGGTATATGATTCAAAATCAATGTTTATAAGCAGGACTTTTGTGGAGATATTATGTTTAGAAGAGATTTTAATAATTTTGAATTGGCTTATTGGATACAAGGCGCTTTAGAAATATCAGGCATTGAAATTTTTTCTAACAATCACATTGCGGCGATTAAAAGGAGACTTTATGATATTGAGGGTTTTGATGTCGCCTTAAATAATTTATTAGAAGATATCACAGAAGATAATTTAGTCTATAAAACTGCGACTTCTATACCCCTCGTGAGTGAAGAGTTGGCGTTATCTTTTTATTAAGGTTGTTTTGATTCCAATTTGGTATGGGTACGCTTTTAGAACCAGACCAACGTCAGGAGCTTTTGAAACGCCACCGCACCG
>JBIKVP010000109.1:0-5022 GCA_044356745.1 Beijerinckiaceae bacterium | reverse complement strand
CGGTGCGGTGGCGTTTCAAAAGCTCCTGACGTTGGTCTGGTTCTAAAAGCGTACCCATACCAAATTGGAATCAAAACAACCTTAATAAAAAGATAACGCCAACTCTTCACTCACGAGGGGTATACATCTCAAATGACGAACCATGACTATTCCATGGCATGTATCACATGAACGCACGATGAAGGCAAAAGATCGTATATTAGCGCACTTTCAAGACATACGTTTAATCAGATGATCAAGGGAGAAGGTTCCCGCGCCATATTTAATCAAAATGAGAAAACACACCGCCCATGTCGCATGCGTGTCAAATGCATTGGGATAAACAAAAATCTGAATGACAAGGGTCATAATAAGCAGCGCGAACGCGGCAAAGCGCGTGAATAATCCAACAAAGAGCAAAATAGGCATTGCGAGTTCCATCGCTGTGCCCATATAGGCAGCGAGTTCAGGCGAAATGAGCGGAAGCTTATACTCTTCGCGAAACAGCGCAACAGTTGTCCCGCTTGACCAGCCTTCTACTTTCAAAAGCCCCGGGCGGAAAAAAACTGTACCAATTCCGATACGCGAGAGGATCGCAATCACATCGTAGGGTATACGCTCAAAAAGTGCGATAGATTGATTAATCAGATTGCGTATCATGTTGTGTCCCTTGTGAATGTTTAGATGAGGATAAGTTTAGATCGCTTACTGCGCCGACTTGAAAGAGCGTGATAAGCGCTTCATCGAGTGAAAATTGATCAAATATATCATGCGCATGTGCTGCGGCATCGTTGAGCGTTTGCCCATCATAAAGTGCGCTCACAAAAGCATGCTGTCCTGTATCAAGTGGCATGACCAGAACATCAAATTCAGGGCGCACAATGAGAGCCGCTTCTCCCCCTGTGCTTACATCAATCGCTTTAACCTCATCATCCAACGTATTTGTCTGCCAAATACTGATGATAGGATAAGATGAGGCTATGATACGCACGCTTGGATGCAAAATAAAACGCACATCTGCTAAATGTTCAGGTGCAATTTTAGCTAGTTCCGTAATGGCAAGGGGGGATGCATCCCGTGCGTGATAGCTTTCAATGCGCAGCCATTCAAGCTGAGCAAGATCAGGCAAATAGGGATGATGGGCTACGGGTTCAAATGTTTTAAGAAACGTGGGATAATGTGCGCCATATTCCAACATGACAGGAGATGTGGGAAGATTATCTTCAACAAATACCCGTGCCATTGCTCCTGCAAATTCAGTACCCAGCAAGCGTTCAACAACAGGAAATTTACCCCTTATTGCCTCGGTTAGGCTGACAAAAACATTGTTGCGATAAACATTAAAACGCTTTGTTGGCGTTGAACTATTCCGTGCTGTTATCTCATTTGGAATAGCATCTTGACGCCATGTCAGCGCATCCGCAAAATGACCCTGAAGTGCGCTGATTGTCTCCGACATGATGAAAGAAAACCTATTAATGCGCTATTCGAGCGTTTGTGCGACGATTATCCATAATTTTTTCCGCTTTGAGTGCTTCATCAAACAATACATCCCATGCAGGAATGTCATTGTCCCATTCAATCAATGTGGGTTTAGCGCCTGAACGCGCAATAATACGCTCATAAAGCGTCCACACCTCATCTTTGACATTGCGATCATGCGCATCAACGAGCAGCGTCTCACCACAATCGTCTTCAATTTCGGCGTGACCCGCAAGATGGATTTCACCAATGTGCTCAACAGGAAATGCGTCGATATAATCCTCAGCCTTGAAGCCATGATTAATTGCACACACATAGACATTGTTGACATCAAGCAGTAACCCACAGCCCGTGCGTTGTACCAGCGCTTTCAAGAAATCAATCTCGCTCATATCATTGTGCGAAAACTGAATATAAGTGGAAGGGTTCTCAATCAGCATCCGCCGACCAAGATAATCCTGCACTTGGCTTACATGGTTAGAGACAAGTGTGAGCGTATCCTCTGTGTAAGGCAGCGGCAAAAGATCGTTGAGAAAATGTGATTCATGTGTTGACCATGCTAAATGCTCAGAAAAAGATTCAGGATCATAGCGATCAATCAAACGTTTGAGACGCGCTAAATGATCCCGATTAAGAGGCTGAACCGCACCAATCGACAGGCCGACACCATGTAAAGACAGCGGATAAAGCGCTCTCATCTTTTCTAAATAGTGATGCGGCGCACCCCCTTCACCCATATAATTTTCTGGGTGCACTTCAAGCCAACCAATGTCGGGAGTGTTATTTAAAATATCCGCATAATGCTCAGGCTTAAGACCCACGCCTGCCCTTGCTGGTAAAGCGCGCACCCGATCATCAAGCGTCGGATGTTGAGGAAGGGCTTTTTTTGCGACATCTAAAGAGACGTGATTAAGCATGGCAGCACCTCATTGTTTGGATTGATCATGGCTTTTAAATAACAGCCCACCATGACATCCATAAAACGATGCCCGTGGGTACACGGGCATCTTATTAGCGTGAGTGAAGCGCAATAACTGTGCGCCCCCTCACATTCTCAAAAATGGCATCAAAGCGCTGTCAATGAGCCTTTACGTGCTTTGCCATCTTTAAGTTTTACTTCCATTTTATCGCATGTGCCTTTTTCAACATATTTCCAAGCTTTGCCATCGTAATCAACTTTTGATGTACCTGCGCATGAGTTGTTGCCTGCTGATGCGCAATCATTTTTGCCAGCGGCTGAAATGCCAAAGCATCTTTCTTTTGCAGGAGCGGTTTGCGCTGAAGCGGCTGAAATGGATGCAATTGCTGCAGCAACTGAAGCGGCTAGGACGAATGTTTTGGTCATATTTGACATAGGAAGGCTCCTGATAGGATGTTAAGTTAAAGTGTGGGGTGTTCCCCGCCACGAGGCAAACATGTCTATTAAGCATGGCTGAAATGTGGCTGGCGCATGACAAAAGTATGAATTCCACATTTTGCCTGTACTTTTTTCTTATGCCTCAATGTGTGTGTGTGTTTGCTTTAAGCTCTGTTCATTCTATGTGTAAAAAATCTCTTTAAAAAGGTGCAAGATATGACCTCTGCTGTGGATGATCTGCTCACAATTCTTGATCTTGAACCTTTGGAAGTGAACCTGTTTCGTGGCCGCAGTCCGAATGTGGGTTGGCAACGCGTATTTGGGGGGCAAGTGATCGGGCAAGCGCTGGTCGCAGCTACGCGCACCGTTCAAACGCGCCAGCCTCATTCGCTTCATGCCTATTTTCTGCTTGCGGGCGATCCTAAAGTGCCGATCATTTATGAAGTGGATCGCATTCGCGATGGTAAAAGTTTTACAACACGGCGCGTCTTGGCAATTCAACATGGGCAAGCGATTTTTTCAATGTCTGTCTCATTTCATGCACGTGAAGAAGGCTTTGAACATCAAATCAACATGCCAGATGTTCCCAGTCCTGATCAGCTTCCCGATGAGCGCGCGATAAAAGCTTCTGTTATGCCCCTTATGCCTGATCCCGTGCGGGCGTATTATGAGCGTGAGCGCCCCATTGAGCTTAAACCTGTTGAATTTGAGCGTTACACGACACGTGATCCGCGCGATCCAAAGTTTCACGTCTGGATACGTGCAACCTCGCCTCTGCCTGATGATCCAGCCATTCATCAATGCGTGCTCGCATATGCCTCTGATATGACACTGCTTGATACAGCACTGATTCCCCATGGACGCACAGTGTTTGAAAGCAGCATTCAAGGCGCAAGTCTTGATCACGCATTATGGTTTCATCGCCCCTTTCGCGCGGACGAATGGCTGCTGTATGCGCAGGATACACCCTCAGCCTACGGCGCACGCGGCTTTTCACGCGGAACAATTTATAATCAACGCGGTGAACTCATCGCCTCAGTCGCACAAGAAGGCTTGATACGGGAGCGACGGTGAATGTGGTCTGTGAATAAAGCCGTAAAAAATCTGTAAAAAAAGAGAAGCATTAAATAATATAGATATTCAAATAAGGCGGATCGATTTTATGACCCTCCAGACATAATTAGGAGGCAACCTATGGCTATCTCATTAAGCGAAGCAATAACTGCTCTTTTAAGCGGCAAGGAATTGAAGTGGGCAAAATATGCAGAGCACAAAGCTGGCAATATTACTCTAAACTTACCCGCGCAGCGACGCTTGATGGAATATCTGCTCGAACAAGATTCTAAGAAGGTCGCACAAGGCGATGAAACTCTGTTTCCTGGAATTATTGATGCGTGGAATAACGACAAGCATGATCCTGCAACTGAAGAGACTGCAGAAAAATCGGGCAGTCAGAATGAGTCTTGGCGCTTGGAAAGAATCGAAGCGTCAGGTTTTGGTGGCCTCACTCAGTTTGGCGGCAAACCTTTCGATTTATGGATAAGCGGTAATAATTGGTGCCTAGAAGGACAAAATGGCTCTGGAAAAACTTCGCTTGCAAGCGCGATTTTATGGACACTCACGGGTAAGCGCATTCGAGATCAAGATGGGCCAATTGAAGATAATTGCACACATGCCCCTATCTACGATGGAAATGGCAAAGAGATTGGTCAATGGCCACCAATGGTATCCTACCCAATTCAGATCTCTGATCTTAAAAAAACCGCAGAAGTTTGGGTGCGCCTGACCTTTAAGAATAGCAATGATGATATTGCCACGGCATATCGGCATATTTCCTGCCCCTCCACTGGAACACCCATTATAACAATCGAGATTGATGAAAGGCTTAGTTCTGCTCCTCAATTAATTGAGACAGGGCTTTTAATGCCTGCTCGGTTAACGAAAATTGGATTCGGCGAAAAAAGCCAATCTCTATATGAGGCCGTAAAACTGCTGACAGGCCTTGATCAATTGGCTGATATTGCAGATGGGTGCGGAGTATTAACGCATGCAGGCAGGCATTTTCTAAAATACGGGAAAAATCAAGGCATTGATACTCACAAAAACAAGTATACCCCTCACATTTGAAGAGTTGGTGTCTGAAGTATTTTGAAGTTATCGGATAGGCGGTCAACCCATAATCGTGCTTTTTGCGGAAAAGTGGT
>JBIKVP010000108.1:0-5049 GCA_044356745.1 Beijerinckiaceae bacterium | reverse complement strand
CAAAAGCTCCTGCCGTTGATCCGGTTCTAAAAGCGTACCCATACCAAATTGGAATCAAAACAACCTTAATAAAAAGATAACGCCAACTCTTCACTCACGAGGGGTATACATCATTTCCTAGTCCGCCCGCTAGAACATCATTCCCCTCATTCCCATTGAGCGTATCTTTGCCCAATCCACCAAAGAGATGATCAAAACCTTCTCCACCAGTTAACGTGTCATCACCATCGCCACCGCTTAAAAGATCATTTCCTAAGCCGCCATTGAGCGTGTCGTTGCCAATACCGCCAAAAAGACCATCATGACCCACCCCACCATAGAGTGTATCGTCACCCTCTCCACCATATAACCCATCGTTACCGCGGCCACCCCATAGCGTATCATTGCCTAAACCGCCGATGAGTAAATCATTGCCCAATCCCCCCACAAGTTTGTCATGACCTTCTCCCCCATACAGGAGATCATTCCCTAATCCGCCATAAAGTTGATCATCACCTAATCCGCCGATGAGTAAATCATTGCCCGCAAGTCCGATAAGGATGTCATTCCCCTCACCCCCCTGTAGCCTGTCCGCTCCACTAGTACCAATCAATTTATCATTGCCTACAGTGCCACCCAAGAAGACCGAAGAAAAATTAGTAGCATTCGATTTATTGTAGTCGTTGAGTAAAACCTGTCCATCAGAGAACTGTGTCCCCCCTGAAGAAATATTAAGCTGGCCGCCAGTCATCGCTATCTCCTTCTATGAATAATAAATTCACTTAAAAGATATTAGATTTACTCTAAAATACAATGATATCGGGCGTTTACAGTAAATGAATGTGATTAATAGTTATGTTGAAATAAAATTAACCTTATAATTTATATTCTCAGTTATTAAAATCACATTCAGACAAATGGATTAAAGCATTTGACGCAGAATGTCTGCATGACGTTCAAGGGTCTCTGCTGGTGCAACTTCACCCGTATGCGGTTTAAGAGGAACATTATCCCAACACGGAATAAGGTGAAAATGGAGATGAAAAATCATTTGGCCGCCCGCCCGTTCATTCGATTGCCTTATTAAAAGGCCATTGGCTTTCATCGCTGATCTCACCACAGGCGCCAGGCGGTGCACGGTTGCGATTGTCGCTTTAAGAACCTCCAAAGGGGCATCAAATATCATTGCGCAGGGATGCTTTGGAATAACAAGCGTATGACCATCCGCTTGCGGCATTATATCGAGAAATGCGAGAGTGTGCTCATCTTCATAAATACGTTGGCAGGGAACCTCGCCACGTAAAATTTTTGCGAAGATATTGTTTTGATCATAGCTGGTCATAACTTGCCCTGTGTTTATACAATCGAATCATGAGTGTAGCCGTCTTTATCGCTTTGAAGCAAACATGGGATTTTTTATTTATCGTTGTCATAGAGTGTCGATATTTCTCACCCTTGGTGCAGGGAATCGAACCAGCCATAGGCTTTTGCTTGCAAAAGCCGTCGTGTATAAAATGAGGGTTCGATTAATGTAAAAACTTTGGAGCGGGTGAAGGGAATCGAACCCTCGTATTCAGCTTGGAAGGCTGCTGCTCTACCATTGAGCTACACCCGCAATGAAGCGCGTCGCGCTTGACATGTCGTGACGTAAGCGAATTCAAATGTCAAGATGTTGAGGGCTATTCACGTTGCCCTGAGCACACAGCAAGAGGTTTTATATTGATTAGCTCAGATTGCAGATAATCGCTTGAAATCAAGTGCCCTGCATTCTCTCGCTTTGATTTGAGGTAGCTCACATTTTCAGCCGTCAAACGTCCTAAAACGCGCTGGTTATCAACTAATTCGAGCCCCGCATGTGCAATAGCGGCAATTTTAACAGGGTTGTTTGTCATCAAGCGTACTTTTTTTACACCAAGCTGAACCAACATTTGCGCTGCAAATTCAAAATGACGTTGATCGGCACCAAAGCCAAACACCGCATCTGCATCATAGGTATCCCATCCTTTAGCCTGAAGAGCATAGGCACGCATTTTATTGGCGATGCCATTACCGCGACCTTCCTGATCAAGATAGAGCAGAATTCCACCGCCGTTATTGGTCATGAATTTGACCGTATTACGCAATTGATCGCCGCAATCGCATTTGAGCGAACCAAACAGATCACCCGTGAGACATGCTGAATGCATACGCACCAATACGCCTTCATTCATATCAGGTTGTCCGACGATAATTGCGACTTGATCACGCAGACCTTCTCCACCTCGGAATACACAAAACTCCGTTTTGGAAGCTGCTTCAAGGGGGACAGGCGCACGACTAATCAACTTGATGTCACGGCGCGCATATTCAATATACATGCGAATATCATTCACGCCCACTTGTGCAATTTGATGGGTTGAAGTGTTCGCATCATCCAGATGTAAAGCGACGATAGCGGGGACAAGCTGAGAGGCTTGTGCAAGGACAAGCGCGGCTTCATCAAGGGCTGTAATAGCGTGCACAGGTGCATCAATGCTGGCATCAACTTTAAGTGCAAGTGTTGTAATGCGCTCTAAATCAAGCGCGGGTAGCGCCAACGCACCATGTTCAGAACGCTCTAATCCCAATCGTGTTAGTCTCTGTGAGGTCAGTACTAAGTGCGCTATGCCGCTAAGATCAGAATCGTTTTTTTCTTTGTTCACAATCGCGTGCAAAAATGTAACTTGCGCATCAACGACTGTTTCAGCACTGATCACAATTTGCGCTTCCCCCTCATGAAAAATGACCACAGGACGCCCTGCGCGCATTTCTGAAATAGCGCGTTCAGCATCAATAAGTGGATTGTGAATGAGGGGATTTTGCAAATCGAGAGGTGTATGATGCACGCGGCTCACCCTGTTTTTTACAAGCAGGTTTTACGCTGATTGTTTGTTCTACACATAACTACAAGACCTCTCTGACAACAATATGTCAGAATGATGTGAAGCTTATAACAAAAAAGCTTGCGATAAACCAGCACACAGGCTTCTCTACATACGTGACGCGCTCTATGTGGATCACGTGAGCTTTTATTTTAAACAAATTTTAATTGGAGAGTTTCATGTCTCAGATGCACAAGCCTGTTGATTATGCACCATCACACAAAGCGATACACTGGATCACTGCGGCCATTGTGATCTGTCTTCTCGTTGTTGGTGTTGTGATGACCAACATGGAGAGTGGGTCATTGCGCGGTGATCTCTATTGGTGGCACAAATCCTTTGGTGTGACTGTTATGGCTCTGATTTTTCTGCGTATTCTGATCAAAGTCAAAAAGGGCGTACCTGAACCGGTTCCAACCTTGACAAAATTTCAACGCATCGCATCTGCTGCAACCCATCATTCACTTTATCTGCTTCTTATTCTCGTGCCGTTAATGGGATTTATAGGCTCATCCGCTTGTTGTGGCCCTATTGATGTATTTGGACTCTTTAAAATTCCAAATGTTTTCCCCGGTGGGCGCGATACAACAGCTATCGTCATGCCAATTCACAAGTGGGGTTCTTATCTGCTCGCAGCGCTTGTTTTAGCGCACATTGGCGCAGCACTGATGCATCTTGTGCTGTATAAAGATCAGGTGATGGGACGGATGTTGTTTAAGCGACATGAGCCATGAAACACACAACGTGTGAGATATAAAAATCAGAAAGTGTGATTATGCGTGAAGTTGTTCTTGATACTGAAACGACAGGTACGAACGCTACATCAGGGGATCGCATTGTTGAAATTGGGTGTGTAGAGCTCATCAACCATGTGCCGACAGGAAACACGTTTCACACTTACCTTAATCCCGAGTGCCCTGTTGCAGAGGGCGCTTTTAGGGTTCACGGCTTATCAAATGAGTTTTTAAGCGATAAGCCAAAATTTGCCGATATTGGCGATGCTTTTCTTGATTTTTGTGCGGATTCGCGTCTCGTTATTCACAATGCGCCGTTTGATATCGGCTTTTTAAATGCAGAATTATCACGCGTTGGCCGCCCAACATTTGAGCTTAAAGATGCGGTTGATACGCTTATTTTGGCAAGACGTAAACATCCCGGCGCATCCAATAGCCTCGACGCACTTTGCTCACGATATAGTATCGATAACAGCCGTCGCACAAAACATGGCGCGTTGCTTGATTCTGAAATTCTTGCAGAAGTTTATTTAGAACTTATTGGCGGCAAACAAACCGCATTGAGTCTGGTTGCAGATAGCAGCGACAAGCGTCTCAATGATGGTGAAAGCACTTTAACCGATGCATCTTTGACAAAGCGCATCCGCACCATACCTCTTGCTGAGCGCCTGAGCGAAAATGATATGGATACACATCGCCAATTTATGAAAGCATTGGGTGAAAAAGCAATTTGGAAGACCTATATATCGGAATGAATAATATAGATAGTACAAAAGATAACCTTATTTGGGGTCAGGAAGTATTAATTTTAGGATGTATGTTGCAGCTTGAGTAACAGCTTTTTTAATAAGACGATCTTTAACGTCATCTTCAAATTTTTCATCATTTTTCTCTTTGTCTTTTTCTGCATCGCTTGATTGATTATTCCGCCATTCTTCATATTCTTCGGGATTAAATTTTTCCTGATTTAATTCTAGCTTGGCGCCATAGGCATCCCAATATAAATCATCAATTTCTTTTTCAGGTAAATAATCTATACAATCTTTGTAATGACTTCCAAGATCAGAAAATGTATTAAACTTCTCAATATCATCGTTTAATACGATGTTATCACGAAAAAACTCATATTTTAGTCCACGTATTATATTTAAAATTTTGCCAGCTTCATCACTTTTAAAATAGCCTGTTAGCTCTTTAAATGTTTCACGACATTCCTCACCTTTTATTTTTTTATTGATATCTCCAATTTCATCAGTTTCACGCAGAATTTTATTAGTGAATTCATTTGTTTTTTTGCCCATTCGATTTTTTCAGTCTCAATTTTTTCTAATAATTCGTCTCTATACCCCTCGTGAGTGAAGAGTTGGCGTTATCTTTTTATTAAGGTTGTTTTGATTCCAATTTGGTATGGGTACGCTTTTAGAACCGGATCAACG
>JBIKVP010000107.1:0-5069 GCA_044356745.1 Beijerinckiaceae bacterium | reverse complement strand
CCCTGAACGCAGGTTCAGACGTACTGACCTTGGCTGACATCAACGAGGAAGGTGCGAACCTGCTTGCGCTTCAAACACGTCAGCAGCTTGGTATCCAGGCTCTCTCGCTTGCTTCTCAGTCCGATCAGGCCGTGTTGCGGTTGTTCAATTAAACAGGTACGTGGAACATAGGATATAAAAGTTTGTCTTATAAACTGCGTTCTACGTCCTCCTTATTTTTCATGCTTCAGGTGCAAGTGTGACTTCAATACCGTCAAGTTCTGGCGTAAAAAGAACTTGGCAAGATAACCGCGAATTGGGTTGAATAACGGGAAGACTGTCGAGCTGTTCCAATTCTTCATCACGTGCCGGATAAAGTTGGGATAGCCACGTTTCATCAACAAAAACGTGACAGGTTCCGCATTCGCATGCACCACCACAAATTCCCTCAACAGGTAAACCCCAGTCACGCATAATTTCCATAATGCGCCAGCCTTCAAGCGCTTCAAGGGTGTGACGCTTACCATGACGATCTATGACGTGAATAACGCCCATAATGAGTGACTCCTGACCTATCCAGAACCTCTCTAACGCGGGCTAAAGGGTGAGACAACCTCTGATATAACAGGCGAAGCAGAAGTTTTGACGCTTTGTGCCAAAATCACTTTCACTTTCTCGCGCATCTCGGTCAGATTGAATGGCTTGCTCATGACATCAACAATAATACTATGCAATGATGCACAGCGCTCACGTTGTTCAGCATAACCTGTCATCAAGAGAATGAGTAAATCTGGAAAATCCCGCTTTGCAGCTAACGCAAAGGCAATGCCATCCATCATGGGCATACGAATATCAGAGACGACAAGATCAAATGCACCGTGCGTTTCATTAACAATTTCAAGTGCTTCGGCACCATCTGCCGCAGTAATTACGTCATAACCATCAATCTCAAAGCCACGCTTGAGAAAGCCGCGAATCCCTTCTTCATCATCAACGACCAGAATACGTGCCATTATCTTGCTTTCTTTTTAGGCATTGCCCTGTTCAATCACACCCACAAAGGGTAGTTCACGATAGGCATGGGCAACATCCATACCATACCCCACGACAAACTGATCAGGGCATATGAAGCCGACATAATCCGCTTGAATAGAAACTGCACGTTTCTCTGGCTTTTCCAATAAAACCGCCGTGCGTACACACTGGGCGCCGCGTGCCATTAATAAGTCCTTGGCAAAAGCCAGTGTACGTCCCGATTCCAGAATATCATCGATTAACAAAATATCCCGCCCACGAACATCACTTGTCACATCTTTTAAAATATCCACTTGCCCCGAAGAAACCGTAGAATCACGATAACTGGAAAGATGAATAAATTCGACATGGGGCGACAAGCCAGCGCGATGCATCGCCCGCAGCAAATCGGCAGCAAACATAAAACTACCTTTTAAAACAGCCACGACTAGAAGCTGGTTCATTGGCGTAACAGCGAGTTTATCAGCAATTTCCTGAACACGCTTTTGTATGTCATCCGTTGAAAAGAGAACTTTGACGCAGGCAGAACTGTTCATGACCAACGTCCTTTCATTTATGGCTTTTTTGTCTCAGAAGAGAGGTTTGGGTCAATTATTTCTGCCACAGACGGCGCCTCATTCAAAGTGTCAGACATCTGATTTCTCATATTATCGGATGGGACTTTTGATGACATGGGTGCAGAACCTAGATCGCGAGACGTAAAGCGTACAAGTACACTTGTTCCCTCAATCGGGGGAGATGCTAGACGGGCGCGAAACGGCATCGTATCTTGTGGCTTGATTTTAGGTTGAGGCGGCTCAACATTCCATGAATAGAGTGCTTGATCGCTCTCATCACGCACGCTCAAATGGAGGAGCGGCACACTGATCGTGCGCGGGGTTAGATTTTTGATTATCCCCTCCACAACCATAACGCGCGCTGATTGATCAACTGTCAGTGTAGTGCGCACGCCTTCAATATCTAACCCACGGAGATTAACACGTATTCCTACATACTCATAAAGTCCCGCCATTTGTGGCAGTGAGCGTACAATGGCCTCACGAAAGAAAAATACGCATGTTGCAAAGAGTGTGATTAAAACAAGTGCATTCAATGTTTGGGGCAACACACGAAAAGGAGCCGCCAAGCCATAAAGTATCCGTTTAAGAAAAGAAACTGCACGAGAGCGTTGTTTATTTTTTGCCTTTTCAGGATGGCTGGCTAATGCTGAGAACGACAAGTGCGCTCCTGCTGGATCATCCCCTATCGTTGTCGAAGTGCGATCTGGAAGAGGCCATTTTAAACGCTCTGAAACCTCTTCTGATATGTCCGTTAAAACATTTTTTTCGATTTCGTGACTTTGGATCGCGTTAAGATTGTCAGTGTCTTTCAAGCCCTGTTGTGACAGATCGTTTTGAGAGCTTGTTTCAGGAAGCGTGCGCTCTTGCGGCACACTGATTATACCATCGGATGCCACAAAAAAACGATTATGACACTGGCTGCAACGCACCTGCCGACCCTTCGCACCAATCAAGTGCGTTTCAATATCGTATTTAGAAGAGCAGTGTGGGCACACGATCAGCATGAGAATGCAATCTTGAAAAAAGTTACAGGTTTTATTCGTTACTTGTCTTGGTTAATGAATCATGAACCTTCACAGTTTAAGCAGCGTAAAAATTGATTTTTTGGTTGGCAGGTTGCTTTTGAAGCTGCTCCCTGCCACGATCTCGCCGTCAATACCCCAACTTAACGTGTAGCATGAATCTTGAAATGGAGATTGATTGAGCGATGAGCGCACTCGTAACCTTTGAAAATGTCGGGCTGCGCTATGGCGTGGGACATGAGGTTCTCAAAGATATCACATTTACGGTTCCAACACGTTCATTCCAATTCCTCACCGGCCCTTCAGGTGCAGGGAAGACAACGTTATTAAGGCTTATTTTGATGTCGCTAAAGCCTTCCCGTGGCTTTGTTACCCTTTTTGGGCAAGAGGTAACACGTATTGATAACACTGCATTGACGGCTTTGCGCAGACGTATGGGGATCGTTTTTCAGGATTTTCGTCTGCTTGACCACCTGACCGTCTTTGAAAATGTGGCTTTACCGATGCGGGTTCAAGGAAAAGACGAATCAAGTTATCGTTCTGAAGTTATTGAACTGCTTCGTTTTGTTGGCCTGGGAGAGCGTATGAATGTTTTACCACCCGTTTTATCGGGTGGAGAAAAACAACGCGCTGCGATTGCTCGCTCTCTCATTACTCGGCCAGAAATGTTGCTTGCTGATGAGCCAACGGGTAACGTTGATCCATCCCTAGCAAGACGTTTACTGCGTCTATTCGTGGAACTTCATCATTTGGGAACCGCTGTGATTATTGCGACACACGATCTTGCACTCATGGATCAATTTGATGCGCGTCGCCTTGTGTTGGGCGATGGACGCTTACATATTGATGCGTGATCATCGTGAGAACTTTTCCAAACGATCATTTTCCGCGTGCTGAAAGCCCGATACAGGCACAAGGCAGCTCTCTCACGCACTGGAGCCAACCGCTGGTACCTTCGGCCACAATCGCGGGCCGATCATTGGTGATTGTAATCACCATTTTAACATTTCTGGCGGCATTAACGGCAAGTGGCGTATTTTTAATCGCACAATCTTCCGCAGACTGGCGCGCCTCAATCGCCCGCGAAATGACAATACAGGTGCGTCCGCAACCACAGCTTTCTATTGATCAAGCAGTACAAAAAGCTGCTGATGTTGCAAGAGCACATCCGCAGATTAATCATGTACAAGTTTACTCACGCGAAGAATCTGAACGTCTGCTTGAACCTTGGATTGGAAAAACCAACAGTGCAGGATTTGATGGATTTGATCTCCCTATTCCACGTTTAATTGTTCTACGACTAAAAACAGGAAACACAGGGGGACAACGCTTGCAAGATCTGAAGGATACGCTTCAACAGCAAGTGCCTGGCGCATTGCTAGATGATCATCGTATTTGGATTGAGCGATTATCTAATATGGCAAATACGGTCATCTTTGTTGGTCTTGGGATTGTTGCCCTCGTCTTGACGGCAGCTGCACTTGCGGTGGCGTTTGCAACGCGTGGTGCGTTAGCTGGAGCAAAACATATTATTGAAGTTTTACACTTTGTGGGAGCAGCCGATTCTTTTATTGCGCGTGAATTTCAAACACGCTTTTTTATTTTAGGTTTGAAAGGAGGATTAGTTGGGGCTGGTCTTGCAGCGTTTGCGGTTTTGGGAAGTAATATCTTAACACAATACTTTCAATCAACCGCGACACGCATACAACTTGAAGCACTATTCGGACAGTTTGTCATCGGTTGGCAAGGGTTTGGTGCAATTTTCGGTATTGCCATTTTATCGGCTTTTGTGACCGTTATTGTTTCTCGTTTAACGGTGCGTGCGCATTTAAGGACAATGGGATAATAAGAAAAGGACGCAGGACGTAGAACGTAAGAAAAAATCTACGTTCCACGTCCTACCTCCCACGTACCTGTTTAATTTTAGAACAACTGCAACACGGCCTGATCGGACCGAGAAGCAAGCGAGAGAGCCTGGATACCAAGCTGCTGACGTGTTTGAAGCGCAAGCAGGTTCGCACCTTCCTCGTTGATGTCAGCCAAGGTCAGTACGTCTGAACCTGCGTTCAGGGTATTAATCAGACCTTTGGTAAACTCAACGCGGTTTTGCACAATCGCCAAGTTCGCACCGAATGTGGCAGCGTTTGAACGCAGTTTAATAACTGCTGCATTAAGCTCTGTTTGTGCAGCTGAAATGTTCGCATCTGTCGCCCATGTGCCTGCCGCCGCTGAAATGTTCAATCCAGTTGTAGCAGACCTAATATCAACACCTGCAATCGTGATTGAACTTGTGTTGGTTTCGTTGAAGGTGACTACAAGGTTGTTGGCAGTGCTAGAATTGACCAGGTTACGACCGTTATAGCCAGCATCGCCTGCAAGCTGATCAATCTGTGTTCTGATGACACCGAACTGTGTCGCCAAACTTGCACGGATTGTCGCATCACTGGTTTGTAGTGCCTGACGTGCGAGACCT
>JBIKVP010000005.1:0-51443 GCA_044356745.1 Beijerinckiaceae bacterium | reverse complement strand
CGGTGCGGTGGCGTTTCAAAAGCTCCTGCCGTTGATCCGGTTCTAAAAGCGTACCCATACCAAATTGGAATCAAAACAACCTTAATAAAAAGATAACGCCAACTCTTCACTCACGAGGGGTATACAACGCTTTACGCCCGCATCAAATGTGCGCCCACGCCATGATGGCTCTGATCCTCATGGTGCAGTGCGCATTTTATCTGTGGGTTGGGCGAGCGAGCGCAAGGGCTATGATGATCTGATCCGCGCATTAGCCAGTTTGCCCAAAGACATTCACTGGCAGTTTGCTCATGTAGGTGAAGGCCGCTTGCTTGAACCACTTAAAGAGATGGCGCGTAAAGGGGGCGTGCTCAACCGCATGGCTTTCATGGGTGCACTGACACACCCTAAGATTATTGATCTGATGCGTGCCGCTGATATGTTTGTTCTGCCATGTAAAGAAGCTGCAAACGGTGATCGTGATAGTCTGCCGAATGTTCTGTTTGAAGCGGCTAGCCAACATCTTGCAATTATTTCCACAAATTTTAGCGCAATTCCTGAATTCATTCGTAATGGAATTGAGGGGTATCTTGTGCCGCCTGGTGATTGGCTTTCTTTAAGCAATACACTTAACATGCTAATCCGCGACCCTGAGCGGCGCAGTACGTTAGGACATGCGGCTTTAAACCGGTTGACACAGAAATTTTCATCTAACGGTGGCATTGATGTGCTTGATCAATTATTTCAACAGGTTCTCAATCCAAAGTCAGAGAGCATTGCAAACGCCCTGCCAGATCCTGAATAAATTGCCAGCTCGTGCGCCCTGACCGTGATCCGCGAGTGATCGCCCATTCAAGCGCTTCACGGTTAAGATCATCGGTTTTAATGGGTAGGCGATAGGCTTTCGCATAAGCTTGTACCATCTCTAAGTAATCATCTTGTGAGCAAGCATGAAAACCAAGCCACAATCCAAAACGATCTGATAAGGAAATTTTCTCTTCAATAGCTTCGCCTGGATGAATGGCGCTGGATTGTTCATTATCAATCATGTCTCGGGGCATAAGGTGGCGACGATTTGACGTGGCATAAAACAGAACGTTATTCGGACGCCCTTCAAGGCCACCTTCAAGTGCCGTTTTAAGCGATTTATATGACGTGTCTCCTTCATCAAATGATAGATCGTCACACAGCACCAAACACCTGAAAGGCTGGGAGCGCAAATGAGCCATCAATGCGGGCAATGTTTCAATCTCTTCGCGATGAATTTCAATCAGCTTAAGCGGATGTGGAATTTTTTCATGTTTATTCACCTTGTGATGGACTGCTTTAATGAGAGAAGACTTCCCCATACCTCTTGCGCCCCACAACAAGGCGTTATTGGCTGGCCAACCGTAAGCAAAGCGCGCTGTATTCTCTAAAAGCTGTATTTTAACGCGCTCAATACCTTTGAGCACATCTATATCCACGCGGTTGACGTGTTGTATTGGTATTAGCGTGTTTATTGTCCAAATAAACGCATCCGCTTCAGATAATTGTGGGCCTTGCTTTGGTACAGGAGCCAGACGCTCTAAAGCCTGCGCAATACGGGTTAAGAGTGACATTGTCATGGCGATATATTCCATTTGTGCCGCATAAAGCTAAGCTTAAATCCATTAAAAAGCCTTGATGATCATAAAATCCTGTTCGTACGCTGTTGTTTATGGCACAGCATACGCAAAAATAAAGCTGCAATGTCAGGAATATGCTTCATGTTAACACAGCCTTCAACGCCAACAAACGCACCAACCCCGCTTGTTAAACTCGTTTTAGAACTTGGGCCACTTGTGCTTTTCTTTCTAACGAATGCTTATGCAGAAAAATGGTGGGGCGTGGCGCCTGACCAGAGGATTTTCACAGCAACAGCTCTTTTTATGGGTGCTGTTTTGGTTGCGACTGTCATTCATCTTATTCTTTATCGCCATATTCCTCTCATGCCACTGATATCATTTGTCGTTATCCTTGTTTTTGGCGGGCTCACTCTTTGGCTGAATGACGAGCTGTTTATTAAAATCAAGCCTACTCTCGTGAATAGTCTTTTTGGAATTATTCTTTTAGGGGGGCTTTTATTAAAGCGCTCACTTCTTGCACCTGTTCTGGGGAGTGTTTTTAACCTGACACCGGAAGGTTGGCGTATTCTGACATTGCGTTGGGGATTGTTCTTTTTACTTTTGGCTGCACTTAACGAAGTCGTCTGGCGTTTTTTTTCAACTGACTTTTGGGTCACGTTTAAGGTGTTTGGTATTATGCCTCTGACAGTTCTATTTGCTTTGGCTCAAATACCCATCATGACACGTTATGATGCTTCAACATCTGTTGACACTGCCCCCTCACACGATGAAACATTATAAAACAAGCATATGCCATCCTTGTTCTTTATACTGCTCTTCGCTTGATAATGGGCTAGCATCTATTGATGGATTTAAATCTGACTATGATGCCCCGTTTAAAAACAATCTTTTAAACGGGGCTAAAACACCTACCTAGTTGGTTCTTATGCAATTCATTTCAATATAAATTTTGCAATCACTTTAAAAATGGCTTATTGCGGTGTGGTTTACCATGACTTATTTAAAGCTATTGTTCCCCTAGAACACGTTTATTTTTATGATATCAAAAACGTGCACTCATTGTTTTGTTGCATATTGTAACGCAAAATAGAGCTATTTTTGCACAACGTGCCCTAGACAATCCCAGCAATAACAGCACCAATTAAAATAAATGATGCATACGTCAGTGCCGTTTTCGTCCCATACAGCCAATTGAGTGTCAACATTGTATCGACCTCCGTATTGTTTGGACATATACAGGTTAACAAAATACTGTTGTGTTACAAGAGAAATCGTTGCTGCAACGCATCATCCTCTTGATATTGCTCTACAAAACACAAAAGTCAATGTAATAATCATTCTTAAATATTCATTAAATTTATATCTAATTGGCATTGTTAACATATTAATGAAACCTTAAATAATTTCTGAATATTCTGATTGATAAGTTAATCAGTTAAAAAGTTTTTGTTGCGTATGCGTTTTATTGGCTCGCCTCTCAGTTATCGCGTCAAGTTGCAACATGGGCTTGTTGCAAGTTTACTGTGTCTTATTGTGGCTGGCTGTGGCTTTGGTTATTTTCAACAACGAGACCCATGGCGTGAAGAAGCCGAGCAGGCGTGTCTGGCACGCAAAGAGGTCAGCCCTTCTATTCATATTGAACAAAGCAAACCGATTGATGGCCCTGGTGCTTGTGGTATTTCTTATCCTCTTAAGGTAAGCGCTTTTATGCATGGGGAAGTCACGCTCAATACAAAAGCAGTGTTAGGATGCCCAATGGTGTCACGCACAGACACATGGCTTCATCAGATCGTACAACCCGCTGCACAATTATTTTTTGGCCAATCTGTAACTCATATAAGAGCAGGCTCTTATGCTTGCCGCACACGCAATCATCAGTCAGGGGCAAAGCTTTCTGAACATTCTTTTGGCAATGCACTTGATATTATGAGTTTCACGCTCAGCGATGGAAGAGATATTACCATTGTTAAAGGTTGGCGTGGACAGCCTGATGAACAGAATTTTCTGCGTGAGGTTTTCGTGGGCGCATGTCAACATTTCAATACAGTGCTTGGTCCTGGATCTGATATGTTTCACTATGATCATTTCCATATTGATCTTGCGCGTCATGACCCTCGCGGTTTGCGCAAAGTGTGTCGCCCCGTGCTTAAATATGCGCCTCAGTTAGGCGATCCCACTCGCGTAAATGTCAAGTCACCTCTTAATGCACACACTGCAATCACTCCTCAACCTGATAAAAAACAAGCACATGTCACCCCTCAAGAGGATCATCGCTCCAACAACATCGTGCTTGATGAGCGTTTGAATAACAAACACGTTGATAATCTTGAGGACGATCTTCAGCGGCAGCCTCAAGATAGTATAGATATTATTGAAAGCAGCCAAAATGGTGTGATACCAAATCAAGAATTTAAAATCATAAATAAAAATACACAGTTATTAAATGATGTTTTCATTCAGAACCGCCAATACAACCTAAACTCCTCTCTTTTACCGCCTAAATATGTTGGTAATTCACAATAAAATAATTATTTATATCTTTTTTGTTAAAAATATTTTTATTATATAATTTTTAAATTTTATTACATAGTTATTTTATATAAAAATCTTCTTTTGAAAGCCTTTAATCTTATAAATCTATTTTTAAGACGAAAGGTTTAGAGTCTATCTTGTATTCAATTTTTTAATTATTTGCGCAATTTTAAAGGTTCAAATTTCATGGTAGATGCAACCAGAAAGGTTGATGATCATCCTACGCAGACCAGAAAGAGCCTGTTTGGATTCGTCAATAAATTTTACATGAGTCGTAAAAGTCAGAGATCATCTATTGATGTTTCTGAATATCGCCTTATGGTCAATAGTTTATTTTCATCTCCTGGCTCTCTTTTTTCTGGCTGTGCTGCGGCAATTATTGCTCCCTTACTATGTTATACGGCATCTGATTATGACACGTTTTATTTGTACATCACTTATGTCTCTCTCTTTATATCTATATTGAGAACACTGACATTTGTTCGCTACAAGAAAAAAGATTATCGTAAAAATTCTTTTTTAGAAACACGCTGGTGGGATCTTGAATACTTCTTGGGAGCCACAATTACGAGTGTCACTTTAGCTATAAACTGCTTTTATGCGCTCGTTTTTACAGATAGCACAGCATCGCACATTCTCGGTGTTGCCTCAACAATTGCGTTTTCATCAGGATACGTTGTCAGGAACGCTGGACGTCCTTATTTTGTTACATTTCAGCTTGCTGTCTTTTGTGTTCCAATGGCAATTGGTCTATTGATGTCAGCAGATTATCACTATCATGCAATTGGTTATTACGCTTTTTTGTATTTTGTCTCTAACATTGCCATGACATTTTCTGTTTATCGAAATCTTGTTGCCTTAAGTAACGCCAATAAACACTCTGAAATTCTTGCAAACGTTCTAAAAAGACAAAATATTACTTTAGATGCTGCTTTAAACAACATGTCCCACGGACTCGTGATGTTTGACAGTGATCTTAAGCTGGCTGTGTGCAACAGCCGCTTTCAAGAGTTGTATATGCTGAGCGATAAACTTGTCAGAATTAGTACATCGCTTATTGATCTTGAAACCGCTCTTTATGAAACAGGATTTTTAAGCCGGAATGCTGCGCGGGATCTCGCTGAACGTTGTAAGCATGTTCACGATGAGGTTTGTGAATCAAACTGTGAAGTGATTACCAAAGCAGGTCGGATTTTTGTGGTCTCGATCGCACCCGTCCCTGAAGGCGGCGTTGTAATGCTCACAGAGGACGCGACAGAGCGTAAGCTTGCTGAAGCTAAAATCGAACGTATGGCACGCTTTGATAGCCTCACTGGCCTTGCTAACCGTTTTGAGCTTGGGACAGCGCTCAATGAAGCATGTCAGCGTATTGAGGGGTCAGGTTTTGGTTTTACATTGCTTTATGTTGATCTTGATAATTTCAAAAATATCAATGACAGCTTAGGACATGAAGCAGGAGATGAAATTCTCATTGAGACCGCACATCGCTTAAGGGGCTGTTCAAGACCTGGAGATCTTACGGCGCGCTTTGGAGGCGATGAATTTGTCATCGTTCATTATGGCACGATGTCTGAGGAGAATTTCAAACTTGGTCATGATATTATCGATCTGATGACTAAGCCTTTTGAAATTAAGGGACATTCAGTTTATGTCACCGCCAGCATCGGTGTTGCCTTTGCGCCTGTACACGGCAACACAGCGACGGATTTATTGCGCCATGCTGATCTGGCTTTGTATAAAGCAAAAGGTGCTGGGCGCAGCATGTACGTTTTATTTACGCCAGATATGGCTTCTGCCATGTCAGAGCGCCAAGAACTTGAAGCTGAACTACGCCGATCTGTTGAAAAAGAAGCTATGACTTTATTTTATCAACCCATTGTCGATATACGTAATGGCGATACGCTTGGTTATGAAGCATTGATGCGCTGGCCTCATCCAATAAAAGGGCTTGTTCCCCCAGGTGTATTTATTCCGATTGCAGAGCAAACAGGCTTAATCCGGCGTATGGGGGATTGGGCAATCAGGCAAGCGTGCCGTGATCTTAAAAACTGGCCTGACCATGTCACCGTGTCTGTTAATGTCTCTCCACTTCAATTTCGGCATGCAGATCAGCTGATTGCATGCGTTAAGGCGAGTCTGGCTGATACAGGTATTAAGCCTGAACGGTTATACCTAGAAGTCACAGAATCGCTGCTTATTGAGGATCAAAACAGCACGCTTGAGGCTATTCGCGCCATATGTGATCTGGGTGTAAAATTTTCTCTTGATGATTTTGGGACAGGCTATTCGTCGCTTGCTTACTTATCAACTTACCCGTTCTCACAAGTCAAAATTGATCGTAGTTTTGCACAAAATGTCGTGATTGATGATAACTCTCGCTTTATTATTTATGCCGTGTGTGAGCTTGCGCATCGCTTAGGAATGCATACCGTCGTTGAGGGTATTGAAACCAACGACCAGTGGGTTGCGATCAAGCTTTTGGGTGCAGATAAAGCACAAGGCTATTTCTTTGGACGTCCTGAACCTATCACGCACTCTATTACTAAAGTAACACAAGCAGCCTGAGTCTATTTTTAAAACACATAAATTTTACATTTTTAGATGGATAATCTAACTTGAATAAAATACAATATAGTTTATTATTATATATGACTTCAGTATTGTGACGCTTTTATGTCATTGCAACACAATGACTTTTTAGACCTAAGATTAAAGATTTATTTTTTTTCTGCCTTATTTTGAACGAATTTTATTTACTTTCTATTAATTTGATGCATGATGTTTGCACGTTAAAATTGCGTAACGTGAGGTCAACATGTTAACAACAGAACATTTTTCAACTGATAATTTAATTCAAATTCATTCATCTCACACAGCGATTAATCCACGTATTGAGATTCCTTCTGATGATGTGATTGATCAAATTCGTGCCATGACAGGTCCACTTCCTGCCATAGGCATTACTTATGATGCCGATATTAAGACGCTTTGGCTCACCATCAAACCAGAGCCTAAACCTGTCTTCACACTCCAACTCCTTAAAAGTGTTGTCGCTGTACAAAAAGCGGTGCGTGACTTGTTTGGACGTGACGAAGTCTACGCAGAATCTCCAGTCCGTTTTTTAGCGTATCGGGGGGAAGGATCATTTTTCACACTTGGTGGTGATCTTGATTTTTACCTTGATTGCTTGGCTCAAAATGACCGCAGTAGTCTTGAAGAATATGCGCGCGTCTCAACTGAGGGCGCCTTGCTCAATGCAACGGGTCTTGGTGGACGTATCATAACGCTTTCGACAATTCATGCTAAAGCCGTGGGGGGAGGCATTGATGCGCCACGATCATGCCATATCATGATTGCTGAAGAACACGCCTCGTTTGTGTATCCGGAGGTGAAATTCAATCATTTTCCGATTGCAGCTGTTCCGATCTTATCGCGTCGCATGGGTCGCGCCAATACTTTGGCCATGCTCATGTCGGGCGATGAGTACACGGCACAAGAAATGTATACGCGTGGCGGTGTCGAGGCTGTGGTTGCAAATGGAACTGGTGAAGAGTGGATTCGTGATTACGCGCAAAAAACGCTTCCAATGCATGGCGCGCGGACTGCACTCTTTGCCGCTATTCTTCATGGCTCTGGAAACTTGGAAGAAGAGCTTGCTTATTCTGCAAAGCTTTGGACAGATTGCATGTGTCGTTTAAGCCCACCTGAAATCTACAAACTTCAACGCATTGCACAAACGCAAGAGAAAATGCTTTCTCGTCTTTACCGTTCAAGCGCCGTGATTGCTTGATCGTTGATTAAGCTCATAAGTGGCGAATAGTTTGGTTCATTCC
Organism: Beijerinckiaceae bacterium; assembly: GCA_044356745.1. Taxonomy (GTDB): domain Bacteria; phylum Pseudomonadota; class Alphaproteobacteria; order Rhizobiales; family Beijerinckiaceae; genus JBIKVP01. The sequence continues at coordinate 43,492 of JBIKVP010000005.1, read as the reverse complement.
GCTATTCTCCACTGGCTATTCACTTTTCGCTTTTCCCGCGCTTCAATAGTCAAGAAATCGCCTTTTTTATATGAGGGGTGTTGCATCGCGCATACATCATTGCGCACCAAATCTGCTAAGTAAGGTGATGTCATTTTCTTGTGAACGCGGTATGCTTGTGATGCCTTCATCATCTTCTTCTCCTCGTCGCCCCCAAAGTGCGGCAGAGGATGCGGCTGCGCTTCTCAGGCGCATTGGATTTGCGATATTGGTTTTGGCAGTACCTGTCGCGGCGATGGTTTCACGCCGAGCGACTGTCGTGCTCGCACCCATCGGTGTTGTTCTTATCGTCATTGCATCATTTATTGACGGAGAAGCGTCAGGCATGTGGGGCGGAGCACGCCGCATCTTATCCCGACCTGAAACGATCTCTATTGTCATTTTTTTAGGCTGGGCTTTCTTATCGCTCTTGTGGACACCATTTGCTTCATTTGCTAGCGACAAGCTGTTTAATATTCTTGCAACCATTGCAATGATCATGGCGGCGGTTGTGGCACTTCCAGAGAAAATGCGCGCTTCAAACCTTTATCTCATGGCTATTGGCACGGCTTTAGCAACATTATTTGCGGGGCTGATGACACTCACCGGATTATTTGATGTCACAGCCTCAGACACGAACGATCATAGCATTCAACGTGGGTTGATTGTTTTGGCTATTTTCATATGGCCATCCATTGGTTGGCTGGCATCGCGTGGTCGCAAAATGGAAGCGTTATTGCTTGGTGGACTTGCGTTTATCAGCGCTCTTGCAGGGTCTTCCCCTATTCTGACGCTAGCATTGCTGGCTGGAGCTTTGACTTTTGGCTTTGTGCTATTTCATTCGCGTTTCGGTGGACGTGCTTTAGCTTGGGGGATTGGAGGGCTTATCGTTTTTGCGCCTCTTATTCCTTTCGTTTTAGAATTATCATTTAAACTGGGTGTGAGACCATCAGTCCCATTGCAATTAGCGGTCACTATCTGGTCTGATATCATCACGTCTGATCCTGTGCGCTTAATCACCGGACATGGCGCAGAAGCCGCGCTTAGAAGTCGTCTTAACGGTCTTTTGCCCGCACAAGCACCTAATAGTCTATTATTTGAGATATGGTACGACTATGGCATTGTTGGTGCTTTTGCACTCGCATCCGCCTGTGTTTTAATTTTGCAGCGTTTGGCAGAGCAGAAGAAGGGCTTTGATCATGCCCTTGTCGATAGTACTTTAAATGAGCCCACGTCTCAAACTCAATCTGTGCCACATCCCATGCTGCCCGCAAAATTCGCATGTTTTGTGACAGCAGGTTTATTTGCAGCGCTTGGAATGGGAGAATGGGGTCTTGGAACCACGCAAGTCTGGTGGCTAACCTCTCTTGGTATTATTGTTATCGCTTTTGTCGCTGCTGATCGAGGGCAATTCAGACATCGTCTTCCAAAAGCTTGGATTGGCTTTGAAAGACGAAAAAACTAACGAAATTATCGTTTAACCGTTCGTGATTGTTCACACTTTTGATGCAGCATTGAGCGCCTGATTTAAATCGCTAATGAGATCATTGACATCCTCTAAACCAATTGACAGGCGCACGACTTCTGGCCCTGCCCCAGCAATGCGCTTTTGATCATCATTAAGCTGTCGGTGGGTTGTTGATGCGGGGTGAATGACAAGCGAGCGCGTATCGCCAATATTAGCCAGATGCGAGAATAATTTGAGGCTGGAGACAAAGGCAATACCTGCATCATAGCCGCCCTTCAAACCAAACGTAAACACAGCCCCTGCTCCTTTAGGTGTGTAGCGCTGCGCAAGTGCGTAATAGCGATCATCTGATAGTCCAGGATAGCTGACCCACTCAACCTCATTGTGAGCTGCGAGATGCGTGGCGACTTTCAGCGCATTATCTGAGTGGCGCTGCATCCTTAGTGGTAATGTCTCAATGCCATTAATAAGCATAAACGCGTTAAAGGGGGAGAGTGCAGGTCCTAAATCACGCAAGCCCAAAACCCGGCACGCAATTGCAAAGGCGAAATTACCAAATGTTTCACTTAGCACCATTCCACCGTACTCAGGACGGGGTTTAGAGAGCATGGGATAACGTTCATCACCAATCCAATTGAATGAGCCCCCATCAATGATGAGCCCACCAATCGAATTACCATGCCCACCCAGAAATTTTGTCGCCGAATGCACAACAATATCCGCACCGTATCGAAATGGCTGGATGAGATAAGGGGTTGCCATCGTATTATCGACAATGAATGGAAGGTTATGTTTGCGGGCAATGGCTGCAATGGCCTCAAGGTCAACAATCACCCCACCTGGGTTCGCAATGGATTCGACGAAAATGGCTTTTGTACGCGGGGTGATTGCGGCCTCAAATGTAGAAACATCATCTGTATCCGCCCAGACCACATTCCAACCGAAATTTTTATAAGCGTGGTTGAACTGGTTGATGGAGCCGCCATAAAGCTTGCGTGCAGCAACAAATTCATCTCCTGGTTGAAGCAGTGTATGAAACACGAGAAATTCTGCCGCATGGCCACTGGCAACCGCTAATCCCGCTGTGCCCCCTTCAAGCGCCGCGACGCGCTCTTCAAGAACGGCGCATGTAGGGTTGCCCATGCGCGAATAAATGTTGCCAAATGCCTGAAGTCCAAAAAGAGAGGCCGCATGATCAACATCATCAAACACGAAAGATGTCGTTTGATAAATGGGTGTTGCCCGTGCCCCTGTTGCTGCGTCTGGTGTTGCACCTGCATGAATCGCAAGGGTGTTAAATCCAGGCTGACGATCATTCATGGTACTTTTCCTTCATTCATATGAGTGTGCTCATGCTTGCCACTTGATGTCATTTCTGACAAGGCGTAAAGCACTCCCACGCAATAAAAATATCATATAAAAAACATATTGTTTTTTATATTGGAAAATTAGACGTGATCAAATCAATTTGTGTGTCAATTTCTTCAACATCATCAATGCCTCTTGTTAACAACAGCCGTAAGACTTACCTAGATGAGATCGTTTTGAATGAAAGACAGCTTCTATGACCTACGAGCACGTGATGCACGCAACGACAATTGTGATGGTACGCAAAGCTGGGCACGTTGTTATCGGCGGTGATGGGCAGGTCAGTTTGGGGCCTACCATCATTAAGGGGAATGCGCGTAAAGTGCGACGTTTAGCGAAAGGCGCGGTGATCGGCGGCTTTGCAGGCGCAACGGCTGATGCATTTACACTTTTTGATCGCTTAGAGACTAAGCTTGAGCAATACCCTGCGCAGCTTATGCGGGCGTGTGTTGAACTTGCGAAAGACTGGCGCACGGATCGTTATTTGCGTCGTTTAGAGGCTATGATGCTTGTTGCCGACAAGGACATTAGCCTCTTGCTTTCGGGTACGGGTGATGTGCTTGAACCACAAAGCGTGGATGGTGGAGCCGTTATGGCGATTGGCTCAGGGGGTAATTATGCGCTTGCTGCAGCACGTGCCCTCATTGATCGTGAGGATTTAAGTGCTGAAGATATTGTGCGCCGCTCCCTCACAATTGCAGGCGAAATCTGTGTTTATACCAATCAGAACCATGTGATTGAGACTTTATCTTAAGGATTTGATATGACCACCTTCTCTCCACGTGAAATTGTTTCTGAACTTGATCGCTATATTATTGGTCAAAATGATGCCAAGCGCGCCGTCGCGATTGCATTGCGCAATCGATGGCGTCGTCAGCAGTTAACGGGGCCTCTTAAAGAAGAGGTAATGCCTAAAAATATTTTGATGATGGGGCCAACAGGGTGCGGAAAAACAGAGATTGCCCGTCGCCTTGCTAAATTAGCGGGTGCACCCTTTATCAAAGTTGAAGCAACTAAATTCACTGAAGTGGGTTATGTCGGGCGCGATGTTGATTCAATCATTCGCGATCTCGTAGAAGTCGCGATTGGCCTTGTTAAAGAAAGCAAGCGCAGTGAAGTAGAAGCAAAAGCGCAACTTGCTGCCGAAGAGCGCGTGCTTGATGCACTGGTTGGGGATACGGCAGGGGAAACAACCCGCGAAGCATTTCGCAAGAAACTGCGGGCGGGTGAACTTGATGAAAAAGAAATTGAGATTGAACTGAGCGCACCTGCCAATTCAGGGCTGCCTATGTTTGATATTCCCGGGATGCCCGGTGCATCCATTGGCGCCATTTCCATAGGCGATATGTTCGGTAAAGCCATGGGCGGGAAAACCAAATCGCGCAAAATGAAAATCAGTGACGCTTACACGCCTCTTTTAAGCGAAGAAGGTGACAAGCTGATTGATCAAGATGCGATTGTGCAGGATGCGCTTCATCAAGTTGAGAACGATGGCATCGTATTTTTAGATGAAGTTGATAAAATTTGCGCCCGTGAAGGTCGCTCAGGGGATGTGTCACGCGAGGGCGTGCAGCGCGATCTTTTACCTCTGATTGAAGGGACAACGGTCTCCACAAAGCACGGCCCCGTTAAAACAGATCATATTCTTTTCATCGCATCTGGCGCTTTCCACATCGCCAAACCATCTGATTTACTGCCAGAATTACAGGGGCGACTTCCGATCCGTGTGGAGCTTAAACCACTTGATGTTGATGATTTTAAACGCATTCTTACCGAGACAGAGGCGAGCCTTATTCGTCAATCGGTTGCAATGCTAGGGACGGAAGGTGTAACGCTGTCCTTTACCGATGAAGCCATTAGCGCCATTGCGCGTATTGCTGTGGAGGTCAATAATAATGTCGAAAATATTGGTGCACGCCGTTTACAAACGGTGATTGAACGCATTCTTGACGATATTTCCTTCACCGCTCCTGATCGTTCTGGCGAAACCATCACCATTGATGCACAAGATGTCGAAGCAGGTGTGGGTGATCTCGCCAAGAACGCTGATTTATCGCGCTATATTTTGTAGTCGAGCTGGATGCAGAACTGAGGACGTCAGGAATGTAACCATAGCTGATGCGCACTCTGTCTGTGACAAAAACTCCATCTTGCTTATCTAAGAGAAAGTAACCGTCACGCCATTGCCTTCACTGCTTTGAGCACCTCTTGCGCATGTTGTGGTACTTTCACCTTATTCCAAACTTGACGAATGTGGCCTGAAGCATCAATCAACACGGTTGTGCGCTCAACGCCCATATATTTTTTGCCATACATACTTTTCTCAACCCAAACACCATAGGCATTCAGCATTGTCTTGGATTCGTCCGAAATAAGATCAATCGCAAGATCATACTTTGCCTTGAATTTACAATGGCTCGAAACACCATCAGGTGAAACACCAAGAATACTTGCTCCCGCTGCCTCAAAATCGCCTTTGAGTGTGTTAAAGTCTTTTGATTCTTGGGTGCAGCCAGACGTATCATCTTTAGGGTAAAAATAAATTACCAGCTTACGCCCTAAAAATTGGTCAAGCGTCGTGGTATTCCCACCATCATTAGGTAGTGAAAAGGCTGGTGCTGGCTGTCCTACGATTAAAGACATGGTATTATCCTTTTTTAATTATAACGTGAATCACATCTATATGCGACATTGTGCTCTTAACTTAGTCCGTTGTTCCGATTCGTCGAGGGGCGCTATGTTGTTTTTTGCTCTCCTCTGGATGAAAGGCTATGAGTCAGCCCATCACTTGGCATCGTGCGAGGCGGCCTGTTGATGACTGAAAAGCCACACGATTCACATGTTCCATCAGAGATTAAGCGCGCAACATTGCAGCACAATGGATTTATAGCGCGATTAAAAACACGCACATACCATTTAATCCGTCGTGAGCGTCTTTATATGCGTCATTGGCGACGACTATGGCATCATCACGTGACGCGGCATTGTTTGCGAGCTGTGTTTGTTGTCGCGGCCTTGATTGCGCTTGCGGGTGTAGGCTTAGGGTTGATGATGCGCCACGGCCCTTTACGTGTCGAAGGCTTGGCACAAGATATCTCTCGTGCACTTAATGAGAGATTACAAACAGGTTGGTCAGCACAAGTGGGAGATGCAACCATTGCGTGGGGTGAACATGGCCCTGGGCTTGAAGCACGTTGGCTTAAAATTCTTAATCCCCAAGGACAAGTTATTGTCAATGCACCCGAAGCATTTGTGGATGTGGATACATGGGCGCTTTTGAAAGGGACATTTCGACCCAAAGCCATTGGTTTTACCAAACTTGATTTACGCTTGAATGTGGGTTCCGACGGACGCTTAAAGCTTGGTACATCACACAACATAACTGCGTCACATTCTGAAATATCGCCTGAGACAGCCGCACCACTTTCCACGGCTGTTGGAGCCGTGCTTGGCGGCATTCTTACAGCAGAAGGTGCATTCGGTAGCCTTGATGATGTGCGCCTTGAACATGCCCGTATTTTACTTGTTGATAATCAAGAGCGCCAAAGCGTGGCATTTGAAGATGTGACAATGCGTTTTGAGCGTGTGAGCGAAACCCATAAACGGTTTAGTATTAATGTTGATGCCAATCGTGGTGGCTGGAAAACGCGCGGATCGGTTGTGGGTCGGATTGGTAAAGCGCGACAAGTACAGGTCGCGCTTGATCAGGTGCGTGTCAATGATTTGCTGCTTTTGTCAGGACGTACAAATACAGCACATCCGATTGATGTGAGATTATCAGGTGACATTGCCCTTCATGTCACAGAACAAGGTGATGTGCATGAGGCCGACGTTGCATTGAATGCGGCAACGCCGTTTGCGCAAAGTCTTTCTTTAACAGGGCGTTGGCTTACATCGACACGCACACTTACGATTCAAGCGTTCGAGGGGATATCACATACGCTCAAAGGTGCTTTAAGTGGCGCGTTAGTCCAAGAGCCTTCTGGGGCGTGGAATGGACGGCTGGAGGGGCAAAATCTTATCCTAGCAGGGAAAGAGCCTACTGAAACATATACTCTTGATCACACGATGCTTGAGTTGCGTCTTGCTCAGGATTTCAGTGCAGGACAGGTTAACATTGTCACCAAAATGAAGGAGGGCGAAGCAAGTGCTTCTGTGGCATTGGCGGATGATCTTGAGCAGACACTTAAAGTGCAGATTACAATCAATAACATGAATGTGCGTCCAGCACTTGCGTTATGGCCCTCATATTTATCGCAGTTTACGCGCAGTTATCTCCTAGAGTCATTGCGTGAAGGAATACTCGGACATTTGAGTATGATTTATGAAGCCTCGCTGAAAGATACACAGGCTGCGATTGAGCGTGGTGGCGCCGCCGATCAAGCCCTTTCAGGGCGTTTTACTTTACAAAATACGCTCATGCAGGTGACCCAAGGTTTACCGCCACTCACGCACATGTCAGCACAAGGCGTTTTTAGTGGACGCCGCTTTACACTTTCACCCGTACAGGCACACATCGACTTAATTGATCACGGCACATTGTTGCTTGATGAGGGAGTGATGCAAGTCAACGACACGCTTCCTTTGCGTCCAAGTGCTGAATTGGCATTTCGTTTAAAAGGTGAAGCCAGTCAATTCATGTATTTTTTAACGAGCCCCACATTGAAAGATGTGACGCAGCTGGAACTTGAACCCAAGGGCATGGTGGGTCAAGCGGATGTCAAAGTGCGGGTTCATTTACCGTTAGCAACCGATATCATGCCTTCTGATATTCAAGCGCAAGCACAAGGATCCCTGACAGGGATTGGTTTTGATAAGGCGTTTGGCAATGAAAAGATGGAAGATGGCCGTTTTCAGCTTATCTTTGATAAAGCAGGCTTATCTTTAAAGGGCGATGGAAAACTCGGCGGTTTTGCGGCGCAAATTGATGTTAAACCGCCCACAAAAACGAGTGCAGGAGAAGCGGTTGCGAGCCTAATCCTTGATGAAAGTGCGCGCAGTAAACGTGGTATTCAACTTAGTCCCTATGTTACAGGGGCTATTCCCCTTCGGGTGGCGATGCCTCTTGCGCAACAGGGAGCCGTGCCGCGTATTGAAGCTGATCTCACCAAGGTTTCGCTTGAGGGCTTGATTCCAGGCTGGAGTAAAGCGGTAGGAAAAGCAGGGAAAGTGGCCTTCACACTTGCACAAGATGATAAGGGGATGCGGCTTGATGATATTCAGGCTGACATACAAAATCTCATTGCTAAAGGGCAAGTCACGCTTTCACCCGATGGTGCTTTTGTTAAAGCAGCACTTGATACGTTTAAGCTCTCACCGGGCGATGATATGAGAGTTGATGTCGAGCGCGTGGGAAGCGTCACGAAAATCAATATTAAAGGCCAAGTCATTGATGCGCGCCCTTTTTTACAGACACTGACATCTCCCGCCTCTACAAAACCAAACACAATGCGAGTCACGGGTGCGCGTCAACAACGCCAAAATGTTCGCGCGCCTTTACCTCCTGTACGTGGCGGCGTTCCTCAAGAGAAAACGCGTCCACCCACACAATCAGTCAATACAGGTGACTTTGAACTCAATCTAACAACCCCGATTTTGGCGGGACATAATCAGGAAGCGTTGACGGGGGTTACGCTACAACTTGCTAAAACAGCTGGAAAAGTTCGGCAATTTAAACTCAATGCGCGACAAGGCTCAGCGGATGTGCGGGTTGATGTTGTCACTGTCGCTGGCGCAGAACCGATGCTTGTGGTTCAATCGGGTGACGGTGGCGGTATACTGCGCTTTATTGATCTTTATCGGCGTATGCAGGGTGGTGATCTTGTGTTTCAGCTTGCACCCTTAGAGGGACGCCAGCGCGGCGAGCTTCTTGTGACGGATTTTGCGTTACGGAATGAACCGGCTCTTAAGCGCATTATTGCAGAGCAATCAACAGGATCAAACAACGATCGCGCGAGTATGCTTCCACAAGCGCGTATTGATGCTTCAGAGATCGCATTTGACCGCTTTAAAGCGGATTTTGAGCGTCAGGGCGTAGCAAGTGAAGGGCGGTATGATATTGCGGAAGCTGTCATCACAGGCCCTCAAGTTGGTTTTACAATTGAAGGTATGCTTGATTTTGTCCGCAATCGCATGGATATTTCTGGCACATTCGTTCCTGCTTATGGATTTAATAACGTTTTTAGTCAGGTTCCCATTTTTGGCACCATTTTAGGAGGTGGACAAAATGAAGGCCTTTTCGCAGTCAATTTCCGTGTTGATGGTTTAATTTCAAGCCCAACGCTCACTGTAAATCCTCTTTCAGCGCTTGCTCCGGGGATCTTTCGCAAACTCTTTGGAGCAGGTGGCGGCAATACACAACAACCGTCCGCTGTTCCACCACGCAGCAATTTAAGAGAGCGATGAGGACACGCCGGCATGTTTTTTTATGCTTCAAAATTAATATGGTCATTTCTTGTGCCAACAAATCTGTTACTTTTTTTGGGTGCGGGTGGGCTCATCATGTCCCTCATGCAATGGAAAAGATGGGGCGTTAGATTGATGACGACAAGTTTGACATGTCTTTTGATCATCGCCTTCACACCCGCCAGTGACTTTCTCATGCGCCCGCTTGAAAATCGTTTCTCTCCTCCACAAACGCTTGGTCGTATTGATGGAATTATCATTTTGGGCGGTGCCGTGGGTATTCTTCGTGATCAGATCAAGCTCAGCCCTCAAGGCGCGCGCATGAGCGGTACACTCGCTTTATGGCAGCAGTATCCGAATGCCAAGCTTGTTTTTACGGGCGGTGTCGGGGGATTGTTAACGGATGGAGATCGTTGGACAGAGGCGCAAGCTGCCAAACGTTTTTTTCAAGAGGTTGGCGCTGATTACACCCGTGTGATTTATGAAGATCGCTCACGCAATACCCGTGAAAATGCTGTTTACACGATGGAGAAAATTCAACCAAAAGCAGGAGAGCGCTGGGTGCTGGTCACGTCAGCCTTTCATATGGCACGTAGCGTCGGCTGTTTTCGCGCTGTGGGGTGGGATGTAATCCCATATCCTGTTGATTATGAAACAGAAGAAGAGGGAATTGCTTTAAATGTTTCACGCGATGCATCGGGCAATCTCAAACGCTTTGATATTGCGGCTAAAGAATGGATCGGGCTTATTGCTTATCGTTTTCAGGGATATACATCTGCCCTCTTTCCTGCACCTACATCAACCTATCGCCCAATATAGGGATTTTGTGCGCGTTCAGCTCCGATTGTTGAAGCTGATCCGTGACCGGGTAAAATGGTATAATCATCTTCTAATGTCATGAGTTGCGTTTGAATAGCATCCATTAATTGAGCGTGGGATGATCGCGGAAAGTCTGTGCGGCCTACCGAGCCTTGAAAAAGCGTATCGCCAACAATCGCCAATTTTGACGGATGATGAATGAACACGATATGGCCGGGCGTGTGTCCGGGTACTTCGCGCACTTCAAATGTCAGATCCCCTACTGTGACTTGATTTTGTGCAGTGAGCCAACGTGTTGGAATAAACTTACGCGCTTCTGGAATACCATAGGCTTTGCCTTGTTCGTCGAGTGTGGCCAGAAGGAAGGCATCTTCTTCATGAGGTCCCTCAATCGGGATAGAAAGCTTTTCTGATAATTCTGCTGCGCCTCCCGCATGATCAATATGGCCATGTGTCAGTAGGATTTTTTCAGGTATAACATTGGCCTGTTTAAGCACGCGCATGAGATGAGCGACATCGCCCCCCGGATCAACGACAGCGGCTTTATTTGTGTTGGTACAGATGATGATTGAGGCATTTTGTTGCAAAGGCGTGACAGGAATAATCATCAGTTTAAGCGGGAGCGTAGCATCATTCATTCGATTAATCCATGCTTTCGAGTTCTGTGATCAGCTCGTCAATCATATTCAAACCAATTTGCCAGAATGCAGGATCGCGCGCATCAAGACCAAAAGGCGCCAGCAGCTCTGAATGATGCTTCGTGCCACCCGCTTTAAGCAGATCAAAATAGCGCTCCACAAACCCATCTGGTGATTTTTGATAAACACCATAGAGCGAATTCACAAGACAATCGCCAAAGGCGTAGGCGTAAACATAAAAAGGTGATCGTACAAAATGCGACACATAGACCCAAAACACGTCATACCCTTCATTCAGAGTGATCGCAGGGCCTAAACTTTCACTTTGAACGCTCATCCAGAGATCGCAGAGTTGCTCAGAGGTGAGTTCACCATTTGCACGCGCGGTGTGAACTTTGCGCTCAAAAGTATAAAATGCAATCTGACGCACCACGGTGTTGATCATATCTTCCACTTTGGAGGCGAGGAGTGCTTTGCGTTGCACAGGGTTTTGCGTTTCATTGAGTAATTTGCGGAAGGTGAGCATCTCACCAAACACCGATGCGGTTTCCGCGAGTGTAAGGGGCGTGCTTGCCATGAGCGCGCCTTGTTTAGCGGCAAGCATCTGATGCACACCATGTCCTAATTCATGGGCGAGGGTCATCACATCGCGTGGTTTACCTAAATAATTGAGTAATACATACGGATGCGCAGATGGAACGGTTGGGTGCGCAAAAGCACCTGATGCTTTGCCTTTACGCGAGGGTGCATCAATCCAGCGCTCATCAAAAAAACGTTGGGCTATATTAGCCATTGATGGGTCAAATTGGCTGTAAGCGGTCAAAACTGTCTCGCGCGCTTCTTCCCATGAAATCGTGCGTTGCTCAACTTTGGGCAGCGGGGCATTGCGATCCCAATGGTTGAGCGTCTCTTTACCAAACCATTTTGCTTTAAGTGCGTAATAACGATGGGATAAGCGGGGATAGGCCGCGCGCGCGGCGCTCACAAGGGCATCAACAACGTCGCGCTCAACACGGTTCGATAAGTGGCGCGAATCAGCCACGTCCTCGAAATGATGCCAACGATCATTGATACTCTTATCCTTCACAAGTGTGTTCATGATAAAGGTAAAAATGCGCAAATTTGCTTTAAACACCCGCGATAATTCTTGTGCCGCCTCTTGGCGGATTGTTTCATCCATATCTTGAAGTTTAGTGAGCGTAGGCTCAAGAGACAGCTCTTCGCCACGCACGTGAAAGCGTAGTGATGCAACCGTTTCATCAAACAAACGTCGCCATGCACTGCTGCCTGTCGTGGATTTATCATTAAATACGCGCTCAATCTCATCAGAAAGCTGATGAGGTTTCTCACGACGAATATCCTCAAGCCAAGGCCGATAATAATCGAGTGGCGTTTGAGTGAGAAGAGAGGCGATCCGCTCATCTGTGATGTGGTTGAGTTCAAGCGAGAAGAAAATCGTTTCAGAGGATGCTGCCGTTAGACGATCCATCACATCGCTATAAAATTTTGATAAAACAGGATCTTGAGTATCGCCCGCATAGACAAGAAAAGCATAAGAGCCAAGGCGGCCAAACAGATCATCAAGCGCCTCAAAGCGTTTAATCGCTGTGAAAAGCGTTTGTGCTGCATCGGGCTGATCGCTGATTGTTACTATTTTGCCGCGATATTCATCGCTTAAAGACTTGGCGTCTGCTTCTGCTTTTGTAAGATCGTCAAAAAAAGCCGCACTATCAATTGACGGATAAAGATGCGTCAAATCCCATGTCGGTAAATTACTGAGATCGTTGGCTGATGAAGCAAGGACGGCTTGAGCTTGTGACATAACGTGCACTCCAGAAGAAGATTCATACAGGTTATGGGGGAGCGCCTTGAAAAAAGAAAGCACAAGAACATAAAAAAACGCACGTCGTTAAGCGAGGCTTTACTCCTTAGCGTCACACTTGTGTCTCAATGGCACAGAATAGCCGCTGATGAATTGCTGTCTGGTGATCCTGTTTGAAGCGGTCTTTTGATCGCTTGAAAGAGGTCTGCACCGTGCCCGAAGCGGCTGATCCCTCATGAATAAAGTTAAAGAGAACGATGTCTGGTTTGATTTTGATTGCGGACGATGATCCTGTTCAACGCCGCTTGCTAGAAGCAATGGTGCGTCGATTCGGCTATGATCCGCTGCTTGCTGAAAATGGTGATCGTGCCCTTGCCCATTTATCTGGTCCTCACAAGGACGCGATTGTGTGTATGATCCTTGATCTGGTGATGCCGGATTTGGATGGCATGGGCGTTTTGGCAGCGATGCGTGATCAGGGTATTGTCAAGCCCGTTATCGTTCAGACCGCGAATGGCTCAATTGAAACGGTTGTTTCTGCTATGAAAGCTGGCGCGAGCGATTTCGTGGTCAAGCCCGTGGGAGCGGAGCGTCTTCAAGTGTCTATCAAGAATGCGCTGAAAGTGGGTGCACTTGAAGATGAAATTCGTCGAATGAAACATAAATCATCAGGTACACTTGGTTTTAAAGATCTGATCACCAAAAGTCCTGATATGGCGCGTGTAATGCGCCTTGCTGAGCGTTCCGCCAAATCAACGATTCCCGTCTTGATTGAAGGTGAGTCTGGCGTGGGTAAAGAGGTTCTTGCCCGTGCGATTCAAGGCTCATCAGATCGTAAGGGGCGGGCATTTGTAACAGTAAACTGCGGTGCACTGCCTGAACATCTTGTTGAATCGGTGTTGTTTGGTCACGAAAAGGGTGCGTTTACAGGTGCCACCGAGAAACATCTTGGCAAATTCGTTGAGGCCAATGGCGGCACTTTGTTTCTGGATGAAATTGGCGAATTACCCCTTGATGCACAAGTTAAATTACTTCGTGCGCTTCAGGAAGGCGAGGTTGATCCTGTAGGCTCAAAGCGGCCTGTAAAAGTTGATATTCGCCTGATCTCAGCGACCAATAAAAGTCTGCTTGATCTAGTGAAGCAGGGTAAATTTCGCGAAGATCTTTATTATCGTCTTAACGTCTTTCCCATGACCCTGCCCCCTTTGCGCATGCGCAAAGAGGATATTCCTGATCTGGTGCGCTCGTTTATTGCACGCTTTGCCGCTGAAGAAGGTCGTGCCCTGCGCGGTATCAGCTCTGAAGCGATGGCGCTTATTATGGGATACGAATGGCCAGGCAATGTACGGCAACTTGAGAATGCGGTATTTCGTGCCGTTGTCCTCGCTGAAGGTGATGAGCTGACAGTTTCAGAATTTCCGCAAATTGCAGCCCATGTTCAAGGCTTTGATGTGCGCATTCCTCCTGCTCCATCACTTGCAAGCGTTTTGCAAGGGGCTCCGCGCGAGGTTGTTCATGTCGAAGTGCGTGATCCGCATACCTTGCCTTTAATGGGCGAGGGGCTTGATATTCGTCCGCTTGAAGAGATTGAAGCGGATATCATCCGCTTTGCGCTTCAACATTATCGGGGGCATATGTCAGAAGTATCACGCCGTTTAAAAATTGGCCGCTCAACCCTCTATCGCAAACTTAAAGAATATGGTCTTGAAGAAGCGATCCATGAAGGAGAGCATCATCATGATCAAACGGGACACGCAGCTTGAAATATGTTGCCATCTACAAGCATCAAACTTGAGCGTGGTAGTCCGCAAAAAAGAAGCCCGAAAATGGTTCATAGCGTGTAAGTTACGTCTTTATCTCACCACGCTTATCATTTCTTTTTTCACGTGCTTCTCTACTCATGCTCAAGATGTATCACCTCTTGAAATCCTTGTCATCGTCAGTGGAGAACAGCGCCACACATTTGAGGTTGAAGTGGTGCGCGATGACGCTGGGCGTATGCGTGGTCTGATGTACCGTAAACATCTGCCTGCTTCTCGCGGGATGTTATTCGACTTTAAAAATGATCAATCCATCTCAATGTGGATGCAGAACACCTATATTTCCCTTGATATGCTCTTTATTCAAGCAAATGGTGTGATCTCGCACATTGTCGAGAACACGGAACCGCTCTCCACACGCCTCATTTCTTCCAATGGGGTGGTGCGCGGCGTTTTAGAAATCAATGCAGGTGTCGTTAAAAGCCTTCAGATTAAAGTTGGTGATCGCATCACACAGCCCCTATTTGATACAAAATAATGCCATTAAGCATGTTTTCTAACCACTGATTCACGCTATTGAAAACTTAAAGCGATCAGAACAATTGATTCGATTGCTTAGTAACAAATGACTCAAACCCTTTCGTCACAGTGAGCCTAACAGAGGTTGTGCTTTCGCGTTTTCTCGCTCTGAAAACGCTTTAAGGCGAAGGAAATTGATGGATCGTTTAACAAACCACCTCGTACATGAGACGGCAGCACAGCCGCCAAGTGTCACTGAACAAACGCCTCAAGGTGTTTGGAATGCTCCGTGGCCACAAGAGGAGCGTCTTTTTTCTTACCATATTGGCGCATTATTGGGATTTCGTGATGTGTCCGAGCCTACTTTTCCTTCAATGAGACATGAGCCACACACGGCATCTTTTCAAACCCATGCTTTCAAATTCCACAGCGTAAGAATAGCGCGTAATGCGATACATATTGTAAAACGCAGTGTTGCTCACACGCTGCTCATTTTGTGGCGCGGAACAAAAAAAGTCACTTTTTGTGCATTTTGGGCGATGAGACGTTGGCCAAAAGAGGTGACGTGTTTAACGGCCGGTGTGGGTGGAGCCATCCTTCTTTTTAATATGAATGCATCTGCACCCCTCAATGAGACAAGCCGCGATGAATTGACAGCACCATTGATCGTTGCGCCTACGTGGGTTTCTGTTGTTAAGCCGATACAAACATTTGCACTCACCGCGCCTGAGATTGAGCGTTTGCCTTTAACCTATCACGTTTTGCGTCATGTGGGTTTATCTTTGATGGAAGATCGTCTTAAAGTGGGGCATTATCAAGATGGTGGCCTTCATGCCATGCTTGCGTTGTTACGAAAAGACGGAGCACCGACTCCAGAGGCTGACAAAGTTTATCTTGGCCGTAGTTTTTATCTTGATCTTGTTAAAGTTGCATCTGCGCAAGGACTAGGTGTTATACGGATCGGACCAACTGAGACACAGATAACAAAATTTGGCAACGTTGAAAGTGCAGATGTTTTGTTCTCAGACGGTGCAATTGAGCGCACATGTCTCGCTTATCGCCATGCTCACACAGACCCCTCGTTCAGTTTTCAGGGCTGGTTATGTAGTGCTGGCGAGCAACCCCTTACGCGACCAATCTTAGGCTGCTTTGTGGATCGTATTGGCTTGATGAGTTCCGGCGAAGATAAGCGATTAAGACGACTTTTTGCTGATGCGGAGTTACGACGTGATGCCGCTTGCCTTCAAATAAAACTTGCGGGTTCGTCTGGCCGAAAAGATCACTGGCTTGATATAAGTGCCAAAATTCCACTGCTTAAAAGTGAGAAAGCCCGGTAATTTAAGATGGGTGTTCAATCAATCTTTCAATCATTAAGGCCAACGCACACTTGGGGGCATTGAAGAGAGTATTGATTCAACATTGCCCCCCGTCTTTAACCCAAACAGCGTTCCACGATCATACAGTAGGTTAAACTCCACATAACGTCCGCGCTGAGTTTGTTGCGCGATGCGCTCTTCGTTCGTCCAAGGTTTTTGCCAGTTGCGCATCACAATCTCGCGATAAGAGCTTAGAAATTGCTCGCCAACATTTTTCACGAGTGTGAAATCTGCATCAAAATCCCCACTCCAAACATAATCAAAGAAAATTCCGCCAATTCCTCGTGGTTCTTTACGGTGAGGCAAATAAAAGTACGTGTCGCACCACTCTTTGTATTTGACATAATGATCATGAGGCAGATGGGCGCACGTTTGCTTCATCGCCTCGTGAAACAATTGCGCATCAGGATCGTCTTGCGTGCGGCGTGCGGCAAGCATGGGGGTGAGATCAGCGCCGCCGCCAAACCATGGCTTTGATGTCGCCACGAGCCGCGTATTCATATGCACGGTGGGAATATGAGGATTGGTCGGGTGCGCAATCAGCGAAATGCCTGATGCCCAAAAACGCGCGTCTCCTTCTGTTCCAGGGATTTGTCCAGCAAATTCGGGCGCAAATTCGCCGTAGACTGTTGACACATGGACGCCGAACTTCTCAAAGACACGGCCGCGCAACACGGCCATCGTGCCGCCTCCGCCATCAGCGCCCGTATGATCTGTACGCTGCCACGGTTTTTTTTCGAAGCGTCCTGCAAGTGTATTGGAGGGATCAAACGGCCCGATTGCACTCTCTTCAATCTCTTCAAACGTCGCGATAATACGATTTTGAAGCTCAGCAAACCACTGTGTGGCTTTGCTTTGAATGTCTGTCCAGTGGGGAGGAAAAGGCGATTGAGGCGAGCTTTGAGATGATTTGACTGCAGGTGTATTCATGAGTGTTTCCTTGAAGATTTATTCATATAAACATATAAGTATGTGTTTATATGTACCATCAGCACGTGTCATTGCGCTCGCGCAACGTTAAGGTGAAACTCTGACTTGACGCAAGGCTTCCCCGATAATCATGGCGCTGGCAATGGCTACATTGAGAGATCTGGTTTGTGGCACTTGTGGAATATGAACGCTTGCCTCGACACACTCATAAACGGAGGGGGGCACGCCCGCTGACTCGCGTCCCACAAGGATAATATCACCGCTGTGAAAGTGAAATGTGGTGTAAGGGATCGTCCCATCGGTTTCAGAGAGAATCAGGCGGTATCCTTGCGCTTTGCGCCATATGTCAAAGGCCTCAAATGAAATGTGCCGTGTGATCATCGCACGATCTGCGTAATCCATTCCAGCACGCTTGAAATTGCGATCAGATACATCAAACCCTGCTGGCTCAATCAGATCAATCGCGATGCCCAAACACGCACCAAGGCGCGCCAGTGTTCCTGTATTTTGAGGAATATCAGGTTGATAAAGCGCAAGGCGGATCATTAATTATTTTCTATGAAACCCGCGCCACGAGGCGCGACGCCCATTCGGGCTTTGGAAGGTAGTGCTAAAATTGACATGATAGTCGGGAGCCTCATGGAAAGTGGGCAGTTCACGCCGCTTGTGCAAGACTCAAGAATAACCCACGACCATCAATACCACCAATGAGCGGATCAATCAGATTTTCAGGATGTGGCATGAGACCTAAAACACGCCGATTTGCTGAGTAAATACCCGCAATATTGTTGATTGAGCCGTTAGGATTCGCCTGTTCAGTGATCAGCCCTTGCGCATCGCAATAACGAAACGCCACGCGCCCTTCTTTTTCAAGCTGCGCAATGGTGGTTTCATCGGCGACATATTGCCCTTCACCATGGGCAATGCACACCTTGATTACCTGTCCTTTGGTGTATTGTTGTGTAAAGGGCGTATCGTTTTGCTCAACGGTGAGATGCTGAAATTTGCAGACAAACTTCAGATGTGCATTGCGCATCAATACGCCGGGCAACAAACCTGCTTCACACGCAATCTGAAAGCCGTTGCAAATGCCAAGCACCATTCCGCCACGTGCAGCATGATCACGCACAGCGTCCATCACAGGGCTTCGCGCGGCAATCGCACCACACCTGAGATAGTCACCATACGAAAATCCACCCGCAAATACCGCAAGATCCGTGCCTTGTGGAAGCGACGTGTCCGTATGCCAAATATAGTGCGGCTCATAGCCAGTGGCTTGTTTAATCGCTTGCCCTACATCCCGATCACGGTTCGTGCCTGGAAAAACAATCACAGCTGCTTTCATGGCCTTGCTCCGTTACGGTAAAATCTCAATGGCAAAATTCTCAATGACAGTGTTGGCCAGCAGTTTTTCACATGCGCTCGTGAGTGTTGCTTTCGCTTGTTCAGGATCGCGTGTGTTCAGCTCAACATCAAACACTTTACCCTGACGCACACTCGCAACACCTTCAATACCAAGCGATGACAATCCACCCTCAATGGCTTTGCCTTGAGGATCAAGAACGCCTTTTTTTAACGTGACAACGACACGGGCTTTCATGGTTTAGTCCCTACTTATTTTTTTAAATCTGTTTAAAATTATCTAAGCGTCAGATGAATATTCCTATCCGTTTGCAATATATTGCGCACCATTCAGCGTCATCACAGCGCCTGTCATAAAGGCTGCTTTTTCTGACACAAGATATAACACAGCTTCAGCCACTTCATCCGCTTCACCTAAACGCCCCATAGGGATTGTTGCGATAATTTTCTTAAGCACTTCTTCGGGAATAGCAGCCATCATATCAGTGTTGATATAGCCTGGACATACAACGTTGACGGTGACCCCTTTATTGGCGTTTTCGAGAGCCAAAGCTTTGGTAAAGCCAATAATGCCTGCTTTAGAAGCAGAATAATTGGTTTGTCCCATTTGTCCTTTTTGGCCATTGATGGATGAAATATTCACAATGCGGCCAAAGCCACGGGCACGCATTCCCTCAATCACGGGGCGAGTCATGGCGAACATGGAGTTAAGATTGGTATCAAGCACAGCTTTCCAGTGCTCGAACGTCATTTTGTGAAACATGCTATCGCGCGCAATCCCCGCATTATTGATGAGGACATCCACAGGGCCAAGGTCAGCTTCAATTTGTGCTAATCCTTTGGCGCACGCTTCAACATCAGCCACGTCCCACTTATAAACGTTGATATCGGTTTTTGCTTTAAATTTCTGCGCCTTTTCATCATTACCCGCATAGACAGCGGCAACATGAAACCCCGCACCTTTCAAGGCTGTGGCAATCGCTGCCCCAATGCCTTGCGTGCCCCCTGTAACAACGGCAACCCGTGACATATCTTAACCCTTCCTTAAAAATACTGTTTATGAGCCAAGTGATACGGGCAGGGTGCGAATGTCAAGCGTTGATAATGATTCCTACTCTATTTGAAGCAGTCTGTTTTTATTCTTCAGAGTCATCGCTATTTTTTATTATCCCAGAGGTTATAAGCGCTCTTCCAACAGGGCTGAAGGTTTCTTTAGGAATGGCATTGGATAGTTCTCCATTATTAAAAATAATTTGTGCAGTATGAGGATCATCCACAAAAGCAATATGATTATTTTGAAAATATAATTCGGCTTCTTTTGCTGCGTTTCGTGAGGCTTTAAATGCAAAAAGAGGAACACCAAGAATATCAAATTTATAACTTATTCCAACAACATCGCCCTTGATAGTTTTCATGTAAAGACACACATTCTCAATCCCAGTCAGTTCAACTAGGTGCAAAACATATTGGTTTTTCGTATCAGCTAAACCAAGAGAATAAAGATGTTTCAAAACTATCTTCTGTAACTGCCAAGATGGTGGCTGCCCTACACGCACAGTCCGATAGAGTTCTTCTGCTAAAGAAGTGTCATCAATAAACAATATTCCTAATGTTTTTGCTTTTGATTCATAGAGATGCGCTTCCTTGTAATTTATTTTTGAAGCGACGCCTAAATAATTAAAAATATTCTGCTTGTAACTTACAAATACTAATGAGCCGCGACGATCTTTAAGATAAACGCAGGCATTGTGAATACCTGTCATTTCTTTTTCAATCACTTCACTTGAAAGCTTTGGATCACTCATGATAAATTCCAATTTATCGCGTTCTTAGATCATATTTATCATATTTCTTCTTGTGCTGCCATTCACTTAGCGCGTGTTCATATCTTCCCAACCACTTTTCATTTATAATGGTTGATAAGTGAATGATGTGGAGCATCTCCTGCATGGGTTCGAATAAAAATCAAATGTCTTCTCAGGATATTTCTTCTGATCGTTCTTTTGTGCCTTCGTTGCTCCCCACTGCTTTAAGCGACAAATATAATCTGACACAAAGCCGTATTTTCATCACAGGGACGCAAGCGATTGTGCGTCTGGCACTTTTGCAAAAATGGCGTGATGAACAGGCTGGATTAAACACGGCGGGGTTTATTTCAGGCTATCGCGGCTCACCTTTGGGAGGGCTGGATCAGCAGCTTACGTCAGCTAGAAAAGAGCTTCAAAACGCATCGATCATTTTTCAGCCCGGATTAAATGAAGAGCTTGCTGCAACCGCCTGTTGGGGAACGCAGCAAGCGGAATTGAGGGGTGAAGGGAAATATCAGGGTGTTTTTGCGATCTGGTATGGCAAAGGGCCGGGGGTTGATCGATGCGGGGATGTGTTTCGTCATGCGAATATGGCAGGAACATCACAATTTGGCGGTGTCCTTGCGCTCATGGGGGATGATCATACGGCCGAATCCTCCACCACAGCGCATCAATCGGAATTTCATTTTGTCGATCAGATGATTCCGATTTTAAATCCTGCGGGTGTGCAGGAGATTCTCGATTACGGTCTTTATGGGATTGCCATGTCGCGCTTTTGCGGCACATGGGTCGCGCTTAAATGTGTGAAGGATAACGTTGAATCAACTGCATCCATTCAGGCGGATGTGAACCGTGTCAAGATTGTCATCCCTACCGATTTCACCATGCCTGACGGTGGCCTCAATATCCGGCTTGGCGATACGATACTTGGGATGGAAGCGCGTTTGCATGATTATAAACGCGATGCGATGCTCGCCTTTATCAAAGCCAATCAGCTTAATAAACTCATCACACGCGGGGGTAAAAATCCTTGTATTGGTATCATTACCACAGGCAAAAGTTATCTTGATGTACGCCAAGCGTGGGATGATTTAGGCATTGATGAGACACGTGCCAATGATTTGGGTCTGCGCTTATTTAAGGTAGCGTGCCCGTGGCCACTCTCTAAAGAAGAATTGATTGCATTCGCTGATGGGCTTGATCTCATTATTGTTGTGGAAGAAAAACGTTCACTGATCGAAGTGCAGGTGCGTGAAGAGCTTTATGGTCATCATCATCAGCCAACAATTATTGGCAAAAAAGATGAACGTGGGGAATGGCTCTTTCCTGTCAAGGGAGCACTTGATGCGCAGATGATTGCAATCGCGCTTGGGGAGCGTCTTCTCAAATATGTCGCCGATGAATTGGTTGCTAAACGCCTCAAAGGTATTCGCAAAGCGATTGAGCGTGTGACCAATGCAAGCGAACTTGCGACACGTACACCCTATTTCTGTTCAGGATGTCCGCACAATTCTTCAACAAAAGTTCCATATGATACAAGGGCTTATGCGGGTATTGGTTGTCATTACATGGTGCAGTGGATGGATCGGAGCACCACTGGCTTTACGCAAATGGGTGGGGAGGGCGCGAACTGGATTGGCGAAGCGCCCTTTTCAAAACGTGAGCATGTTTTTCAGAATCTGGGGGATGGCACGTATAATCATTCGGGCGTACTGGCCTTGCGCTGGGCAGTGGATACCAAAACGCGCATGACCTATAAAATCCTGTTCAATGATGCAGTCGCGATGACGGGCGGACAACCGCACGAAGGGGGTCTGACGGTTGATATGGTCGCGCGACAGGTGAAAGCGGAGGGCGTTTCGCGCATTGCTCTGGTGAGCGATGATCTTAATCGTTATTCACCTGCGATAAATTGGCCAACGGGTTTAACCTTTCACGGGCGGGAGGACTTAGATGCCGTTCAACGGGATCTCATGCATGAAGATGGCGTGAGTGTTTTGATTTATGATCAAACCTGTGCTGCTGAAAAACGCCGTCGGCGCAAGCGTGGCACGTATCCAGACCCTGACAAGCGCGTCATCATCAATGAATTGGTGTGCGAGGGATGCGGTGATTGTGGCCTCGCTTCAAACTGCGTGTCGATCCAACCGCTTGAAACTGAATTCGGACGCAAGCGCACCATTGATCAATCAAGCTGCAACAAAGATTTTTCATGCGTTAACGGCTTTTGTCCCTCGTTCGTGACAGTTGAAGGGGCAAGGCTAAGGAAGGTGGGAACAACGTCATGGCAAGGCTTGTCCTTGCCATCCACGCCTTTAACGAGCTCTAAGGCGTCGATGGCCGTGTCAAGTACGGCCATGACAGAGTTGGGAGACATAGCCCTAGAGAACACCCTTCCCTGCCCCTCCCTTCCACCCATCACGGGCACGTATTCCATCCTCATCAATGGTATGGGTGGAACGGGTATTGTCACCATCGGTGCAATTCTTGGCATGGCAGCACACCTAGAGGGGAAAGGATGTGGTATGATTGACATGGCAGGACTTGCGCAAAAAGGTGGTGCCGTGTTCAGCCACGTGCGTC
The DNA here is from genome assembly GCA_044356745.1 of Beijerinckiaceae bacterium. Lineage (GTDB taxonomy): Bacteria > Pseudomonadota > Alphaproteobacteria > Rhizobiales > Beijerinckiaceae > JBIKVP01. Next base: position 20,616 of record JBIKVP010000005.1, on the reverse strand, counting down.
TTGCCAATCAGCCTGATGATATTCACGCCATCCGTGTTGCGGCGGGAGATGCCAACCTCGTGCTCGGATGTGATCTTGTCGTGACGGGTTCGCGCAAAGTGCTTTCGAGCATTCGCACAGGTAAAACAGTCGTTGTTCTCAACACATCTGAAAATTTACCTGGGGATTTTACAAGGGACGCTGATTTCACGCTTCCCACAACCGCGATCAAGAAAACAATTGAGGGCACGGCAGGTGTTGATCACACCTTTTCTTTTGATGCGAGCGCCCTTGCCACATCACTTTTGGGAAACGCGCAAGGCGCGAATATGATGATGTTTGGTTATGCTTATCAAAAGGGGGCGATCCCGCTGTCAGCAAATGCCATACAAGAAGCGATTCGCCTCAATGGTCAGGCTATTGAGATGAACTTGAATGCTTTTAACTTTGGACGCAAAGCAGCACACGATTCATGCTGGGCAGAGGGATTTTTAGCAAACACAAATAAGGTAACACCAGCACGTCTTCTATCACAAACACTTGATGAGATGATTGAACGGCGGGCGGCTTTTCTCACCGCGTATCAAAACACAGCCTATGCAGAGCGTTTTAAGACATGGGTTAAGCGCGTGCACACCATGGAACTGGCGCTTATGCCTGATAGCACAGCGCTTACAGAGGCTGTTGCACGATATCTGTTTAAACTCATGGCCTATAAAGATGAGTATGAGGTTGCGCGACTTTATACAGATGGATCATTTATAAAGCAGGTTGCAAAAACTTTTGAAGGTGAGACGATACGCTTCACCTTTCATCTTGCGCCACCGCTTTTTGCACGCAAAGATCCCCATACAGGATTACCACGCAAAACAACGTTTGGGTCGTGGATGATGACAGTATTCAAAGGTCTTGCGATGATGCGGTTTTTACGCGGCACATGGGCTGATCCGTTTGGATACACGATGGAGCGCAAAACAGAGCGTCAATTAATAACTGATTATGAAAGGTTGTTGAGCCAGATTTTAACATCGCTCTCTCCTGATAATCATGCGCTCAGTGTAGAATTGGCTTCGCTTCCCGAACATATACGTGGCTTTGGACACGTTAAAGCCCGTCATCTTAAAAATTATGAGATACAAAAAAGAGAACTTTTGACGCGTTTTGAGTCCGCTCGTAGATTGATGAAATGAGCTGCTGAATAGGCTTCCTAAAAAGTTTAGAGAGGGTCTCATTTCTGAGATACACCCTGCTCTCTTTCTTTTATTTTTCTCATGATTGTTCGCTTGCGCGACTCTTCCAGTCTCAAAAACCGCAACACACTTTCTGTATCATGCTCTAATCTTAAGGTTTACCGCATAAAACTGGTGAATACATCTTGTGAATGGCTTAAGAGCATGTTAGCCATTTCAATGTGTGTTTTGGATGCGATGAAGCATTGGTCTATAACTGAGAATGTTTTACTGATCTGAAACTGAATTTTAAGATTAAAAAGCTATATCCTCATATACGTTTTGTGCTGAGATGCGCATAAGTTGAGGATAAACGGGAGGTTTTGAATGGCTCAAGGGGCTGGAAATAACGGCGGCGGCGCACCACAGGAGCAAGGCCCCTCACTCAATTCACTGGTGCAATACACCAAGGATTTCTCATTTGAAAATCCAAATGCGCCAAACTCACTCACACCACAGCAGCAGCCTCCTCAGATTTCAATTAACGTGAATGTGGGTGGCCGTCAGCTTGCCGATACTGATTTTGAAGTAGATCTCTTGCTTGAAGGCAATGCCAAAATTGGTGAGAGCGTTCTGTTTGCTTTCGAGCTCACCTATAGCGGCATTTTCCGCGTTGTTGGTATCCCTCAAGATCAGCTACATCCCGTTGTGATGATTGAGTGCCCACGTCTTTTATTTCCATTCGCACGTCAGATTGTTGCTGATGCTGTACGTAACGGTGGTTTCCCACCACTATACATTGATCCGATTGATTTTGCTGCGCTTTATCGCCAGAAATTGTCAGAATTCCAAACACAGCAAGAAGGCTCTGGCCAACAGCCAAATGCTTAATCTATAAAGTGCTTCTTAAATCAGGCCGCCTTAGGGCGGCTTTTTTATAAGTTACATGGCTGGTAGAAAAATGGAAAAAACGGAGAAATCAGTAGAGAGCTCATCGCGTTAGCAAAAGTGATTTAAAACATAAAAGTAGAGATTTTTTACGATACCCGCACAATCAAGTCTTAAGTCGTCTGCATTAATCCATCACGGCAGCTTTAAGAATACATACCATCATCGCACGTCCGCTCGTTTCACTGACACAACGCACACTATGGGGGCGATCACACCGATAGCGCGATGTTTCACCCACATGAACAGTTTGTATTTCGCCGCTAACTTCAACCTCAAACGTACCTTCAATCACCGTCAGTTGCTCAATCGAGCCTCGTTGATGCGGCTCTGATTCAAGACAGCCCCCGCTCTCTGCGCAGACATCATACACCTGAAGCCATTCAACGGTTTTAAGCCAACCAATAATGGCAAGATGCACTTTGCCATCTTGTGATAACAACACGGGGGTGTCGGCTTTTGTGCTTTTGGGCAAGAAGGGATCATCATCTTCCGCAGCGAGAACGCGATCAATGGAGACATCAAGTGCTTGAGACAAGCGCCAAATGGTCGCAAGTGTGGGATTCGTTTCATTGCGTTCGATCTGACTGATAATCGATTTAGCAACGCCTGATTGTTCTGCTAGCTCTGACAAAGAAAGATTATACGCTTTGCGCAAGCGCTGGATGGTTTTGCCGAGCTGACCGGATAAAATATGTGCTCCGTCTTCCGTATCGCGCCCTCTGTCTTTGCGCGTGGGCACAATATCACTTTCATCAGACATCATCGTAATCCTTAAAAGGCCATTATCTGTATCTTTTAACAGCTTAAAAGCGTCTATCCTTATTGAGGATAATGCTCGCTTTTCGTCAACTTAAAAAGAAGGATTAGCTAAAGCGGCTGAGCTTTTGCATCGTGTCAAGCTGATCTATAGCCGCAAAAGCTGCTTTGCGTGGATCAACAGGTGTTTCTGGAGCACTGTTATCAACTTCGCTGTATGTCTGGTCATCGCTCAGCGTCGACTGCGCGTTATCAATACGCTCAACACTTTCAGAGGATGAAACATTCCATGCAGAACTGTCGTCCAAATCAAAGACTAACGTCTCATCACTTTGAGCAACGTCATCGCGTGTATCAATTGCAAAAGCGTCAATATCGTCTGAATTGTCTACGCTTTTGTTGCTTGCCTGTTCATTTTGTGACGGTTCAGCTTGTATAAGCGTGTGACCACTTTCATCAATCTCGAATGGCTCTGAACGGTCTTCCTGGACACTCTTCATGGGAGATAAAAAAGGCTCAGACAAAAAAGCATCTATTTTTTGAGCAGTGCCGGAGGCATCGAAATCAAGCGCTTCAACACCATCAAATGGATTATCAGTGTGTCGCTCGCGATAATCTGTGTCGTGATTAGCCGGCTCTGAAGACGCATCACTTTGTTCAATGAAGGCATCGTCCGTTAATAATTTATTGTCGTGGGGATACGCTGAGCCCTCTGCTGCAATCGTAACTTGGTCATGTTGTGAAATATCATGGGAGAAGACATTGCCGGAAAAGGGCTCTTCAATAAAGAATTCATCCCCTTCTTCATCAGACATGTCAATAAAAGTGCGCTCTGCTTCATCAAGCGCTGTTCGTTCAGCATCATCAGCCAAATGAATAAGATCGCTCGTATCAACCTCGGTCTCGCTTTGAACATACACATCCATATCAAGGATAGGGCCAGCAAGCACAGGTGGTGTAATCCGGAATTGATATTCTGGAACTTTCATTTCCTCTACATCTACAGGCGGAGATGTGAACAACCCTTCTTGATCAACAATGACATCATCAATGTCATTTTGGCTCATCGTGTTGAAAGGATTTTCGTAAGGAATAAGAGAATCAGGAGCGTGAGATTGCTCTGTTTTGTTTTGAGAAGTGCCCGTTGATTGCGATGACGGAGAGTCGTCTATTGTTTGATCCCAAATCTCAATCATGGCGTGGATGCGCGCTTCAAGATAGCGCAGGACATGAACCACTTTCACAATGCGTTGTGAGGTTAGATCCTGAAAGCTGCAAGCGGTGTAAATATTGGTTGCGTGGCGATCAAGCGAATCACATAATTCACTGTCAGCGCCATTTTCACGCAGTGTCCACGCGACTTCCTGCATTCGTTCTGCTGATTCGAGAATGTCTTGTGTTGCTTTTTCTGTCGAGCGAACAATCCCATCCAAAACACCTGACGCTTGACCCAAGCGACTTTGTTGCGCGTGTTCACCTTGCGGAATAATAGCACTGATTTCATTTTTGGTACGTGAGATCGCTTTCGCCATTTCAATCAAATCAAAACGTAATCTCTCTAAGCCTTGTCCGCTTCGATCTGGAGACATCAAACCTTCTAGACGATTGATTGCGCTTAATAAAACCTCTGTGTCTGCATTCCGATTACGTCGCGCATACTCTGACAAGAACCAGCGTCCGCGTTCTGTCTCAACCACAGCTTGCTCGATTGATTCATAATCGGCATCACTTAACGGGGTCAGTGCATTAGGGCCAGTCATGCTCACATTCGCTGTTGTTTTAGCGCAGGACGCAACCGTCACTGCTCATATCCATGTGTAAACAATTCAAATACACCATGCCAAGGGTTCTGTCGGCATCATCTTTGAACTGTCAACACTTAAATCCACTTTTCGTTAGTGGTAGAGTGTGGCAGCTATCGGTGTATAGCACGTTAATTTCAATCATAGGATGCATTTAAATGTATTTTTGTTGCTCTTCTTTGTAGTGAATCAGTTTTTTAAACATTATAAGATCCCATCTTATATTCCGAGCCGATGGATCGTGTGACTTGTGCACTTGTTTAAAACCACTTCGCTTTTTCGACGCTTGAGTTATGTGCAGGGGGCACATTTTATTGGACCGGGCATTGCGATGCCGTTTTTTCCGCTTTGGCTTGCGGGAGAGGGTTTATCTCCTGATACGATGGGCTGGATTTTAGCGTTACCCACCTTTTTGAGAATTGCGACAACGCCGCTCATCACGGGGTTAACGGATCGTTGGTGTGCGCCTGCACCGTTATTGATCGGTCTTGATGTGATGCTTGTTGCGCTTTATGCGCTGCTTATTATTCCGCAGTCCGTCTATCTCTTATTTGTATTATGTACGCTGATTGGGATTATGCAATCGGTCACTGTGCCGATTGGTGATGCGATGACGCTTCATGCTTTGCGATTGCATCCGAATTTATCATATGGACGGGTGCGCGTCTGGGGTTCAATCAGTTTTTTGATCACGACACTCATTGTTGGGGGATTGCTCGGCTTACAAAACACTGTGAGCGATGTAAAAACCTATACTCTTATTCCAATTCTTATGGTTGGGGCTTATGCTTTGGCTGCACTCACTGCTTACAAAGCTCCACCTGAGGGCTATCAGCGTTTGGCAGCTCATCTCTCTCATCAAACGTTAATAAGCTCTAAAATTTCAGGAATTTTATGGCGCATTATGGCTGGTGTCGCCCTCATTCAAGCGTGTCATGCAGGCGTGTATCATTTTGGATCCTTGCTTTGGCAAAGCAAGGGCGCATCCTCAGAGCTAATTTCTCTTTTCTGGGTCTTAGGTGTTCTTGCTGAAATTGCTTTGTTTTATGGGTTATCGGCGCATTGGCAGACACTACCCCGCGCGTTTATCTTGCTTTTCATCGGATGCCTTAGTGCGGTATTGCGTTTTATGATCATGAGTTTTGATCCTGATTTAAACAGTTATTACATCCTCCAACTTTTACATGCGGGTAGTTTTGGGGCGACGCATCTCGCGAGTATGGCGCTTGTCTCACAGCTTGCTCCTGTTGATCAACGTGGTAAAGTTCAGGGACTTATGGCCGCGCTTATTGCTCTGAGCATGGGATTGGCAACGCTGGGTAGCGGCTATCTTTTCGCTTATGATCAAAGCGCTGTCTTTATGCTCATGAGTGCTTTTGCGCTGGTTGGAACGTTTTTTGTACTTGATGCGTGGCGGCTTTATCGCGCATCAGCCCCATAATTGAGGTTCCGCAGGGAATATAGTGCTGCCTTCATAACGTAAGCCATAGATGCGATCATGGGTCAGCAGCAAGGGGCCATCAAGATCAATAAAGCGTGCTCGTGATGCTAAAAGTAGTGCGGGAGCCATCGCAAGTGATGTTCCCACCATACACCCGATCATGATATCAAGACCAAGCTTATGCGCCTCATCGGCGAGTAAAAGGGCTTCTGTTAATCCTCCCGTTTTGTCGAGTTTGATGTTGATCATGTCGTAGAAGGGAGCAATCTTCATAAGCGACGCGCGATCATGAACGCTTTCATCTGCACACAATGGGATCATGGGAATCATTCGTTCAACGTTTTTCAAAAGTGCTTCATGTCCTGCGGGGACGGGCTGCTCAATAAGCGCAACATTTGCTTCAATGCAGGCACGAAGACACGGCTCAAGTGTGTCTATTGTCCAACCTTCATTCGCATCGACAATCAGTTTTGCATGGGGGGCATTCTCACGCACACGCATCAACCGCTCACGATCTTCTGATGATGAACCAAGTTTGATTTTCAGGAGCGGGCGATGCGCCGACAAACGTGCGGCCTCTCCCATAGCCTGAGGCGTATTGAGACTTAAAGTATAGGCGGTTGTAACGGGGGCAGGTTGAGCGTCTCCTAAACGATGATAAACAGGTATCCTTGTTTGCTTAGCTTCAAGATCCCAAAACGCGCAATCAAGCGCATTGCGTGCCGCGCCAGCCTTAAGATGGCTTTGAAGCGTGATGCGATCAAGACCGTTGATAAGATCGCAACGCACCGCTTCAATTTGTGCCATGACGCTTTGAGGCGTTTCATTATAGCGGGCGTAAGGCACGCATTCGCCGCGTCCTGTAAAGCCGTTTTGCGATAACGTTACAAACACTACATCCACATGCGTGCGTGAACCGCGTGAAATCGTAAAACGTCCTGCAATGGCATAACGCTCAATGATTACGGACATCTCAAGAAGAGATGAAGACATCAGAAGAACTCCTCACAAAAAAGTGATATGGTCTGTGCTTTTCCTATCTTAGATGCAGATCAAGATGAAACACTTTATTAACGCTTTATCAGGGTATCTTAAGAGACGATGGCTTACATAATGTCACCTCTGAGACGCGCGAAGCGTTTTGATTCTGCTTTAAAAAATTTGAAGCGGAACCATCACTCATCTTGTCTTTTTGCTGCTATGATTGCGGCACTTTCTATTGTCTTTGCCGTGTTTGACATTATAGCGCCCCTTCAAGCTGATATCCTCAAACCACAGCCAAAACTTGAGGATATGTTGCGCTCAACAGTGAGTGATGCACCTTCAAATGCACCTACCCCGCGCGATATTAAACGCCCTCAACCTGTTGCAGCAGATGAGTTGATTACCAATACGGCGATTGCCGTTCCTTTGACGCGCCCTCCCGCGCCTCAAACTCCCCCGCGCCGTGTCGGAATTACACTACCGCAACCTACTCATCACATTATTGAGCTTACACCACGTTCAAAACTAATTGAACCTAAGCCGCTTTATGAGGGTGTAGCGCTTGAAGTTCCGGGGCAAAAACGTGTGCCGCAAGAGCCCATTTTAGCTTCACCGATAGCGCCTCAATCCAGTAGAGCTTTATCAACACCGTCTCGCCAAACACCTCATTTGAAGCCCTCTCAATCACTTCACAGGGACAAAAAACACCCAAGTGATAAAATACAAAAAGGTTCAGCTCCTGTTTCTGAAAGTACGCTTCATTTGAGGACAACGCTGTCCAATGATACATTACTAAACGGCAATGTAGCGGATCATGACGCTGATATCACAGCCACAACACCTCAGAAACCCGCACCTGCTCTCACGCCACAACAAGAAAAGCTACGTCTCATTCAAGATCAGCTCAAAGGCGTGTCACGTGTGGGAGCATCCGATCAGCGGCCTGTTCTCACGCCTGAAACATATCTTAACACCTTGCGAACATCGGATCAGTATTTGGCGATTGCTGAATCGGGCGGCTGGCCAACTCTTCCTGCAGGAACGGTGCTGAGCCCTGGGGCTCGTAATGCAAGCGTTGTCAGTCTAAAGCAGCGTTTGATGATTTCGGGTGATCTGGACGAAAAAGATGCCAAGGGCGATTTTTATGATGACAAACTGATGGAGAGCGTCAAACGTTTTCAAGAGCGCCATGGCCTGACACTGACAGGAACTGTCTCTGGTGCGACACTTGATGCGCTTAATGTTCCAGCACGCACACGTTATAGGCAACTTAAAGGCACTGCGGAGCGGCTTGCTCAGCGCTCGTTCGGTTTTGGTGGACGTTATCTTATCATCAATCTTGCTGCTTCATCGGTTGAAGCAATTGAAGAAGGACGCGTTAAACAACGGTTTAAAGCCATTCTAGGATCGAGTGATCGCCCTACACCCGTCTTAGAAAGCATGATTACGAGTGTTACGCTTAATCCTGAGTGGACGGCTCCTGCCATTATCGTGGAAAAGGATATTCTGCCGCGTTTGCGCCAAAATCCGCAGGCGCTTCCCCGTCTTGGACTTAAAGCATATGATCAACGCGGCGTTGAGGTGAATTCAAGTGTCATTGACTGGACAAAGACCCAAGCAGCGCAGCTCACCTTTCGACATAGCGCTGGTGCAGGTAATCCCTTAGGGCGCATCACCTTAAATATGAGCGCTAAAGAGCGTGTCGCACTTCATGACACTCTTGGTAAACGCCTTTCGCTTCAGGATGAGAGGAACTGGATATCAGGCTCTGTTCAAATCAACGATATTCGGGGATTAACCGCATGGATACTCAATGATCCTAATCTCTATTCCCCGCGCAACATTCAAGGGATGATTACGACAGGGCAAACGCAAGAGCTTCGTCTTAACACACCCATGCCCGTTAAACTGGTTTATATGACAGGCTATGTGACTGATGATGGACATGTTCATTTTCGTCCTGACCCTTATGGCCTTGATGATCAGCAGAGGTCATTTCAATTTGGGGAGTAAAGCGTTGCATTTTCAATTATGGCAATTTTAATTATGGTATGGGCTTTGCAATCATTTTTTATAATAATGATGTGTTAACGATGCGACAAAGAGTCTGTTTCACAATGAAACACGGGTGTTCGTATAAGGATGGCAAATGTTTCATCATGATGCCTCTTCAGAACCTGATACCGCGCTTCTTCCCCGCAGGCGCAAAAAATCTATGACAGATGCTCATGATGTCAGCGTCAAAGAACATGCAACGCTTGACCATCACAAGCAAGAGACAACTCTCGTACAAGAGCCTCTTATTGAGCGGCGGCGTGCGCCAAAAAACCAGCAGATGCGTTTAGCGGGTGAACTCTACGTTGAACTGACACCATTTCGCGATATGAGTATTTTGCGTCGCGCTTGGTTTGATTTGGCCGAGCGTGCACTTGAACGTAATATTTTTTATGAACCTGCATTTTTAGAGGCTGCTGCGCTTCATTTACCCGCAGGACGGCATTTATTTTTTGTGACAGTGTGGGCGCATAAGCCATCACAAACACTTGTTGAAACACGTCGTAAAGAAGATTTGCTCGCTCTTTTTCCCGTATATTGGCCAAAACTGGGCTTTATTCCTCATAATCTTAAAGGCTGGTCGTGTCCCTATTCTCCGCTTGGAACACCTCTTATTGACCAGACAATGGCGCGTCCTGCTTTGGAAGCCTGTCTTGACTGGTTAGCCAAACGCGGTTCGCGCAGTGTTAATTTGCAGTTACCTTTTCTGAAATTTGATGGCCCATTTGTCGCCCTTTTGAAGCAGATTACCGCTGATACAAAACGTGAGATTTATTTCTCACACCGCCATCAACGTGCGATTTTACAAAAGCATAGTCACACTGAAGAAGCTCAACCGACGCAAACAAAAAAGACGCGTGAATGGGCGCGTCAACGTCGTCGGCTTGAAGATTTGGGTACTTTGAAAACAGAGCGCTTGCATGATCCACGGAGCATTCGTGATGGGCTTGAATACTTTCTTGCCCTTGAAGCCTCGGGCTGGAAAGGGCGTGATCGTTCATCCCTTTTGCAAGATCCATCAACCGCCAATTTTGCACGCGCGTTTATTCGTGTGCTCTCGCGCTCTGGTCATTGCCGCTTAGACATTTTAAAGGTCGATGAGACATTGATCGCAAGCGGCATTGTGTTGCGCGCGGGCAATCAAAGTTGGTACTGGAAAACCGCTTATGATGAGAATTATGCCAAATATTCCCCCGGCGTTATTCTTACACGCGACATCACAGTAAAGCAGTTGGACAATCCCCATGTTGATACAACGGATTCATGCGCGATTGAAAATCATCCAATGATTGATGTTTTGTGGCCTGATCGCTTGACAATGACACATTGTATTCTCGGAACGCACACCGGCACATCTATTGCAGCAACAACAGCACGTTTACATGATGAAGGTGTCGGCAACCTGCGCACAATAACCAAGAAGGCTTATCATAAGCTGCGTCAAACACGCTCCTAATGACGACCCACGCTGACATGTAATCCGTCATGCGTGTTGTAGGTGTTGATTTGCACGCCAAAAACGCTCGAGACCCCCATTTCAGCGAGAACATCGGCTGGTAGACCGTCAGCAACAATGCGCCCTTGATCCATCACAATCAAACGATGCGCAAATCGCGCCGCGAGCGTAAGATCATGCATTACGGCAAGCACGCACGTGCCGCAAATTGCTTCATCACGCAATAACGTCATCATGTTGAGTTGGTATTTGGGATCAAGTGAAGCAACAGGTTCATCCACTAATAATGCCTGTGCCTGAACCGCAAGGGCGCGGGCAAGTAAGACACGCGCTTGTTCCCCCCCAGAGAGCGCCATAACAGAGCGTTTGGCGTTATCAACAATATCAAGCCGTGTCATTACATCATTCATAATCGTTTGATCGGCAACGCTCATTGCATCGCCATGGGGCATGCGCCCTAAGCGAATAACCTCTTCCACGCTTAAGGGCCAAGCAATCTGCGCGCGCTGTTCAAGATATGCCATTTTTTGTGATCTGATCTTTAAACTGACCTTAGAAAGTGGTTGTCCATCAAGGGCGATCTCTCCCGCTGCCAAAGGCAGTAATCCGCATAACGCTTTAAGCAGTGTGGTTTTACCTGCACCGTTAGGACCAATCAGAACTGTCAGCTCACCCTGTTTAAGCGTGAGATGACATGCATCAAGGACAGGGCGCGTGCCGCGCATCACTGTTACGTTTTTTGCCCCCAGAAAAGGCTTGTGAGCCATCGTCACCATGTCTGAAATGGGTTGAGGGTAAGATATTGACACGCGTGTCGCTTTCTATTGTGCAAATCGCATTCGTTGACGGATAACGAGTACCAGAAAGAACGGCACACCCACCAGTGCTGTCAAGACCCCAATCTTGATTTCGGCCCGTGCGGGAATGAGTCTGACACTTATATCAGCGATTAATAATAACACAGCCCCCATGAGCATGGCGTGGATCAACCCTTTTTGCGGATCAGAACCAATCAACGCACGCACAAGATGGGGCACGATAAGCCCAATAAAGCCAATCGTGCCAGACACAGCAACCCCTGCCCCGACAATGAGTGCAACCCCAATGACGCCATGCCAACGCAAACGTGTGACATTAATGCCTAGTGTACGGGCTGTATCTTCGCCGAGTGTCAACGTTTTAAGGCCAGAACCCATCATCAATAAAAGGATCATGCCCAAAATTATAAAAGGGGCGGCAAGGGTGACGTGGCTCATGCTTCGATCTTCAAAGGAGCCAAGCAGCCAGAATACAATTTCTGTCACTGCAAACGGGTTGGGCGAGAGCGAAAGCACTAACGATGTCAGTGCACCGGCCAATGCGCCAATCGCTAATCCTGCAAGCAGCATAATGTGCGTATCACTTTGCGTGCCCACCAGAACCAAAACAAGCCCCACTGAAAGGCAGGCGCCCATTATGGCTGCCAATGGCAGCATCGGCGCATAAATTCCTGCCCATCCAGCGGAGAGGACGATCACAGCACCAAGGGCGGCCATTTGCGGCGCGCCAAATAGGCTTGAATCTGCCAAGGGGTTCCGCATTAATCCTTGTAAAACGGCTCCGCTTAATCCCAATCCTGAACCGATGAGGATAGCGAGAAGGGTACGGGGCAACCGCACATCCCATACGATGAGAGACGCGCCTTGATGCTGATTGGTGAAAGCTCCCCAAAGCTGCGTCCATGATAACGACACGGCTCCCGTCATGAGTGAGAGAGGAATAAGTCCGATCAGTATGGTGCTCAACACAATGAGCAGCATCCGCCCAGAAATGACGTGCATCATTGTGTTCACCGTCGATCCTCTAAAATACGCTCTTGATTGATGCGAAAGCGTGATGGATCTGGTACGCGGGTTTTATTGAGATTATAAATTGCCACACTGGTCTCAAGTCCTTGAGGATCAATGACTTCCCAACGGCTTAAATTTTGCGTTTTTGCGTCATAAAACAACGTGATTTGCGATGTACCGCCAAGCGTTGATTTATCTTCAAGCGACACTTTTAACATTTCTTCACTGGGTGAAACGTTGAGAATGCGTGTTTCCCTTGCAAGATCAACACGCGCATTGAGCAAAAACTTCAACGGTGTTTGCGATAAATTATAAATGTCTTGTGTATTCAAGCGCTTGTCACGGATTGCAACGGATTGTCCATCGGCGATAATCTCTAAAGGGCTAGGCGGATTATAATCAAAACGCAAACGCCCCGGCTTATGAAGTTCAAACTGTCCTTCTACGCGCCTGCCATCAGCACCAAACTGAATAAAATTGCCACTTAGAACGCTAAAACCATTAAAATAAGCATTCAAAAAGGCCACAGCTTCTTTTTCTGTTTGAGGTAACCTTTGAGATGGTGATGCGCGCGCTACAACGGCGTTATTTGAGGGTGGTGGAGACACATTTTCAGGTTGTACTTGTCCATCAGCGGGTATGCGCAATTCACTCGGACGAATAGGCGGCATTGGAGGAGGTGTCGGTTTAGCCGCTGGTTTAACGAAGGGTTTTGTTGGCGCAGGCATTGATAAGGGTGAAATGCTTAATGGTGCTTGTTGCGCATAAACAGGTGCCATAACAATCACGACACAGATTTGAGCCAAAACACATAACGATATGTTTATATGTTTATATTGCTTGAATTGAGCATGCACCGTGTTATTCCTTGTGTGGTTTGTCATGAGGTAACGCATCGGATGACGATGAGTTCATGCGTGCAGTCGCACCCTCACCCCAAAAATGTTCAAGTACATCGACAATCAGGCGATCAAGCGAAACCATATCTGCCGCAGCAAGCGTCATAGGATGATTACCATAGGCGGGGGGCATGGCAATTTTAAGGAGATTGGCGAGTGCCGGTGCAGCATCTTGTGCCCAACTGACAAGTAAATTCGCGCCATATCGTTCTGCATCAGCCAACGATGGTGGCCATGCGAATGTTGGCGCGGGTAATGCTTGCGCAATTCGGCGATTACGCGAGGCAAACTTCATGTTTTCATCACCAAAAGTATGGGAGAGCGTCATCATTTCACTCCTCACCATCATGCCGCCATGAGCATAAAGCCCTGCGATTAATCCGAGCGTGCGTGCTGCGAACATGACCTGCAATCCCGCTTTGGGAAACGGTATTTTGAGGCGATTAGGAATACCTGTACTCACCCCAAGCCCTAGACGCTCGGCTGCCATACTCACAACGCGGCGTTGAACGCGGCTACCATCCATCGCGAGCGCATCATAAAGCTCAACAGGCACATCAAGAGCTTTTGCGGCGCGATGTGGATCCATCATATCGCGAATCAGCTTTGCTTGTCCCATCGCTTGAATAACGGCGTCAGGAACGGGGATTGGAGGGGGTGGGGGCGGCGCTTCTGGCTCGGGAGGTGTTTCATTATTGATAGCGCTGGGATCAAAACCCAGATCATCGTCTTCATCATCATCGTAGGCCAAACGCGCCCCCTCTTTTAAGACGATGTTTTCACTGCCAGAGGGGTAATTTTAAGCGCTGTAATGCGATTGCGGCTTTTACGCAGCACATGAAAGCGATAACCATGGAATGTAAACATTTGCCCGACATCAGGGATTGCCTGCGCTTCATGAATAACAAAACCAGCAATTGTGATCGCTTCCTCATCAGGCAGTGTCCACTCCATCGCCCGATTTAAATCACGGATTGGCACGGAACCTTCCACTTGAACTGAACCATCGGGGAATGGACGCACACCCTGAACAGGAACATCGTGTTCATCTTTAATATCACCCACAATCTCCTCGAGAATATCTTCGAGTGTCACCAGCCCCATCACTTCGCCATATTCATCAACAGTGAGGGCAAAGTGGGTTTTTTTAGCTAAAAACGCTTTGAGTTGATCCGGTAAAGACGTCGTTACAGGCACAAACCACGCTTCAAGAGCGATATCCCCAAGCTTAAGTTTGCTGGCATCGCCCCCTACACCATCAAGTGCGCGCAGCAGGTCTTTCGCGTGCAAGACACCAATGATGTTATCGGCAGTTTCTTTCCACAAGGGCATTCGGGTATAAGGGGAAGCGAGCACTTCGCGTACCAGCTCTTCAGGATTAAGATCCACATTGATCGTTCGCATCTTTGTGCGGTGAACCATAACATCAGCGACGGTTAACTCTTTGAGTTCAAGTAAGCCGCCAATCATATCGCGGTCTGATTTAATCACTGAGCCTTCACGATGCAGTAGATCAACTGTACCTCTGATTTCATCATGGGCACTTAAAACTGATTTATTCTCATCAATATTGACACGAATGATGCGTAGAAGAATCCGCACAAACGCTTCGATTGCCATCATCAATGGCCCAAAGAGAGCCACGATCCAATTCACCGGCCGTGCGACCAATAGTGAAACTTGATCTGGTTTGTTAATCGCGATTGTTTTGGGCAAAACTTCTGAAAAGATAATGATGAGAAGTGACATAATCACGGTGGCATAGATCACGCCTGCTTCACCAAAAAAACTGACTAAAACCGTTGTTGAAAATGCAGAAGCACCAATATTGACGATATTGTTGCCAATCAGCATCGAACCAATCAAACGTTCGCGCGCAAGCAATAAACGATTGACGGTTTTTGCGCGTTTATCGCCCCCTGTTTCAAGTCCGTGCATCCGTGCCCTGGAAGCGGCTGTAAGCGCAGTCTCAGATGCTGAGAAGAATGCCGATAGTACAAGACAAAACAACACGATCAAAAATGCTGTTATTGGATCTGGGACTAAATCAATTTTTTCCATTGTCTAGGCTAAGCCCTTTTGAATTACATCTTTTGATAATAAACAACTAATCGACGCGCTCTAGTTCTTGTGTGAGAAAGTCTTGCACGTCATTTACGGGGATACCCTTCGCAATAAAACTCTGACCGATACCGTGGGCAAGAATAAACGTGAGTTCACCGCGTACAACTTTTTTATCTTGAAACATCGCGTCCGTCAGAGTGGCAACAGACCCCGCCCCTCCTGCAATATTTTGCAAGGTTGTGGGCAGACCAACGCGCGTTAAATGGTCGCTTACACGCAGTGCTTCGTCCCAAGAACACATTTCACGCTCGGCAGAAAAACGAAACGCCAGAGCAAGACCAATCGCGACCGCTTCTCCATGAACCAACCTCTCCGAATCATAGCCCGTCACTTTTTCAAGCGCATGACCAAAGGTGTGCCCTAGATTAAGCAAAGCGCGTTCGCCCTGCTCATGTTCATCGCGCGCAACAACAGCGGCTTTCGCACGGCAACTATTCGCAATCGCCTGTTCGCGCTCTGATCCGCCTTGAAAAATTTCGCGCCAATTACTTTCGCACCAATCAAAGAACGTGCGATCATTAATCAAACCATATTTGATGATTTCTGCGTACCCAGCGCGAAATTCTCGCTCTGGTAATGTGTCGAGCATATGAGTGTCAGCAAGCACAAGTGAAGGCTGATAAAATGCACCAATCAGATTTTTGCCGTATGGCGAATTAATCCCTGTTTTCCCACCGACAGACGAATCCACCTGTGAAAGCAATGTTGTTGGAATCTGGATGAAGCGCATCCCGCGCCGAATGATTGAGGCGGCAAATCCCGCAAGATCACCTATAACACCGCCACCGAGCGCGACGATAACATCACCGCGCTCCAACTTTGCAGCCAGAATTTGATCGCAAATCTGCATCAAATTGTGCCAAGATTTTGCACTTTCACCTGCTTCAACAATGATCAACGCAACCTGAAAACCATGCTGCTCTAATGCATTTTTGACCTTATTACCATGAAGCGCTGCAACATTTTGATCGGTCACCATTGCAACGCGCAAATTTGTTCCCAAGGCTCTGAGCACATCGGCAGCGTGATCAAGGACGTTTTCCCCAATCAAAATGTCATATGAGCGCTGCCCTAATGAGACAGGTACGCGCGTGTAAGGGAGTGCTGGTTGAGTCAAATTTGAAAGAAGAGCCATGCGCATACAAACTTTTTGTTCGAAAGGAGAGAAAGCGTTGCGTTATATGTGGTGCAAAACAAGCTTAAAACCTGTTTCCATAAAAAGCGTTTTCATATTCTTTTCGCTCATTTAGCGTTTTAGATCAACCCACCTCATTGAGATATGCGCAGGAGGTGTACAACGGAGGAGAGCGGTGTATAAAGCAAGAAAAAGGGACAAGACAAAGAATCCAGCCTCTCTCAACCGTTATTTTTAACAGGATGTCGATCAAGATGCGTTCTTATCTCGATTTTGAAAAGCCCGTTGCCGAACTTGAAGCCAAAATTGAAGAGCTTAAAGCGATGGCCGAAAAAGGTCAGGCTGTTTCAATCACCGATGAGGTGATGAAGTTAGAAGCCAAAGCCTCTCAAGCGCTCAAAGAGCTTTATGCGAACCTGACACCATGGCAGAAAACACAGGTTGCTCGCCATCCACAGCGCCCTCATTTTATGGACTATTGTGAGGGGCTGATTACAGATTTCACGCCACTTGCCGGAGATCGCTATTTTGCCGAAGATGAGGCGATCGTCGGTGGTTTTGGCCGTTTTCGTGGCGAATCAATCTGTATTATGGGGCAGGAAAAAGGCTCAACAACAGATAGTCGTATTCGTCATAATTTTGGTATGGCGCGACCTGAAGGCTATCGTAAAGCGGTTCGTCTGATGGAGCTTGCCGATCATTATGGCATTCCTGTGATTTCATTTGTTGATACAGCGGGTGCGTATCCCGGTATTGGCGCTGAAGAGCGGGGACAAGCTGAAGCCATTGCCCGCTCAACAGAGTGTTGCTTGGCGCTCAATGTCCCCAATGTATCTGTTGTGATTGGAGAGGGCGGCTCTGGTGGAGCTATTGCTATTGCAACTGCTAACAAGGTGCTCATGCTTGAACACGCAATTTATACGGTTGCTTCTCCTGAAGCATCGGCATCGATTCTGTGGCGTGATTCGGGGCGCGCGCAAGATGCCGCGACGACGATGAAAATCACCGCGAATGATCTGCTCAAGTTTGGCATTATTGACGGCATTATTCCTGAACCGATGGGCGGGGCACATCGTGATCCTGCGATGGCGATTCAAAAAACGGGCGAGGCCGTGAATAAAGCGCTCAATGAAATGGGAAAAATTAGTCCCGATGCCATTCGCAATCATCGCGGAGATAAATTCCTTGCGATTGGTCGCACAGGTTAAGTGAATGCTCTGATCTAAAAACTTTTTCTTTAAAAGCGGTGCAATCTCTTCACATTCCGCAAACCATCTTCCGTTGCGCAATATCAACCTTTCTCTGCCACGCTTTAGCCACGATTAAAATATGTGGACATTCAGGGTGGTGGATATGACGTCAGGACTCGCGATTTTAGCGGGACACGCAACAGCGTGGGCGGTTGTGGGTGGAGCGATTGCATGTGTCGCCATTTTAGCGGCAATTATGCTTATCCATGATCATCAGCGTATGGAAAATTATACGCTGAGTCTCAAGAAAGACATGGCGAACCTCAATGAACGCCTGTTTGATTTGTCTGAACGCGAAGAGCGTTATCGCACTCTCATTGAAGCTCAGGGCGATTTGATCGTGCGTTGTAACAGTTCGCAGCGCGTGACTTACGTCAATGAAAGTTTTGTCAAAATGTTTGCGTCTTCAACGCTTCAATCAGCGCGAGATGCCTTTCTGGATCAACCTCTTAAGCTCAATGTTGTTGAAACAAAATCTGACATCACTCGCCCCGATGGCGCACGCCTATTTGATGAATGTTATGAGTTGCTTGATGGTCAGCACTGGATTTCGTGGGTTGAAACTACGGTTACATCTTCTCACGGTGAAAAAGAATATGTTCGCGTGGGTCGTGATATGACTGCACAAACCCATACCGTTAAAGCGCTTCATGATGCGCGAACAAAAGCAGAGACAGCAAGTGAATCAAAATCGCGCTTTTTAGCCACTGTGAGCCACGAAGTGCGTACGCCGCTTAATGGTATTTTGGGTATGGCAGAACTTCTCAAGGATACAACCCTCTCTTTAGAGCAGCGCACTTATGTTGATGCAATGCAAACGTCAGGTGAAGCACTTCTGTCACTCATTGACGAGATTCTTGATTTTTCACGCATTGAATCGGGGCGTCTTGATATTATTGAGAGTGCCTTTGATTTGCCTCCATTGATCGAAAGCGTTGTTGAGCTTCTAGCGCCCCGTGCACAGGGTAAGGGAATTGAGATTGCGGCTTCTATTGCACCAGAAGTGCCAACGCGTGTCATTGGAGATCAGGACAGATTACGCCAAGTCCTCATGAATCTTGCAGGAAATGCCGTGAAATTCACGAACAGTGGTGGTGTAGGTGTCATGGTGAGCCTATCTCATGATGGCATGGTGACGTTTGAAGTCGCTGATACAGGGCCTGGTATTCCTGAAAACCGCCTCGATAATATTTTTGAAGAGTTTGAGCGGGTTGACGGCTCTCCTGCCAGTCAGCATGAGGGAACAGGACTGGGACTTGCGATTTCAAAGCGGATCATTACCCATATGCAAGGTACGGTTCATGTTGAAAGTGATCTGGGACATGGTGCATCGTTTGTAGTGCAGCTACCACTCAAAGCGTGCAACGTCACTCAGGATGCCCCAAAAGTCCTACATGCCTATCCTAAACTTGATAAGATGAAAGCATTGATCATTTCGCGCTCACCCTTTGAAGCACCGTTTCTGGCGCAACGCCTTAAAGAAGCAGGTGCGAAAGTGGATCGTGTCATGACACTTCCTCAAGCATTGCGAAAGCTCACACAAGGCGCTTATAAATTGGTGATCGCTGATTGCGCCTTGGGAGAAGCCGCGACACGTAAAATTGCTCAAACAGCAAAAGATCAAGGCGCAAGGCGCACGCTTGTTCTGCTTTCTCCTTTTGAGAGACGCGATTTTGGCTCCCCTACTGCCGCTGGTTTTGATGGATATCTGGTTAAGCCTGTGCGCACACGCTCCTTGTTTGAACGTCTTCATGCGGAGCTTGATGCAACTGCCACGACAGCCGTTGTTGAGACAGTGTCCGCATCTATGCCTCAAGTGTCGCGGCGGGTTCTGATTGCTGAAGATAATGAAATCAATGCACTTTTAATTACGAAAATGCTGGAGAAAATGGGCGCTCAAGCAGACTGGGTTACGAATGGACGGCGTGCCGTTGATCGTATGTTAGCAGCAATGGCGGGTAAGCTGCCGATGTATGATCTGGCTATTCTCGATATTCGTATGCCTGGACTTGATGGTCTTCAAGTGGCGCGGCTTATTCGCACCGCTGAAGCGGAACGTGGCATGCCCTCACTAACACTGATTGCCTTGACCGCCAATGTCATGCCAGAAGATCGCAATGCCGCACTCAATGCAGGTTTTACTGCTTTTCTACCCAAACCACTGTCATATGAACATCTTAAAGACATTGTGCGGCAGGTTCCTGTATCAAACGGGCATGAGCAAGAACAGGTACCTTTAATCGCCTAATCTTGTTTCTTTTTCTTCGATGGAAAAGCGCCTGCTGCACGGGTGAGATTGAGCATTCCCGCACCAAATCCAAAGAGTAGGCCTAAAATCAACCCCCACGGCGTTAATTCAGTCAATTGGTCGATGATCCAGCCGAGCAGTGTCCCAGCGACAATCCCTGACACAAATTCTGCCGATAGTCGAAATCCCTGCGCCATCGCACTGCGATCTTTAGCAGTGTGGCTCTCAATGCGCTGCTCAAGAGCATCCTCATGTTTTTCTTGAGAAAGACGTGCATCAAGTGCTTTGAGGCGCTCCAGACGCTGCGCCTCTTTAAGCTGCTCTTCAGGTGTTGGATCCATCACGCTCATCGCAAACCCCTCATCTCTTTATCTCATCACATTATTTGCTCAGTAACCGCTGCACACTTTTTGTATACCCCTCGTGAGTGAAGAGTTGGCGTTATCTTTTTATTAAGGTTGTTTTGATTCCAATTTGGTATGGGTACGCTTTTAGAACCAGACCAACGTCAGGAGCTTTTGAAACGCCACCGCACCGA
>JBIKVP010000106.1:0-5169 GCA_044356745.1 Beijerinckiaceae bacterium | reverse complement strand
TCGTGAAGGCCATCCTTGGCTTCCTGAATACCACTTTTCCGCAAAAAGCACGATTATGGGTTGACCGCCTATCCGATAACTTCAAAATACTTCAGGCACCAACTCTTCAAATGTGAGGGGTATACCATCAGCCATTTATGTAACAAATCATCACTTGTTCTGACAAAGTGTAATTTATTAAGGAGATTACTGAACCATGAGAGGTGCAGGACCTGTGGGAAGACGTGCACTAAAGCCAGTATAATCTTGTAGGGAAGACGAAATACCCTGCGAGGACTGCACACCTCCCGCATTACCAAGCTCTTTTTGGAAACCATCAACTTGGCCAAGCGTATTGAGATAATTGCGCACTGCACCAACATCAAAGCCTACGCTTGATGTGTCAGCAGAAAGCTCACCAGAATTTAATACAGCTTTAGATAACCCTGTATCACCTGTTGCAGGGACTTCATCGTTTAAGCCTGAACTTAGTCCACCGAGACGCATTTTTAAGTATCCTTTAGCTGCTTTTATCAAGCAAGCTTACACTAGAATACAAATATGGCGTCTCAATGGCAATCAAAAGTTGGAAAAGCTTATAGAAATCAGGCGTTAAGATTAATGCGGCTTTTCTAAAAAGTAAGAATTAGCCGACAATTTCATTGCCAGCAAAAAATTGTGCGATTTCAATCGCAGCATTTTCAACTGAATCGGAACCATGTACCGTATTTTCACCAACGGAAAGCGCGAACAACTTGCGGATTGTCCCTTCATCTGCATTAGCAGGATTTGTTGCACCCATCACATCACGATATTTGGCGACCGCATTTTCACCTTCAAGCACCTGAACAACAACGGGAGCGGAGGTCATGAATTCAACGAGTTCACCAAAAAATGGGCGCTCTTTGTGAACGCCGTAAAACGTTTCAGCTTGAGCACGTGTCATGAGAATACGCTTTTGGGCAACGATGCGTAAACCCGCTTTCTCAATCACTGCATTCACCGCACCTGTCAGGTTGCGCTTTGTTGCATCGGGCTTGAGAATCGAAAAGGTGTGCTGAAGTGTCATGTGAAAACCCTTTTAAAATGAACCAATGATGCGCCGCTTATACGTGGGCTTATCATTGCTCTCAAGGGTTCTCTTTTGTTTTCTTCAGGAAAAAAAGCGATTAATGATATGTGAGCCAGTTGCGCGCTTCTTTTTGTGCCAGCGCGATTTGATCACGGGTCATTTCCTGCGCGACTTCTGCTCTTTTTGAGGCAGCGGCCTGATAACCACGCACAACGGCGATATTAAACCATTTATGTGCGATGACCGGATCGGGTTCCACATCGCGCCCTGCAGCATACATCATGCCGAGCTCATAAAATGCTTCACCGGATGCACTGCCTTCTGCAGCAAGATGAATCTCATCCAAACTTTCACTGATACGTGCCATGTTCTGCTCCCTATACCCCTGTTCTGAGGGCTGAATGTTGGTTAAAGGTTCATTTATTGACGTTATTGTTGTATTAAATGAGAATTTAACTGTTATACATTCAGTAATAGATCATATATTTGAAAAAAATGACCTAATATAGATAGTCAATACATGTTTAACGGAGTTCAATACAATTTATAGCTATCAATTGACTAAAAAAGATCATTACAAAACTGGAAATAACTCAGATATAAAATGTACACATTGAAAGCCGATGATCCTCTTAATTCAATGCGGCACGATGGGCATTCCAATTAACACTGGAACTTCACCCTTACACTGAGTATGTTGGCACAATATTCATTGAATCGAACAGGGTGTGAGACGTGTTATGGCAGCGATAGGCATTCCCCATTTTCATAATCAAGCTGGCGTGCGCGTCGTGCATGTCGGAGCGAAAGAGTTTATGTGCGTTGGGGCACTTCCCCCCTTTGATCATCCACATATTTTTATTGATATGGGTGATGCTGATGAGGCCATATGCCCTTACTGCTCAACGCTCTTTCGTTATCAGGCGACACTTGCCTCTCATGATTGTGACCCCGCATCATGCGCATATGATGGTGTAAAAGCAGCTTAAAAGCATGATCTTAAGTGCTTGCGCTTCCCTTCGGGGCACGCGAGATGGTTCTCAATTGTCCGCCTTGCGTCCCCCTTCGGGTCGCTCAAAAATGCTATAGAAGCTCATGACGCTTGAACTTCCACCGATTTTGGGTGAAACATCCGTGCTGATTGCAGGCGCTGGTATCGGTGGTCTTGCCAGTGCGTTAATGCTGGCACGCAAAGGCATCGCATGTACAGTTCTTGAAAAGCGCACTGTGCTCGACGAAGTGGGCGCAGGCTTACAACTTTCACCAAATGTGACACGATTGCTCATTGATATAGGCTTGGGGCCTGATATTGCACGCGATGCATGTGAGCCAGAGCGCGTTGTTATTCGCTCGCTTAAAAGTGGTGCGATTTTGGGGGAAGTCGCTTTAGGAAATGACAGTGCTCAGCGACATCAAGCACCGTATTGGCTCACAGCACGTGATGATCTTCACATGGTTCTGCTGGATGCAGTGCGCTTAATGCCAAATATCAAGCTTCAAATTGGGTCTCAGATTACAGAAGCGCGATCGTTTCCAGATGCTGTGGCGGCAGTGATGCGTCGTCAAGGCGGCACGGTCGATGATACGCTAACACCGCTTCTTGTCGGTGCAGACGGTGTTTGGTCAAACACGCGCAGATTTATGGGTGATTTACGCAAACCCCAGTTTCAAAAAGCGCTCGCTTGGCGCGCAATGGTTCGCATGGAGCATGTTCCTGCGACAGCACGTCTGAATGAAGTGTGTTTGTGGATTGGCGAAAACCGCCACGTTGTGCACTATCCTGTTAAAAGCGGCACAATGCTCAATATTGTTGTCGTCACGCGTGAAAATACTCCTATCACACATGATGATGATTTTGGATGGTCCGAGGATGGCTCCATGGATGTGCTTGCAACGCGTATGCGTGATGCAGCATTTGCCCTGCGCGAAATCCTTGCTGTTCCTCCCGCATGGCGGATATGGCCGCTCTATAATCTCCCTGCCCACAGGATGCACTCAGGCCGCATAGCCCTTGTTGGAGATGCAGCACATCCCGTGCTACCTTTTCAAGCGCAAGGAGCCGCGATGGCGATTGAAGATGCGGCATGCCTTGCCGAAGTGATTTCTGCTGAACCTGATGATGTAGTGCATTCACTCAAAGCGTATGAGCGCTTACGCCTTAAGCGTATTCAAAAGGTGCAAAATGTATCGCGCCGCAATGGTATGTGGTTTCATGCCTCAATGCCGCTCGCTTTGGTGCGTAATAGTGTACTCGCCATGCGCAATCGCCACGATATGCTCAAAAAACTTGATTGGCTCTACAGTTGGCGGCTGACCATGCAGTAGCGCTTATTGATAAAAGGATACAGCAACATGACCATTTTGCCCCTGCAATATCCAGATCTGATCCGCTCTCAATGTCTGGTCAACGGGGCATGGATAGGCGTTGCACAAACCGCTGTGATTAATCCGGCAAGAGGGCATATTATTGAACACGTGCCGCATTTTGGCGCTGCTGAAACAACAGATGCCGTTCTTGCAGCAAAAAATGCATTTCCTCTATGGGCAAAACGCACAGCACAAGAGCGCTCACGTATTCTTGCACGCTGGTATGAATTGATGATCACTCATGCGGATGATTTGGCGCGTATCATGACGGCTGAGCAAGGCAAGCCGCTGAGTGAGGCACGCGGTGAGGTGCTTTATGCGGCTGATTATATTCAGTTTTATGCACATGAAGCGATACGCGTTTATGGCGAAACCCTCCCCTCCCCGCGATTTGATGCGCGTGGTGTGGTTATGCGCCAACCAGTTGGCGTAATTGGCGCGATCACACCGTGGAATTTCCCCGCCGCAATGATGACCCGTAAAATTGCACCCGCGCTTGCGGTAGGTTGCACGGCTGTGATTAAACCTGCCGCTGAAACGCCGCTCACAGCGCTTGCCATTGGATTTTTAGGACAGGAAGCAGGACTCCCAAACGGTGTTCTCAATATCATAACAGGTGATGCGCAAGCGATTGGCGAGGTGCTGACAACGCATCCTGATGTGCGTGCGTTCAGCTTTACAGGATCAACGTCCGTGGGCAAGCAGCTCATGCGCCAATGCGCTGGCACGGTCAAAAAGGTTGCGCTCGAACTGGGGGGTCATGCGCCTCTTATCGTGTTTGCCGATGCTGATCTTGATGCTGCTGTTGAAGGCGCGATGCAATCCAAATTCCGCAACATGGGTCAGACTTGCGTGTGTGCAAACCGCATTTTTGTTGAGCGCCCTATCCTTGAAGCCTTCACAAGCAAATTTGTTGAGCGGGTCAAAGCCTTGCGCATCGGGGCAGGCGATGAACCTGATGTCGATCAAGGCCCTTTAATCAGTGACAAAGCCATCGCCAAAATTGAGGCGCACATTAAAGACGCGCTTGATCAAGGTGCACACTGTCTCATCGGCGGCAAACGTCATAAACTTGGCGGCACGTATTTTGAACCGACAGTACTCTCACACGTCACCCCCGATATGATTATTTTCACAGAAGAAACATTTGGCCCCGTCGCACCAATCATCGCTTTTGACACGGAAGATGAAGTGATTGCTCTGGCTAATCGCAGTGATTATGGCCTCTCGGCTTATCTTTTCACGCGTGATCTTGGGCGCACTTATCGGGTGATGGAAGCCCTTGAATATGGCATGGTTGGTGTCAATACAGGAATTATCAGCTCAGTGCTTGCGCCTTTTGGCGGGGTTAAACAATCAGGATTAGGGCGTGAAGGCTCGCACCACGGCCTTGATGAATACCTTGAAACAAAATACGTACTCATTGCGGGAGTGAATGAGCTTGGGAGTAAATGAGTTTGGGACTTAATCTCGGAGGGTTACATTGCTACACCGCTCAAGAATAACATCCATCATGCCGCTGCGGATTTGGTCAAACAAGCGCGGCAGCAAAACCCATACAGCATTTTTCCCTGCTTCCCCGAAACAGCACGTAGATCATATCCCAGCCAGATAAGCTCCGAAGAAAGTATACCCCTCACATTTGAAGAGTTGGTGTCTGAAGTATTTTGAAGTTATCGGATAGGCGGTCAACCCATAATCGTGCTTTTTGCGGAAAAGTGGTATTCAGGAAGCCAAGGATGGCCTTCACG
>JBIKVP010000041.1:0-17920 GCA_044356745.1 Beijerinckiaceae bacterium | reverse complement strand
TCGGTGCGGTGGCGTTTCAAAAGCTCCTGCCGTTGATCCGGTTCTAAAAGCGTACCCATACCAAATTGGAATCAAAACAACCTTAATAAAAAGATAACGCCAACTCTTCACTCACGAGGGGTATATTCTCTGTAATTTATTAAAACCCTGCAATATATCGGGGGTTATTTTGTTCACAGAGGTTGCCATATCAGCAAACTGCTCTCCCAACTTTTTTTTGGAGGCATCAGGATTTAGATTGAATATGTGATTGCGTCCCGTCTTTTTTATCGCATCTTCGGACATTTTATAAATCCCATTAACTACAATCACTCAACATAATTAACAAAAAATAATGCATCAATCAATTAGGGATGTCTAAAATTGTTAGACATAAATTGATCGCTGAAACTGATGTGCTTCAACGCACAGTCATTCAGAATTCATTCAGTTAGATATGTGTAAACCTGTTAAATTGCACTTCTTATTGTGCATTAACCAAGATTTTACAGGTCAAATGTGTAAAAATGTCAACGGACAGGGAACATAAGGAAATCAACGGCGTTAATGAACGTTAGAGCCATAAATTATCGACGCGTTAAAGCACGTCTCAATTAACGATTTTACAGGAGAAAAGTATGTCAATATTAAATTTAAGAGCTATTTCAGGACGTAAAGTATCGATGCTTAAGGCAGCAATTATTGCTGCGGCTGCGACTTTGGGTCTTTCAATTGTAACAAGTGCGCAAGCGGCTCCAGTTGGTGCGGCTGCTCAAAACACACAAAGTGTTGCTCAAAATTTGAAACAAGATTTAACGCAAAGTGTGCGTGATCATCGTTACAGGGGATATAGAGGATATAGAGGATATCGGAGGCATCGAGGATATTACGGACGCCCTGTTGGATATTACGCACCAGTAAGATATGGAAGGCGTGTATGCCGTATTCGCAATCAACGCGTGTGGACAGGTTATGGTTACGTTATCCGTCCTGTACGTGTATGCGTAAGACGCTAATTTCTATAAACTATTATGACATCAAAAAACCTCCCAATATGGGAGGTTTTTCATGTTAAGAGGATTTCGATAAGGCGAAACTAATAAAACGTTTCACCAGCACAATGTTAAGACGCTTTTTTACCCGCAAAGCTCAGGCCAGCGAATTTCTTGTTGAATTTCGATACACTGCCACCACGATCAGAAAGATTTTGAGTACCGCCTGTCCAAGCTGGATGTGTATCAGGAGAAATATCAAGACTGAGGGTTGCACCCGCTGAACCATAAGTGGAGCGTGTTTTGTAGGACGTCCCATTTGGTAGAACAATGGTAATTTCATGATAATCAGGATGGATGTCAGGCTTCATAATTGTGCTCCTGCGCATGAACGGGTAAAACGTGTTATGAATATAACGTGTTAACCGCGCTGGTTGCGCGTTAAAATTTCATCATCATCGCATACAGGAGACATTTGCAAAATACAAGTCCATGATTGATGAAAAGAAATATGAGATGATCGAAAATAACGCAATGATCATCATAAATTGAGTGGCTCTTGACAGGTGATGTCTGAAGTGTCTGTTAAAGGCATGAGCACACCTATTCTTCACGTAGATGTTTCTTCTACGCAAAAAACTAAAAGCTTAAGGCCTCTCAGAGGGTTACTCCCTTTTGCGAGGCGTCATCGTATGCGTATATTAGCAGCTCTCATTGCTTTGATTGTCGCATCCGCAGCAACACTGGCCCTACCGATCGCTGTTCGTGAGATGATTGATCGTGGTTTTGATCAAAGCAGTCATGCCGTCATCAACACTTATTTTTCGGGGTTAATTGTCGTTGTCATCGTTCTCGCGATTGCCAGTTCGATACGTTATTATCTTGTCATGACATTGGGTGCGGCCATCGCCGCTGATATACGTGAAGCAGTTTTTGCACACCTGACAAAGCTTGATGTTACCTTCTTTGACACCGTAAAATCAGGAGACATTGTTTCGCGTCTTACCGCTGATAGCGAACAAATACGCTCTGTATTTGGACCCACTGCGTCAGTTGCGCTGCGTAATGGTGTGTTGTTTCTTGGTGCTGTCTTAATGATGCTGATTACAAATCCGTGGTTATCTTTCATGGTGCTCGGAGCGATACCTGTAATTGTTGTGCCACTGGTGCTATGGGGACGCGCCGTTCGCCAACGTTCTGAAGATGCTCAGCAACGCCTTGCCTTAACCTCCGCATTTGCGACAGAAGCTGTCAGCGCTGCACGCATCATGAAATCGTTTGTGATGGAGAAGGCAACTGCTGATGCCTATCAAAAAGCCTCTCACGAAGCTTATAATGCGTCACGACAATCGCTCGCGTCTCGCGCCATTTTAACAGCAGGTGTGATTTTCACTGTCTCCGCAAGTATTGTCGGCGTTTTATGGTATGGCGCGGGACTGGTCATTAACGAAAAACTTTCAGGGGGAATGCTATCCCAGTTTATTCTTTATGCAATCTTTGCTGCAAGTGCTTTAGGGCAACTTTCAGAAGTGTATGGCGAAGTGCAACAGGCGGCTGGCTCTGCGACAAGGCTTTCGCAATGGTTAGAGCTTAAGCCAACAATTCTTGCACCTCAAATGATCACGGCGCTTCAAAAACCTGCGCGTGGCGAGATCAGTTTTGAAGATGTGTCTTTCAATTATCCCACTGCACAGGAAGCATCGGCGCTTCATGGTGTGACATTTCACATTAAAGCAGGCGAACAAATTGCACTCGTTGGTGCATCAGGGGCAGGTAAAAGCACTGTGTTGCAGTTGCTTAATCGTTTTTATGATCCGAGCCAAGGCGTTATCCGTTTTGATGGTCATGATGTCACCACCCTTGATCCTTATGCGCTGCGTTCAAATATTGCCTATGTCCCTCAGGAGCCCATCATCTTTGGGACAAGTGTGCGCGAGAATATTCGCTATGGCGCACCTGATGCAGATGATACACGCGTTCAGGAAGCGGCAAAATTAGCAGCGGCAGATGAGTTTATTCGCGAACTTCCGCAAGGCTATGATACGCCTTTGGGTGAGCGTGGGGTCAACCTCTCAGGTGGCCAACGTCAACGCATTGCTTTAGCACGTGCGATTCTCAAGCAAGCACCTGTTTTAGTGTTAGATGAAGCGACTAGCGCACTTGATGCAGAGAGTGAAGCCGCCGTCCAAAAGGCATTGGATCATCTGGCTCACAAGCAAACGATGCTTGTAGTCGCACATAGATTAGCAACAGTGCTCAAGGCAGACCGGATTCTCGTTTTTGAAAACGGACGCATTATTGAAGAAGGCACACACACTGAGCTTATTGCACATAATGGTGTTTATGCACATTTTGCCCAACTTCAATTCGTAGACACTAATTTGTTGATGCAATGAAGTTTATTTCAGCGATGATTTTTTGAATGCGACGCGCGTTTTCGCCAAAATCATGAGAACCACGACGCGAAACAGCACGCACATCAACGCGTGATCCCTCTCCTTTGAGGCGTACACGCACAACGAGATCAACAGGCCAGCCCAGAATAAGGCTATGATCTAATGCTTGCAGCCGATATTCAAGAGGTGGAGCAATGAGCTCAGGCACCGCCTTATCATTATTTTTCCCCCGTCCCTGCCCCGCTACTGCACGCCGCGCAGGGGACGCTGTGTTGCTTTTATCTACTGCTTTCGTGGTGACTGGCGCAGCAATAACTTCAGTATCAATCTGCGCCATTCCTGCTTGACGCAAGGCCTTTGTGACGAGCTCAATTGCTTCATCGGGTGGTAAATCAAGAAAAAGCGGCGCAAGATCGGGATAAGCCTTTTTCTGCAACAAACGATCATCACGCTTAAGGTCAACAGGGGACATCTTTTGACGCGCATTGAGCGCCTTTTCAGTCATGACCATTACAGGCGGTGTATCAATATCTGTCGATATATCAACAAGGGGTGGATAAATCAGCGCAGAGACGCCCGCAATCACAGGAATTGTAAGAAGCATCGTACTCAAAACAAGTGTCGCCGCTAAAAATCCGATACCACTCACACCCTCTCGCCAAATATGTCTCGCACCCAATCCCGCAAGAATAAGCGCGCCAAAAATTAGAACCCCGCACATGATGAGCAAAACAAGTGCTGTCGTTATATCTAGCGCTTGGGTGCGCACGACAAGCCACGCGATAAATGTGAAACATGATGCAAACAAGCATAGACGCCAGCTCCAAACCGCTGCTGACGACATCGAATCATCTAAAAAGACACGTCGCATTACATCACCCCAAAAACACCATATACGAAAGGAGAATTACGCATTTTGCATAGCAGGCCTTAACAAAGCGAATGATGCATAACACATTGATAAATAAACGTTTTTATCACAGAAAATTCAGAGTCAACCTTATTGCCGTGAATTGGCCACTCAAGAAAGACAATCGTCATAAAACTATTATGAAGATCAACTAGTGCTATGCGTAAATAAGGTTAATTGATGAGGATATATTATGCCAACCCCTGCTACTGAAGCTAAACCAGTACAGAGTAGAAACAATCCTGACACGCCCCCCCAAAAAAATAAAGAATGGGAGGCTGCTAAAGTTGAAGCAAAACGCAAAGCTATTGCCGATGCCGCAAGAGCTGCAGATGCCGAAAGAGCAGCCGCTTTGGCACGAGCCCAACAGCGCTCTGTACGAACTGGATTGGATGGCGTTCGTGAGGTTACAGCGCCTGTTAAAGTTGAGAGAGATGGGATTGCAGTTGTTGCTGAAGCCACATCTGTTCTTAAAGGCGGCGTTTTGAGTGTAACTCCTTATGAATTAAAAGCGACACCAACCGGTTTAAGCCATGAGACAAGCGCTGCTGTTATTGCAGGATCATCGGGTGTGCCTGGAGATGCCACACGTGTGCGATGGGGCTTTACCGACAATAGTGGACAAGAAGGGGCAACATCTACGAGCGGACCAGCGCACTGGCTTTCTCAGCAGTTGCGTAATGTTGGCTTATCAAAAGCTTTTATTGGGCTACAGGCAGATGTTTTAGCTGGATTGGGCGAAATTAAAGGCACTATGAAATGGAATACGGGTAAAGCAAAAGTAGATATAAATGCTGTTACTGCGGCGGTTAATTTTCGTGCGCTTGCCTCTGCAAACGTTGATACGCCGGAAATCGCTGGATTGCCTTCATTACGCACAAGTGTTGCCTTGTATGGAGGGGCTGGCGGTGAATGGAAAAGTCAAACAAAATCAAGGGGTGAGACTTTCGCGCGTGCAGGAGTTAATGGTGCTGTAGCCTTAACTGATCAGAAGGACGCAGTTCGTGAAATGCTTACACCTAAACAGCGAGCTGCTATAGGTATTGATGGACAAGAAGCGCCTCAAGAAGAGCGCTTTGAAGTTATGCCCAATGGTAAAAAAGTTGATGTGAATTCTGTTGAGGGTTCTGAGGCTGAAGGAAAAGCTTTTATAGCTGTCGGCAGCAATGCTGAAAACTTTCACATTCAAAAATCCCATAACGGTATGTCGAATGTTTCCCTCACTGTTGGGAATTTTACCACTGTGGATGATGAGGGGGAAATCAAAATTCCTCAGACAGTTGATAATGCGCATGGTTATGGCCGTCGCGCTGCTGTTAAGCAAGTTTTTATTGACTCGGGGACTGGTGATGTTACGCGC
Organism: Beijerinckiaceae bacterium; assembly: GCA_044356745.1. Lineage (GTDB taxonomy): Bacteria > Pseudomonadota > Alphaproteobacteria > Rhizobiales > Beijerinckiaceae > JBIKVP01. The sequence continues at coordinate 12,283 of JBIKVP010000041.1, read as the reverse complement.
GTCAAAATAAATGGCCAAACTTTTCTCACTACTGAAGCTGTGACAAAATGGCTCAATGAAAAGGGTAAGCAAGCAGAAATGAATGGCGATAATACACTCGCACGATTGAAAACGATTACCCCTGAAGAATTAGTGGATGCAAATCCATCTCTTGTGCGAACAGAAAAAATTCGTGGACCTCTAGGTGACGAAATAGAAGTTCAACTTTTCAGCGTGGGAGACACTATTAATATAGCGTCTGCGACAGTTGAAGGCGAGAAAGGATTAATGAAAGCAACAAATTTAATCAATGGCTCTACCAAAGCTGAGAAAAAAGAAGTTAAAAATCAGATGCTTCGTGCCGTTGCTGATGTGGTTGAACCAACTGCAATACAAGAAGATGGCCGTGTTAATATTAAACGTCTTGCCGCAAGTGGTGGTGCAAAATTAGTCAATGCTATTGGTGAAGGCGCACCTCGTGCTTTGGGTGGCTTCGTTGATAGTACGCTCGACAAGGTTGCCAGTGCAATTTCACCAGATCGCAGAAATGTTGCACAACAGGTTCGTGACGGTGCTCAAAATTTGAAAGATAATCCTTTTGTTGGCGAAGCTGCAAATGAGTTTGTATCAGAACATGTTGGAAGTCTCAAAATTTTGGATCAAGCTGAGAGCTTTGTGCGCAACAATGTTCTCCCAGGTCTCTCACCTGCACTGGCTCTTGCATCAATTCCGCAAATCAATAAGGCTCTCACAGCGGGGCTGAACAACATTGGTAATGCAGCGGTGGCGGCTGGCGACGGTGTCGGTAATTTTTATGCAGACTCCCGTATGCTTGGTGGAGGTGTTGAATATATGCGTTGGTATTCGCTTCACGGACAAACAGCAGAAAACCAAGCTATGACAACTGTTTCGCAAGCACAACAAAATATCGTTTCCAAGTTAGAACAAGGCGATATTAGTCAACGCGATGCTGCTTTGGTAATGGCAACAGCATATCGTGAGGCTGATGCTTTGATGAGTGCTAGTCATCAATACGCTGATGATGGTTTACGCACTGATCTGGAAAAAGGTACGCTATTTGCTCTCGCTGAACAAAATGGGCAAACGGTTGATGCTTACGTTACGAATCTTGCTGCAGAGCAGGTTATCGCTTTACAAGAGCAGGCAACACAACGTGTTGCATCACGCAAAACTGAAAGCAATCGTGGATAGAACTGGAAGCCGTTTATTGCGCTCTTGTCTGCATCGCCTCGATCAGTTTGAGCGCATCATTACTCGCCCATTCGGCTGGTCCATTTAAGTGGCCAATATGACAACCTTTTTGATCAACAAAAAGCGTAACTGGCATTCCTAGTGCCACGCCCTGTGAGCGCAACGTTTGAAATGTTTTGGCTTGTGGATCATTGTAATAAGTTAGTTTTTTGATGCCAGCGTCTTTAAGCCAAGCTCTAGGGCGGTCTAAATTACGCGTATCAATATTGATTGCGACAACCTGAAAATCCGTACCGCCTTTAAGACTTTGCAACTTATCAAGCGCAGGCATTTCATGACGGCAAGGGGCACACCATGTTGCCCATAAGTTTATGAGTAATGCTTTGCCTTTAAAAGCCTCTAAGGATGTTGGTGCATTATTTTCGTCCTGAAAAACTAGACGTGAGGCTGGGCGTGGCTCATCAAGAAAGGTAAAGGCCGCGACTTCGCCCTTGATCGCTGCTTTAATTACGTCACGTTTTTGCTGAGATTGTTTACACTGCCCACGATTGGCTGGTGTTGAAGGCATGATTATAGCATGAACCACTCGTTCAATCATCGCCTCTCCTTGCTTGGAGGTACTAAACGCGAAAATGGCGGGCATACTTGTGATGATCACAATAAATGCTGCAATAAAGACCTGTTTTTTCGTTATGATCATGATTATAAGCTTCGCAAGAGAGACATCATAAACGGATAAGCAAACAATGAATAGCGCAAATTCAGGCGAAAAAAAGGGCAATCAGATGTGGGGCGGACGTTTTGCCACCGCCCCAGATGCTATTATGGAAGAAATTAACGCATCTATCGGTTTTGATCAACGTTTGTGGCGACAAGATATTCGTGGATCACAAGCACATGCTGCCATGCTTAGTGCAACTGGGATTCTGCCTCAAGCGGATGTCGAGGCAATCACCAAGGGCTTATCTCAAGTTGAAAGCGAGATTGAAGCAGGACAATTCACTTTCTCGCGTGAGCTTGAAGATATTCACATGAATATTGAATCACGCTTAAAAGATATCATTGGTACGCCAGCAGGGCGTTTGCACACCGCGCGCTCTCGTAATGATCAGGTGGCCACCGATATGCGCCTTTACATGCGCGACACGATCGACCATTTGCTCGGACAAGTGCGTGATCTGCAACGTGTTTTAGCGGATAAAGCGCTCAACTTTGCTGACAGTGTCATGCCAGGCTTTACACATTTACAATCAGCACAGCCTGTCACATTTGGTCATCATTTACTTGCGTATGTTGAAATGCTTAACCGCGATACAGGACGTTTAATGGATGCTCGTAAACGTCTCAATGAGTGTCCTTTAGGATCAGCAGCACTTGCTGGAACATCGTTTCCCATTGATCGGCACATCAGCGCAAATATGCTCGGGTTTGATCGTCCAACCGCTAATTCTCTTGACTCGGTTTCTGACCGTGATTTCGTTCTTGAAACACTCTCAGCCGCATCAATCTGCGCCATGCATTTATCGCGCTTTGCAGAAGAAATTATTATATGGGTCACGCCACAATTTGATTTTATTCAGCTTTCTGATGCTTTTACAACGGGCTCATCCATCATGCCGCAAAAGCGTAATCCTGATGCGGCTGAGCTCATACGCGCCAAGATCGGGCGTATCGTTGGTGCGCTGACTGGTCTTATGATGGTGATGAAGGGATTACCGCTCGCTTATGCAAAAGATATGCAAGAGGATAAAGAAGGGGCATTTGATGCCCTGGATTCGTTGTCATTATGTTTAGCCGCCATGACAGGCATGGTTCGTGATATGCAACCGAATGTAAAAACAATGAAAGCCGCCGCTGGAAAAGGCTATGCCACCGCAACTGACTTGGCCGATTGGCTTGTGCGCGTGCTGAATATGCCTTTTCGCGATGCGCATCACGTAACAGGGCAATTGGTAGGCATGGCTGCATATAAACGTATTGGCCTTGAAAAACTGTCACTGTCTGAGATGCAAAGCGTTGAACCGCGTATCACGCAAGAGGTTTTTGATGTGCTTGGCGTTGAAAAATCTGTAAAAAGCCGTGTCAGCTATGGCGGAACCGCTCCCAAGAATGTAAAGATGCAGGCTAGACGCTGGTTAAAAATACTGAAGGACTAAATTCTTGAACGTGTCATTCTCTCTTATTCGCGCTCTCATTGTAGCAGGTGTTGTTACTTTTAGTGTCACCGCTTGCGGGCGTCGTGGCGCTCTTGAATCACCACCTGATCCTAAAGCGACCGTTCAACAAACGGATAAAAAAGTTGATAACAATCAATCAGATGATGACGATCAGCTTGCCGCTCCTGTGGGGCAAGCGAAAAAACGCCCTAAAGGATTTGTTATTCCCAAAGAGCCATTTATTCTTGATCCTTTATTGTAGCGTGAACTATGCACCATTTTGATTATCGCAACGGTATAATGCATGCCGAAGATGTTAACCTCATCACCCTTGCTGATGCGGTTAAGACACCATTTTATTGCTATTCTCACGCGACATTAACGCGTCACTATCACGTCTTTGCAAATGCGTTTTCATCCATGCCGACACTGGTGTGTTTTGCGATGAAAGCCAATTCTAATCAGGCCGTGATCAAAACGCTGGGTGATCTTGGCGCTGGGATGGATATTGTTTCTGGTGGAGAGCTTAAACGCGCTCTTCAAGCAGGCATATCTGGAGAGCGCATCGTTTTTTCAGGGGTTGCAAAAACGCGCGAAGAAATGGCTTTAGCCTTAGATGCCAATATCTTAAGCTTGAATATTGAGTCGGAACCTGAACTTGAAGCACTCTCAGAGGTTGCCACATCCAAAGGCATGAATGCCCGTATTTCTATTCGGGTTAATCCCGATGTTGATGCAAAAACACATAAGAAAATCACAACAGGAAAGTCAGAAAACAAGTTTGGTGTGCCGATTTCACGCGCGGCAGAGCTTTATCAGCGTGCTGCGAATTTGCCCAGCATTGATGTCAAGGGCGTTGATATGCACATCGGTAGCCAGATCACCGATCTGAAACCGTTTGATAACGCGACACAGCTTCTCGCCGAATTCGCCCGTGAGCTGATGCGTCAAGGTCACCCACTGGAGCATATGGATCTTGGTGGGGGGCTTGGTATTCCCTATCGCGAGAGTGATGAGCCGCCACCTCATCCTGAGGCGTATGCCAATGTTATTCTCAAGCATACGCGCGATCTTGGCTTGAAACTTGTGTTTGAAGTCGGGCGCATGATTTGCGGCAACGCTGGAATTTTGGTCACTCAAGTGATTTACGTCAAACATGCCGAGAAAAAAACGTTTGTCATTGTCGATGCAGGCATGAATGATCTCATTCGTCCCACGCTTTATGATGCGCATCATGATTTGAAATGTGTCGTTGCCCCTGCCCCCAATGCCCCTTTTCAGGCTGTTGATATTGTGGGGCCTGTCTGTGAAAGTGGGGACTATATCGCTCTTGGTCGCTCTATGCCTCATCTCAAAGCGGGAGATTATATTGCGATTATGACAGCAGGCGCATATGGTGCGGTGCAAGCTGGCACGTATAATTCACGTCTGCTCATTCCTGAAGTGATGGTGAAAGGGGCGCAACACGCGCTGATCCGCCCCCGTCCAAGCATTGATGATCTCATCAATCTTGATCGCGTGCCTGAGTGGAATTAAGCAGCGCAAAACACACTGCTCATCATTGGCTCGCCCTCGCATGTAACGTGACCGTCTATGATAAGAGACTCAAGATGCGCGAGCGTTGTTAAACTCGCCGCTCCTTTGAGGGAAGGATTCAGGTTCTCATAAACATGCGCGACAACCTGCGCGATGGTGTGATCTCCTGCTTTAATGCGTGCAAAAATCGCCGCTTCACGCTGTCTGCGATGATGGATCATCGCTCTGACAAACCTTTGTGGATCACGCACCGCCTCGCCATGACCAGGATAATACACCGCATCGTTGCGATCACGCAAAGCTTGTAGCGAAGCCATATATGCTTTCATCTGTCCATCGGGTGGCGCAATCATCGGGGTTGACCAACCCATCACATGATCACCAGAAAACAATGCTTTTTCTTGAGACAATGCAAAGCACACATGGTTCATGGTGTGCCCGGGTGTTTCAATGGCTATAAGATTCCAGCTTGTACCGTTTATCTCATCGAGCGTTCGCAAGATATGATCAGGGGCATAAGCATGATCAGCACTTGCTTCCAAATAATTGATCTCTCCATCAGCAAGGGCACGGGCAGGTTGATGCGCGCCGCAGCCAACAATGAGCGCCCCAGTCGCGGCTTGCAGCGCTTTTGCGGCGAGAGAATGATCTTTATGGGTATGCGTCACGACGATATGCGTGAGCGTGTTATCGCTAATAGCCTCAAGCACCGCGTTGATATGCCCTTCATGATCAGGGCCAGGATCAATCACCGCGCAGGCGCCTTTTCCATCACCAACGATATAGGTGCACGTTCCCTTATATGTATAAGGGCTGGGGTTCGGGGCAATAATCCGCCTGATGAGGGGGGAGAGTTGTTCAACGTTGTGCAAGGAGAATGCCTATTATTTTTACGAGGTTCTTTCCAACGATCAGGATATGTGTAAAAAACTGTAACATCAAAATGTTATGAGTGCCACGTCATGAGCCGCGCGCAGACAGGGGATACGATGACAGACCACATGTTACGCATGACACCTCTGATCATGGCGGGGGGAGCGGGTACGCGCCTCTGGCCGCTGTCGCGCAGCGCCATGCCGAAGCAATTTTTGCCGCTGATCGGCGCGTTGTCACCGTTTCAAAACACCCTCAACAGGGTTTCAGATCGCGCGTTGTTTCATCCCCCAGTGATCATCACGCATACGGATTTTCGTTTTTTTGTTGATGAACAACTGAAAGCGATTGGTATCACCGATGCGGTGATTTTGCTTGAACCCGCACGACGCGATTCAGCAGCAGCCATTGCAGCAGCAAGTGTTTATATCGCGCAAAACGATTCGCAAGCGATGATTTTAGCGCTCGCAGCGGATCATCATATTGCCGATCATGAAGATTTTAAAAACGCCTGCTTGCAAGCGTGTGCGTGTGCTTCAGCAGGGCACATCGTTACGTTTGGCATGACACCCACATCACCCCATACGGGCTATGGCTACATCAAACCTTATGAAAACGTTCTTGAATCAGGTGCTTATGCGGTTGCAACCTTTGTTGAAAAACCTGATGCAGACACCGCAAAGCGGTATGTCAAAGAAGTTTATCTGTGGAATTCAGGCAACTTTCTGTTTCGCGCCGATGTGATGCTTGAAGAGCTTGCGCTTCATGCCCCCAACCTGCTCAACCCCATTCGTGAAGCGGTTGAACAGCGCACCCATGATCTTAACTTTGAGCGCCTCGCCCCCGCACCTTTTGCACGTACCAAAGCTATTTCCATTGATTATGCGGTGATGGAACACACGACGCGCGCCGCCGTACTTCCCTGCACGTTTGAGTGGTCTGATCTGGGAACATGGGATGCAATCTGGCAGGTTCTGCCCAAAGATGAGGCAGGAAATGCCATCACAGGACAAGCCCATGTGATGAACACCTCGGGTACGATGATCCACTCTGAAGGGCCTCTGATTGCGGTTGAAGGGCTTGAGAATATCGCTGTCATCGCAACCAAAGACGCGGTGCTCGTGATGCCGCGTGATCATAGCGCCGCGCTTAAAGAGTTTGTCCGCGAGATTGAATCCAGCGCATCCATCACGGCGCTGCAACCTGCGATTGAGCATCGTCCGTGGGGCTATTATGAGGAGGTTGATCGCGGTGGGCGCTTTAAGGTCAAGCGTATTGTCGTGAAACCTGATTGTCGTTTATCGCTGCAAAAGCATCTTCATCGCTCAGAGCATTGGGTCGTGGTGCATGGTACAGCAGAAGTCACCATCGGCAATACGGTGCAGATGGTGCAGGAAAATGAGTCGATCTACGTGCCGCTTGGCATGCCGCACCGTCTGGCTAATCCGGGCAAAATCCCCCTTGAAGTGATCGAAGTGCAAACCGGCTCTTATCTGGCCGAAGATGACATTTTGCGTCTATCCGATGATTTTAACCGAGTGTGACGGTTGAGGTTTTGGCGCTAGACACACAAACCGTCATTGCAAGCGAATGCGAAGCAATCCAGCCTTTTGAAAAGTGGTTCTGGATTGCTTCGTCGTTACACTCCTCGCAATGACAGTCGAGTGCCTGGCACACGTACCATAAATCGTCATGGCAAGCCTTGTGCTTGCCATCCACGTCTTAGCAACATTTAAAATAGCGTAGTGGTTCTAAAGGCATGGATGCCAGTAACAAGTACTGGCATGACGGTCGAGGTTTAGGCGCGTAAAACTTTATGCTTCATGCTTGAAGTTTTACATTCACTTCCCCATACCAAGAGACACCATGATTCCCTTTCTCACGCATCTCAAAGACACACTGAGCGACTATGACACCCTCATTTGCGATGTGTGGGGTGTGCTTCATGATGGAGTGCGCGTTTATCCGCTTGTGAATGAGACGTTGCAAACCTATCGTGCGCAAGGGGGGCGTGTGGTGCTGCTCTCCAATTCACCGGGCACATCGGCGAATGTGGCGCATGTTCTCAAAGACAAAGGCGTTGCCCGTGATGCGTGGGATGTGATGGTGACATCGGGTGATCTCACCCGCTTTGAAATCACGCGCCGCAAGCTCTCGGCGGTCTATCATATTGGCACGGCGCGAGATCTTCCCACGTTCAACGGTCTGAATGTGCAACGTGTCGCCCTTGAAGACGCGCAAGCGCTTGTCGTCACAGGGCTGGTGGATGATGTGAATGAAACGGCAGAGCATTATCGCCCCATCCTTGAAAAAGCGCTTGAACGCGGACTAGCGCTCATCTGCGCCAACCCTGATTTAATTGTGCATGTGGGCTCGGATCTTTATCCATGCGCGGGCGCGATTGCCGCCCTGTATGAAGAGATGGGTGGCGAAGTTTATTGGGCGGGCAAACCCCATAAACCCGCTTATGACAGGGCGTTTGAAGCTGCGTCAAAGCTCTGGAACAAACCTCACCCCGATTTAAAAATCTTAGCGATAGGTGATGCGATCCGCACCGATATTGCAGGCGCTCATGGTGCTGGATTACCCGCAATCTTGATCACGCAAGGCATTCACCGCGATGATTTTCATGATGGCGATGACACTCATGTCCCCATCAATCAATCACGCCTCATGGCACTAACCACACCTTTTCATAAAACCTTAATCGGTGTTGCGGCTCAATTGCGCTGGTGAAAGGGGAAGAGACATGTCCCATATCTCGCGCCGTGGTCTGATTTTAGGGGGAATAGCCGCATTCAGTGTGCCGCATTTTGCAACGGCGCAAACGCCGTTCGCGTCCCTCTCACAAACTCTCATCGCGCCCGTGACAGCGTTTGGCGTTGTTCCTGATGTGCAGCAAGATCAATCCCAAAAGCTGCAAAAAGCGATTGATGAAGCCAGTCAACGGCGTGTTGCGCTTGCCCTGCCAGCGGGTGTTTATCGCGTGAGTGCCCTGAATTTGAGGCCTCATACCACATTGATTGGCTCTGGTTCTGAAACAATCATGCGTTTTACAGGTGATAAAGCCTTGATAAGCGCGACAAAAGCGCCGCATGTCCGTTTAGAGCACCTCATGTTTGATGGGGCGAATATAGCGCTTAAATCACAACAAGCAGATGCGCTCATCCGTTTTGAAAGTTGTGCATCACTTCTGATGACGCGTGTACACGTTAAGGGAATAAGAGGTGGACACGCTATTGTCTTGCGTGAGTGCGACGGATACATAACGCAATGTATACTGAAAGAAGGTACACAAGCCGCCATTTTAAGCGCTAATGCGCGCGGTCTCACGCTCACACATAACACCATCACAGATTTTTCTGATAATGGAATTTTGATTTGGCGCAACGCCACGGGTCATGATGGATCCATGATTTCGGATAATCGCATTAGTCGTATCAAGAACATCTCTGGCGGATCAGGGCAATGGGGCAACGGCATCAATATTTTTCGCGCTGATGGCGTGAGTGTTCAAGGTAATCATATAGAGGATTGTGCTTATTCGGCCATTCGCGCCAATGCCTCATCCACAAGTCAGATGAGCGGCAATCAGATCAGACGCATCGGAGAAGTGGCGCTTTACGCTGAACTCACACTCGGCAATTCGAGCCATGCAGGTTTGAAAAGTGAAAGCCACATCATCACAGGAAATACGATTGATCATGCTGCGACGGGCATTTCGGTAACGAATATGGATCAAGGGGGTAGACTTGCGATTGTGCACGGCAACATCGTTCGCAACCTCACCCGCCGTGAACATGAGCCTATGGATAAACGCGGCGAGGGTATTCATGTTGAAGCAGATTGTATTGTGACGAATAACATTATTGAAAACGCTGCGACCTGCGGATTGCTTTTAGGCTGGGGCAAATATATGCGCGAGGTCATCGCCAGTCACAATCTCATCCGCGCGAGCCGTGTCGGCATTGCCATTACCCATGACACGCGTGCTGGGCAGACATTAGTTTCTCACAACATGATTTCAGGGCACACGGACGGTGCAATTCGTCTGAGCGATCATGGCAAATCTGTTGGTGATGATCTCACAAAACCGCAGGCCGCTGTGCCGCATTATATTACGCTTGATCAAAATAAAGTCGTTAATTGACCTGAATTTCGCACTTAAATATCAAAAAATGCGCAAATTTGACTCTTCCTTAACGGGAACAGGCTTTGCTATACACGCGAAAATGATACGCTTTTTCAGGGATAAAGAACAATGCGCGCCACAACCATCATCCGCCATCAAGCCGTCAATGCCTCTTTTGTTCTCGATACTGCACACTTAACCTACGCGGATCGGCAAATGCTTGAGGGAAAAATCACGACGGAAAAGGGGCGCATTGTCAATTATACGCTGGATAAGAAAACGCTTCTTAATCACGGCGATGCACTTAAACTTGAAGATGGTCAGTTGATCCTCATTAAAGCCGCACCTGAACATCTCGTGAGAATTGAAGCCGAAAATCCGACGCGTCTGCTTAGAGCCGCACTGCATATGGGCGATCACCATATCGCAACGGAAATTGCCCCTGATGCCCTTTACATTCAGCCTGATGCTCATGCCGAAGACACGCTGCGTGGTCTTGGTTGTCGCCTCACGCACGTGAATCAAGCGTTTACCCCTGAAGCGGTGCATGATCATTGTCACCACGATCATGGACATGGACATGCGCACGATCACACCCATGATCATGGCAAAGAACATGATAAGCATGGTTGCTGCGGCCATCATCATTAATGGTGTGATTGTTTGATGTCACAAATCTTTATACTCACCCTTTCCTGCCCTGATAAAATCGGGATCGTGGCCGCTGTTGCCAATTTTCTGGCGGATCGGGGCGGCAATATTCTTGCAAGTGCGCAATTTGAAGACCGCCAAACCGGTTTATTCTTTATGCGCGTGCAGTTTGACATTGCGCTACCCGAAGCGCAGATCAAAACAGAATTTGCCTCTATCGCCACCCTCTTTGCGATGACATGGGAGGTGATGAACACCGCTCAGCGTATGAATGTGCTGATTATGGTGTCACGCTTTGGTCACTGCCTCAATGATCTACTTTATCGCCATGCCAGCGGCTTGCTCAAAGCCAATATTGTTGGCGTTGTCTCAAATCACAATGATTTTGAACACCTCACGCGCTCTTACACGATACCCTTTTATCATCTGCCGATAATGCCAGAAACACATGCACAGCAAGAAGATGCACTCGCGCATTTAATTGAGCGTGAGCATGTCGATACGATTGTCTTGGCACGTTATATGCGGATTTTATCCCCCACCGTGTGTGCGGCTTATGCGGGGCGCATCATCAATATTCATCACTCGTTTTTGCCAAGTTTTAAAGGCGCATCGCCTTACTCTCAAGCCTATGAGCGGGGCGTCAAGCTGATTGGCGCAACGGCGCATTATGTCACGGCTGATCTTGATGAAGGGCCGATTATTGAACAGGATGTCACGCGTGTTGATCACGCCATGACACCTGATGAACTTATGGCCGCAGGGCGCGATGTAGAATGCGCTGTTCTCGCGCGAGCGCTGCGCTTTCATCTTGAGCGCCGCGTTTTGCTCAACGGCCACAAAACCGTGATTTTTCGGTAATTGCGCTTAGCACAAGTATATCTTCGGTTGCCTTTGGCAACCGTTCTCGCGAAAAACGCTCATGCTATACATGAGCTACGCTTGCCATCCACGTCTTAGCAACAATGTAAAAGTGCAATGGTTCTAAAGGCGTGGATACCCGCAACAAGTGCGGGCACGACGGTCGAGGTTTAGGCGCTTGACACGCAAACCGTCATCACAGGGCTTGTCCCTGTGATCCACGTCTTTCTTGTTTTTAACCCGCGGCCACGTAGCGCGACGCCCGTTAGGGCTTAGGAAGTCTTGCCATGACGTCTAGAGTTTACGAGCTTGAACCTCAACCGTCATTGCGAGGAGTGTAACGACGAAGCAATCCAGAAGCGCTTTTCAAAAGGCTGGATTGCTTCGTCGCCTAAAGGCTTCTCGCAATGACTGTATATGCTTCGTGCGATTAAACCCCCACCCGTCATGGCAGGATTTATTCCTGCCATCCACGCCTTTAGAACCAATGCTCTCAATAAAGGATGGGAATGACTAACCCCTTGACGCAAGGCTGCACCCATTGTCACAGTGCGTCTCAAACCCCTTCGAGGCTTTTTCATGGATTATGCACAAACACACGCCCTCTTTGCACAAGGTAAGGACGCTTGGAACGCATGGGCGAATGAAATGCTCTCACAAAAGAAAGCTTATGAAGACGCGGGAACTTGGGAAGCTCATCAAGAGCAATGGGAAGATGAGGCGAGAGCGGTTTTCTCTGATTTACAAAACCGACATATTTTTAATGAGTTCAAAGATTTTCTTCTAATATACCCCTCGTGAGTGAAGAGTTGGCGTTATCTTTTTATTAAGGTTGTTTTGATTCCAATTTGGTATGGGTACGCTTTTAGAACCAGACCAACGT
>JBIKVP010000105.1:0-5256 GCA_044356745.1 Beijerinckiaceae bacterium | reverse complement strand
TCGGTGCGGTGGCGTTTCAAAAGCTCCTGCCGTTGATCCGGTTCTAAAAGCGTACCCATACCAAATTGGAATCAAAACAACCTTAATAAAAAGATAACGCCAACTCTTCACTCACGAGGGGTATAGAGAGATATTACGTGAAAATTTACCTTCAAGATCAGGAAAATTTTCAATTGATTTTACCATTTCTTCAGCAAGTGCACGCCTATAAAAACGAGGTTCTTTCGCCATTTCGCGAATGGCGCTGGGAGCAGAAAAAATATTCCTTTCTCCAACCCCCAATAATGTTCCGTCAAGCGCATTCTGGCTGGTTCTCTGAATTATATCATCCCAAAGGTAGGATATTTTATCTGCTTGCTTTTTTCGTATGTAAGGTGTGGATTGATAAAAATCGTTCCATTCACCTTCACCAATAGCTACAAAATCAACATTATTCTTCCCCTTTGGGTCTCCAATTATATTTCTATTTAGTCTCTTATTAAAATTTTGAAGATAGTGCGCAATTAAATCTTCTTCTCCACAATAAGTTAAAAGAGAATATTTGCGAATTGCTGCTTCTTTTTCTTTTATATATGCTGAGAAATCAAATATTGTGTCTCGCTCTTGAAGAATAATTGGAAGGTTAAAACTGTCAAATATATGTACAATATCGTCTCTTCCTAAATCTATAATAAATGGCATGTCTAAATCGCATAGCATGCCGTAACTTATGGCGAGACTTCCGTGAATGTTATCGCCTGAGTATGCCTTGCAAGCCGCTTCAGCTCCATGTGCGACTACAATTTTATGTATAGTGTCAATGGTGGAATTAATAGGTACAGGTAGAGGTATTGTGCAATTAGCATCAAGAAAAACTTGCTGTGGATTTTTTAAAATATGATTTCTGGCACCTATCGCAGTGGCGATTTGCTTGTCAATAGCCTCTGCTTTCCAACGCTTCCATTGTAGATTAACATCTTTTTCTTTATCATCAAATTTATTGCTGCAACGATCAAAGAATAAAAATACTTGTTCTTCAAAAACGACGAGCAGATCACAAAGCTCCTTACCTTGAGCCTTGTAAGGATTAGGATAAGACCAAAGGCGCAAAAAGGTCTTATCGCAAAGATCAGCGAGGTAACGTTCTGTTGGTGTTTGTCCCTGAGATTTAACAATAACCATTTGAGTTTCAAAATTCTATATTTATCAAAACGTGATTTTTGATTTCATTTAACGCTCATGCTCCATTCACTCCTAATGACTTCAGTTTACGATGCAGTGCCGAGCGCTCCATGCCGACAAATTCGGCGGTGCGGGAAATATTGCCTGAAAAGCGATTGATCTGGGCTATGAGATATTCGCGTTCAAACACTTCACGCGCTTCTCGAAGCGGCATACTCATAAGCTTTTCGCCTCCTCCCCCATGCGGCGTTGAGGGCAGCATTGCCCCTACATCTGCAGGAAGCATATCAGCCGTAATTTCAGCATCGGGCTCGCCTTGCGCTAAGATCATGACCCGCTCAATATTATTGCGCAGTTGGCGAATATTCCCTGGCCAATCATGTGCCTGAAGCACCGCCATCGCGTCATCCCCAATGCGGCGTTTAGGCAAGCCTGTCGCCTGACAAATCTGGTTCATGAAAAACGTGATCAGCTCAGGAATATCCTCGCGGTGATCTGAAAGCGACGGCACTTTAATCGGCACAACACTCAAGCGATGATACAGGTCTTCACGAAAGCGCCCTTCCGCAATTTCACTAGCAAGATCACGGCTGGAAGAGGAGATAATCCGCACATCCACGTGCACGCGCGCTGATCCACCCACACGTTGAAAATTTTGATCCACCAGAACGCGTAAAATACGGTTTTGCGTTTCTTTGGGCATATCAGCAACTTCATCAATATAAAGTGTACCGCCATGCGCTTCCTCAAGCGCGCCAACTTTACGGGTGCGCCCCTCACCTGCTTCAATGCCGAAGAGTTCCTGCTCCATGGTTTCAGGCGTGATAGTTGCGGCGTTGATCACAATAAACGAACCTTGCACACGGCTTGACCCCTCATGAATCATCCGCGCAACAAGTTCTTTACCTGCCCCCGACGCACCACTGATTAAAACGCGAGCATTGGTTGGGGCAACCCTATCAACCGCTTGGCGCAACTGGTTCATAGGGATTGATGCACCAATGATTTTGCTAGCCTGTGTGGAGCGGGTTTGTAAGTCTTTAACCTCACGTTTAAGCCGCGATGCTTCAAGGGCTCGCTCAGCGACCAGCACAAGACGATCAGCCTTGAAGGGTTTTTCAATAAAGTCATAAGCACCCATTTTAATTGCAGAGACAGCAGTTTCAATGTTGCCGTGCCCTGAAATCATAACAATGGGTAAATCAGGGTGCTGTTGCTTGATGAGTTCAAGCATTTGCAAACCATCAAGACGTGAACCTTGCAGCCAGATATCAAGAAACATCAAATGCGGACGACGCGCTTCAATGGCCGCCAGCGCTTCATCGGAGGTCGCTGCTATACGCGTGCGATGCCCTTCATCTGACAAAATCCCTGACACCAATCCCCGAATGTCGGCTTCATCATCAACTATTAAAATATCAGCACTCATGTTTTTGTCCTAAATTAGGTGTAACGCGTAGCATTTCATATGTCATTCTCTACTCACTCTTTGTCTCCTCACTGAGCGGGAACCATAGCCGCACGCACGCACCCGTTTGACCTGATGCGCTTTCAGGGTGGTCAAGAAGCTCAATGCCCCCGCCGTGATCTTCCATAATTTTACCAACGATAGCGAGGCCAAGTCCCGTCCCCCCTGCGCGCGTCGTCATATACGGCTCAAGTAATTTCTGGCGATTTTCGACAGGAAAGCCCTTGCCATTATCAATGATGCGGATGCTAACGGTGTGCGCTTCCACACTCAGCCACACATCAATCTGGCCTTGGATAGTATCATTGGGTGCATTTTCAAGCAGGGCTTCGGCGGCATTTTTGATGATATTGGTGAGTGCTTGCGCAATGAGCCGACGATCAAAAGTTGCCATAACACGCACTGAGGGCAAAAGATCATGAATAATCAGCGCTGGATGACCCACACGCATGAGAAACACCACTTGGCGCACGACATCGCTTAAATCATCATCCACCATTGCAGGTTTTGGCATCCGAGCAAACGAGGAAAACTCATCGACCATGCGCTTGATATCATCAACTTGGCGCACAATCGTTTCAACGCATTGATCAAACACGTCTTTGTCTTCAATAATCACTTTGCTGTATTTACGTTTGATGCGCTCCGCCGAAAGCTGAATGGGTGTGAGCGGATTTTTAATTTCATGAGCGATACGCCGCGCCACATCGGCCCAAGCGGACGTACGCTGCGCACTCACGAGATCCGTGATATCATCAAGCGTGAGTACAAGTCCGTGATCAGCCCCCTTTTCCTGCTCATGGGTAAAGCGGACATTGACGATACGCTCCAGCCCACCACGTTGAATCGTAATCTGCCCTTGCGTGCGCCGATGACGATTGGCCATCGCTTCTTTTAAAAGCGGCTCAATCTCAGGCAAAATCGTCACAAGTGGCTGACCTTCAGCGCCTTCAGGCGTGCGCACAAGAAGCGGCTTAGCAGAAGGGTTGATCAAGCTGATCCGTGCTTCTTGATCCAGACCAATCACAGCGGATGAAACACCGGAGAGCACAGCTTCGGTAAAACGCCTGCGATCATCAATTTGATCGGTTGCTGCGGTGAGGCTATCGTGCTGACGACGCAATTCAGCCGTCATTTTGTTGAAGGTATGGCTCAGATGCGCAAGATCTCCCTCTGCGCGTTTAAGCGGAACCTGCACATAAAAATTTCCCGTGGCAACCTGATCCGCTGCGTGAATAAGACGCCTGATCGGAGCCACCAAACGATTAGCAAAATTAAGCCCGAACCATATCGCAGAAAGCATCAAAATCAGCGTCACAAGGGCAAACATCGACGCAAATGCCACCTGAATACCGGTCTTTTTTTGCTCCAAAGCCTGATAATAAGCGACACCCGCTTCAGCAATGGGGACAAAAGACACCGCTTGTGGATCAACAGGGCGTGCCACGAACAAAATCGCGCCATCAAAAGTCGACAGTTTGAGCACAGCGCGATAAATATTTCCCGTAGCTGGAATAAGGCACAACGGATCACGATCACTCGCTTCATCAATATCCTGCTGCGTCACAGGTGCTAGATTTTCAAGTGGACGCACCTCAATACGCTCCATGACAGAAGCATCAGGCGCGACAATCATCGTGACGGGAAAACCCAAAAACACTGAACGCGACAACATAAAATCGCGAAAAAGCTTACGATCTGCATCAAACAGACGCCGCGCACGATCAATATCGGCGGCCATGAGCGAGGTTTCACGGGCAAGAGCGCGGCACTGCACTTCGCGATAGGCTCGCGCGATACCCACCGTATTAGACATCAGAGCCTTAATCGACCCTGTGAACCATGGATCAAGCCCCCGATCGAGCGTAATTGTTGCAACAGCCGCGACAAGAACAGCAGGAATACCCGCCGCAAGCGCAAATCCTGTCACGACCCGCGTATGAAGCCCTGATCCTGCCGCTCGCGCTTGACGTGCCCGATAAAGACTAAAGATTTCCCACGTCACAAGACTGAGTAAAATCAACAATAATAGGCCATTCCCTGCAAGGAGCCAGACAACCACATCATGCGTAGGTAAAATCGGCGTGACACCCGCTAAAACCAGAAATGTCGAGAGCGCAGATAAAAGTGCTGCAAACACCGTGATCATGCCAACATAACCACTGACACGGCGCGTACGTTCGCGGATCACAGGCGCTACAATCTGCTCTGAAACGGTTTCAGATGCGCCGTTATCATGTTCTTTTTTTGCAGATACTGCTTCAGTCACGCATCACTCATTGTATCGACTCAACTCTGCCAAGCGTTGCAGATATGATGCATCAGCGCAACAGTGTTGCTGAATAAATACACACTTATATATGACTTCGCGCGTTGCGTAATACGTGGCGATGATTTATGCGGATGCATGAAGCGACACCCTCACATTGCCATTATTGGCGCTGGCCCAAGCGGTTTGATAGCCGCAGAAATTTTGGCAAGTGCAGGTTGCCGTGTGACAATTTATACCCCTCGTGAGTGAAGAGTTGGCGTTATCTTTTTATTAAGGTTGTTTTGATTCCAATTTGGTATGGGTACGCTTTTAGAACCGGATCAACGGCAGGAGCTTTTGAAACGCCACCGCACCG
>JBIKVP010000040.1:0-17926 GCA_044356745.1 Beijerinckiaceae bacterium | reverse complement strand
TCGGTGCGGTGGCGTTTCAAAAGCTCCTGACGTTGGTCTGGTTCTAAAAGCGTACCCATACCAAATTGGAATCAAAACAACCTTAATAAAAAGATAACGCCAACTCTTCACTCACGAGGGGTATACTATCAAAATCGATTAAAGGAGCTGTCTGGGTTTTATTGCGTTATCAGTTATATGGTTTAAAACGTCATCAAAAGACCATCATTTAATGTTTTGTAAGTATAAGAAGTTATTTAAATAGCCTTCTATATGATGGCATGTAGACTTTCATATAATAAGTAAAACTAACTTGTTGTCGTCAATTATTCTAGAATGGAGAAAGTCTATGTTGTTTCGTGGGGCTAATATGTCAGCGCAATTATGGGGTACGGGAGCCCTCGTCGTTGCAATGTGTTTATTTCAAACTCCGAGCGTGCAAGCTGCCGCCGTTAACATGGGGTTATCGTCGGCGCGTGGGTTAGTGAGTGTTCCAGTTCAGGATGTTGGCTATCGTCATCATAGACGAGGACACGTATATCGTTCACACCGCTCTAACCGCAACAATGGCGCGTTAGTGGCTGGTTTAGCAGCGGTTGGTGTAATTGCAGCGATTGCATCTGCAAATGCTGCACCCGCATATTATGCGCCATCACACTATTATACACCCGCACCAGCCTATTATGCATATAATCAGCCACATACTGATTATCAGCAGTATCCTGTAACAACTGTTCAATACGGTGGCTATGATGGATACTATGATGATGATGATTATCGTCCTGTTCAACAACGGTATCAACGCCGTTACTACAATAAAGAAGCTGCTAAGCAGTATTGGAAGCGTCAAAAAGAAATTCAGAAACGTGCCATTAAGCGTGGTTATTATTCACAACCCGCTTATCAGCAACGTAATAGACCAAACAGCTACGATTATCCTGATAGTTCACGGGGTTATCGCCAACCTAGACGTAATAGTTACAATTAATTTACTGCCATTGTAGAAAACAGGGCTCATGCTTTATGTATGAGCTCTGATTTACTTTAAAATCTCAAAATTGCTCCAAACCCACTTAATTATCTAATGGAATTGGCTGAATATTTGTTTTGATAAGCCCAAAACGCCCAACGACACTTAAAACACAGTCATTGACACCTGAAGCGCTGGTAAAAATAGCGCGTGACATAGCCGTCATGCCGTCCGAATGAGGAGCGGGCTTTTGGTCTATCTTATCGGCTTGATTGCTCGAAACATCATCCTCATTTTGAAGATAAGGTTCAACAGTTTTTGCAAACATCTGCTGGGTTTCAAGAGGCATTAAATCGGCATTTGCAGCGATTTCATTGAGAATGTCATTGACACGTCGCGCTATAGCAGCTCCTGAGTCAATCCATGCAACAGTCCAAGGTGCTATTGTCTCAAGTCGATGTCTAAGCATGGGATAATGCGTGCAACCCAAAACAATCGTGTCCGTTTTAAGAAGACCTTCATGAACAAAGCATGCTTCCATCTCACGCCAGATGTCATCGTCAGAGGGGGATAAGCCAGCGATGTCGCGTTCAGCAAGAGTTGCAAGTTTTTGTGATCCTACAAGCGTCACATGACAATCAGCAGCATAAGTCCGGATAAGACCATGCGTATAGTCGCGTGCCACAGTTCCAAGCGTTGCTAAAACACTAATATATTTTGTGCGTGATGTTAATGCTGCTGGCTTAATTGCTGGCACTGTACCAACAAAAGGTACGTCAAATAAGCTCCGGAGTGTTGGTAACACAAGCGTTGAAGCGGTATTGCAAGCAATTACCACTACATCAGGTTTAAAGGCAAGGATTGCTCTGCCAATAACATCGCTTACACGTGCAACAAGCACTGTTTCAGAGAGTTGGCCGTAGGGGAAAGCCGCGTTATCAGCGAGATATATGTAATGATCATAAGGGCGTTTTTTTTGAATTTCCGATAGAACGCTTAAACCACCGATCCCAGAATCAAACACAAGAATTCTCTGAACATGCGCCATGGCTTGTGTTGGTAATGGCAAAGCATCATGTAAAGTTTGAGAGCGCATAAATATTCAATAGCAAATTCTAGAAAAAATTAAATCACAAATTTGCTTACCCAACGAAAGAATGACCTACTTCAGTGAAAATAGATTTCATGCCTTAGTTTTCAAGTCGTATATCCTAACACATAAAAACTTCTCTTCATGGAGCAGTTTTAATTCTTTAAGTGATTCATCATTATAAAATTAACAAAAAGATGAGCCGCCCCAGTAATTACTAGGCTCATCAGAATCTGCAAGATTGCCCAAATCACTTAAAACGTTACCAAATTCCTCCAAGCCCCAGCTACCATCTTTATCCGCAAACTGACTTGCAAAGCAGAGCACATTCTCAACGGTAGGCTCTGCGCCAAACTCGTCTTTAAGCGCGCCGTAAATATCCTCAGATGTTTCGCGATCAAGTCCAACTAATGATCCTAGATCCGTGAACTCATTTTCTGAAAAAACTGATCCACGTGCAATTGCGCTTAATCCTGCCCCAAGCTCGGATGTGGTTAATTTCTGATCACCTTGAGAAAGAATATCAAAGGCTTTCATGGCTTGATCGGGAGAGTTTTGCCCTGCTTCAGCAACTGCGCCAAGCACGTTCCCAAATTGTTGACGATTCCAATTTCCATTTTTATCAGCGAATTGACTTGCAATATTAGCAAGCTGCTCATTGGTTACTTGCCCATTATTTTTACTTACAAGGTCGAAATAAGCGCGCGTTGCAACATCTTGTGGCAATCCAACTGCTTTTCCAAAATTGATAAACGAGTCCAGATTTTGTACGCCGCTAGGCGCACTCGCATTGAGCGCACTTGATAGCTCTTGGGGACTGAGTGCGTTTGGTCTTCCTTCAGAAGAAGCGGCTTGATTGAAAAACGCGTCTGCTGAATTTTGTGTGTCTGATTTATATTGCTCTTTATCTCGTGAAGGGGCTGGGTAATTAGCTTGCCAAGCTTGATTCCAATTCATAATTTCCCTCCATATGATTAATAAATAGTATTAATAGTACGAACCGAATGCGCCGTTAGATGGTTCAAGGTGTATTAGACTATAGATTAACCACATAGAATTTTACGCAAATGTCTTGCGTGGATCAAAAGCATCGCGAATAGCCTCACCAATAAAAATGAGGAGGGAGAGCATTAAAGCAATCGTGATAAAGCCTGTAAGGCCAAGCCACGGCGCTTGCAGATTTGACTTACCTTGCGCAAGCATTTCACCAAGAGAAGGCGAGCCAGGTGGGAGGCCAAATCCGAGGAAATCAAGAGATGTCAGGGTTGTGATTGAGCCGTTGAGAATAAATGGCAAAAATGTCAATGTCGCGACCATAGCATTAGGCAGCAAATGACGGAACATTATCTTTGCATTTGAAAGACCAAGTGCACGTGCCGCTCTCACATATTCAAAGTTTCGTGCCCTTAAGAATTCTGCACGCACCACACCGACAAGTGCGACCCATGAAAAAAGCAGCAATATGCCAAGAAGAACCCAGAAGCTCGGCGCGATAATAGCCGACATAATGATCAACAAATAAAGCGTGGGGATAGATGTCCAGATATCAATGAAACGCTGAAAGAGTAAGTCTGTCCAGCCGCCAAAGTAGCCTTGCAAAGCCCCCGCAAAAATACCGATGACTGATGAAATCGACGCCAGAAGCAAGCCAAACAACACAGAGATTCGAAAACCATAAATCAGCCGTGCAACAACATCACGTCCTTGATCATCCGTACCAAGCCAATTCCATTCCAAATCACGACAACGTGTGCCTTGACTTAAGCGCTCAGCAACAGGCTGACATTGTGCGTCTGATAAGAGCCACGTTGGCGGTGCAGGAGCTGGCACTGGCATGTCAAGATTATGAGTTTTATATGAAAAATGGATAAGCGGCCAGAGCATCCAGCCATTTTGCATAATCTCTTTACGAATGACAGGATCGCGATAATCTGTTTTTGCGAGAAACCCTCCAAATTTTTCTTCCGGATAGTCTATGATAACAGGGAAAAGCAACTCTCCCTTATAAGTAGCGATAATGGGGCGGTCATTTGCGATTAATTCCGCAAACAGCGTCACGCCAAACAGAGCCAAGAATATCCAAAGCGAAACATAGCCACGGCGGTTTTTCTTAAAATTATCCAACCGTCTTCTATTTATAGGGGAAAGGCGCATCTTCACACCTCCCTTGCTTCAAAATCGATGCGCGGATCAATCAGCATGTAGAGAATATCTGAGAGTAATCCGACAATAAGTCCAAGGAGAGAGAAAATGAACAGGTTGGCGAACACAACCGCGTAATCGCGATTAACAATCGATTCAAACGACAAAAGCCCTAAACCATCAAGTGAGAAAATCGTTTCAATTAAAAGGGAGCCTGTGAAAAACGCGTGAATAAATGCCGCAGGAAAGCCTGCAATAACAATCAGCATGGCATTGCGAAACACGTGTCCATACAGTACTTTCCGCTCACTTAATCCCTTCATACGTGCCGTCAGGACATATTGCTTACGAATTTCATCAAGGAATGAATTTTTAGTGAGCAATGTCGATGTTGCAAATGCACCCAAAGACATTGCTGTAAGGGGCAGGGCAATATGCCATAGATAATCAAGCACTTTACCAAGCGGTGAAAGGCTTGCGAAATTTTCTGATGTCAAACCACGAAGTGGAAATATTTGCCAGAATGATCCACCTGCAAACAGAACAATTAAAAAAATCGCAATCAAAAATCCAGGGATCGCATAGCCGATGATAACAATCCCTGATGTCCATACATCAAAAGCGGAGCCATCGCGCACGGCTTTTTTAATCCCAAGTGGAATTGAAATAGCATAAGAAAGAAGCGTCATCCATAGACCGAGTGAGATCGATACGGGAAGTTTCTCGACAATTAGTGTAAGAACAGGCGTGTCACGAAAGTAGCTTTTGCCAAAGTCAAAGCGGATGTAATTCCACATCATTTGAAAAAAACGCTCATATGCTGGTTTATCAAAGCCAAACTGCGTTTCAAGTTGCTTGATAAATGCAGGATCAAGCCCTTGTGCACCGCGATAGGCCGATGAACTATCACCCGCACCAATGCTTGTGTTGGCTTGCCCCAAATCTCCCCCCCCACTGCCACCAATGCGGGATGTAGCAGAGGAGTCTTGCCCTTGAAGTTGCGCGATAATGCGCTCTATAGGGCCGCCTGGAGCAAATTGAATGATAACAAAAGACACAAGCATGATTCCGAACAACGTCGGTATCATCAAAGCAATGCGTCGCATAATGTATGAAAACATATGTGTTGTGTATTTGATTCGTGCGCGACATGCCAATGTTTGAACAAAGTGTGGCTCGCCACAAATTGTTATCAGTCGTGGAGCTCACCTTGCTTAAAATATTTTAACGTGTGATATTCTGCAAATCACATCAAGATTTCGGTTGATCTTTATAGAGAACGTGATGTACGATATAAAAGACTGTAAAAGGTATCGCGTGTAGCATATGTGCAGACCGCCTTTTTTTATTGAACGATAGTTGAGAGAGAGTTGAGCGTGATTGAGAGCGGAGGCATGAAAGATGGATCAAGCGCCCATCGCTCGAACGCAGGTTCAATACCCTCTGAGGTTTCTGTTGCTTTTGATGCAACATCACTTCCGCGTACAAAGCATCCTTTAACACCACCATCTGAGCCGTCTTCTTTCCACAAAGTGTTTTCTCGTCGGTTGCGAGATTCAAGCGTGATTCCTGGGTTTGGTTTATCACTCGGGGTAACAGTGACAGCACTTTCGTTGATTGTACTCATACCTCTATCGGCTCTGATTTTACGCGCTTCAAGTGTTGGGCCTGCGGCATTCTGGGAAATTACAACAAATGAACGCACTATTGGAGCGTTGCAATTGTCTTTCGGTGCATCTCTCGTTGCAGCACTGATCAATGCCGTCTTTGGTTTTTTAATCGCGTGGGTTCTTGTGCGTTACACTTTCCCAGGACGCAAAATTCTTGATGCTGCGATTGATTTACCTTTTGCTCTTCCCACAGCGGTTGCAGGTATTGCGCTTGCAACGCTATATGCACCAAATGGCTGGATTGGCGAGTGGTTTACACCTCTAGGAATCAAGATTGCCTACACGCCCATTGGTGTCGTCATTGCGCTTGTCTTTATTAGTTTGCCTTTTGTGGTGCGCACGGTTCAACCTGTTCTTGAAGAAGTTGAAAAAGATGTGGAAGAAGCTGCAGCACTGCTTGGGGCTGGGCGTTTAAGAACATTTTTCACAGTTATTTTACCCACTGTTTTCCCTGCGCTTTTAACAGGTTTTGCGCTCGCATTAGCGCGTTCGGTAGGGGAGTACGGTTCGGTCATATTCATTGCGGGTAATTTACCATTCGTGTCTGAGATTGCGCCTTTGCTCATTGTAATACGTCTCGAAGAATTTGATTATGCGGGGGCAACAGTGATCGCTACTGTTATGCTCTTGATTTCCTTTGCACTCTTAATGATCATTAATATGCTGCAACACTGGAACCAGAAACGCTATGCCCGCGCCTAACCACACTTTTTCAGTAGCGACAACATCACCGACCTTTATTGCGGCGGGTCATGAGGCGGCATGGGTTCGCTGGACGCTCATTGGTATTGTGTTTGCATTCTTAACCCTGTTTCTTTTTATGCCTCTGGCTGTGGTGTTTGTAGAAGCTTTTAAAAAGGGCTGGGAAGCGTATGTAGCCGCTTTAGTAGAGCCAGATGCATTAGCGGCGATGCGGCTCACGCTTCTCGTTGCAGCGATTGCTGTGCCGCTTAATATTGTGATTGGCGTATCCGCAGCGTGGGCGATTGCCAAGTTTAATTTCCGTTGCAAAAGTTTACTGATAACGTTGATTGACCTTCCTTTTTCAGTATCACCCGTGATTTCTGGTCTCGTATTTATTTTACTTTTCGGTGCACAGGGATATTTCGGCTCCTTTCTAAGAGAGCACAATATTGAGATTATTTTCGCTTTACCGGGCATTGTTTTGGCAACAATTTTCATCACCTTTCCGTTTGTTGCGCGCGAACTCATTCCGCATATGGAGGCACTTGGTACACAACATGAAGAAGCAGCGCTTATGCTTGGTGCATCAGGATGGCGAACCTTTTTCACAGTAACTCTTCCTGATATTAAATGGAGCCTGCTCTATGGTGTATTACTATGTAATGCCCGTGCGATGGGGGAATTTGGTGCGGTGTCAGTTGTTTCTGGGCATATACGCGGATTGACCAACACGATGCCTCTTCATGTAGAAATTCTCTATAATGAATATAACTTTGTGGCAGCATTCGCTGTAGCGACCTTGCTTGCGGGGCTTGCCCTTGTCACGCTTACACTAAAAAGTATTCTAGAATGGCGTTACGGTGCTGCAAATCACAGCATCAAGCGACATTGATTTTTGACATTTTGATTTTGTGAAAGGCTCGTTTCATGCCCGTTGGTGTTCGCATTGACAATATCCGCAAGAATTTCTCAACATTCGAAGCGTTGCGTGGTGTGTCTGTGGCGATTGAGCCGGGCGAGCTTATAGCCATGCTCGGCCCTTCAGGATCAGGCAAAACAACTCTGCTGCGGATGATTGCAGGCCTTGCACAACAAGATAGTGGGCGCATTTTTTTTAATGACATTGATGCGCAAACTATATCGCTCAAAGATCGACGTATTGGTTTTGTTTTTCAAAATTATGCGCTTTTCCGCCATATGACCGTATTCGACAATGTCGCTTACGGACTTAAAGTTCGACCACGGCGTGAGCGCCCCTCCAAATGCGAAATTAAAGAGCGCGTCATGGCATTGCTTGAGCTCATGCAGCTCAATGGCCTTGAGGCACGATATCCTGCTCAGTTATCGGGTGGGCAGTGTCAACGTGTGGCAATTGCACGAGCGCTCGCAATTGAACCACAAGTGTTGCTTCTTGATGAACCTTTTGGAGCACTTGATGCAAAAGTGCGTAAAGACTTACGCGCTTGGCTCCGTGAAGTGCATGAACGCACAGGACACACAACAGTTTTCGTGACCCATGATCAGGAAGAAGCGCTGGAGCTTGCTGACCGCGTCGCCATTCTCAATAAAGGACAGCTCGAACAAATTGGTACGCCAGAGCAAATCTTCCATGAGCCTGCAAGCGCATTTGTTTGCGCTTTTCTAGGTGAATCAACGTGTCTAAATGTTGATGTACGTCATCATCAGGTGATGTTTGAGGGCAGGATGGTTTATGCTGCCCCCTCCCCAATAGCCGATGGCGCAGCGCGTATGTTCGTACGCCCTGATGGCTGGCAGCTTGTTGATCCTGCACATCCGCAAGCTTCAATCAGTTATGAACCATTGCAAGGTATTTTATCGCGTATTCGCCTTCACGGATTGCGTCGACGTGCTGAAGTGCGTGTGCAAGGGCTTGATAATCCACTTGAAATTGATTTGCCGCCCATCCACACCCCCTTCACAGCCTCTCTTCATTCTGGCGCACATGTGGAAGTGCGTATTGATCACGCAAGAGTATTTTCAGGTGGTTCTGAGGCATTGTGCGAACCAAAAAATGTGGAAAAAGCGGCTTGAGATCAGTTTCAAAATTAATTTTTCTCGCGCTTACCTTCAATCGCCTCCCATATTGCCACTGAAAGATTAGGGCCTCCAAGACGTTTAATGACACGAATTCCTGTCGGGGACGTCACATTAATCTCGGTGAGCCATCCATCAATTACGTCAATACCGACAAAAAGCAGCCCCCGCTGTTTAAGTTCAGATCCAATACGTGCGCAAATGTCCTGTTCACGTGCGTTTAAATCGGCTGGGCTCGCTGCGCCTCCACGAACCAGATTGGCGCGAATATCACCATCGGCCGGCACACGGTTAATGGCTCCCGCTGCAACCCCGTCGATGAGAATAATGCGTTTATCGCCTTGCATCACTTCTGGAAGAAACTTTTGAATCACCCAGGGCTCTTTAAATGTCACGCTGAAAAGATCGTACAAGGAGCCAAAATTCGGATCGTTCGGTTCAATTTTGAACACCGCAGCGCCCCCATTGCCATAAAGTGGCTTCATCACGACTGCGCCATGTTCCGTGCGAAAAGCGTTGATATCCTCTTTATTGCGACTGATAAGTGTAGGCGGCATCAAATCAGGATAATCCAGCACAAAGAGTTTCTCTGGTGCATTGCGCACTTCTTGAGGGTTATTAACAACTATCGTTGTGGGTGGAAGATGCTCCAGAATATGTGTTGCGGTGATATACCCCATATCAAAGGGGGGATCCTGACGCATCAAGACCACATCAACGCTGGCGAGATTAATCCGTTCACGCGCTTCCTGCGTGACATGATCACCCACGACATCACGCACAGTGCATCGTCTCACCCATGCCAACACCTCGCCATTGATGAGCGAGAGATCGTCAGGCTGATAGGTCATAAGCGCATGGCCGCGCGCCTGTGCTTCAAGCATCAGAGCAAACGTTGAATCGCCTTGAATATTTATTCTTTCAATCGGATCCATCTGAACGGCAACGGTGAGAGGCATAGGTTATCCTTAAAAAATTGCAAAAAAGGGCTTATTCCAGCTCAAACGCATTGATCTGATGAAACGGCCAGCGCCACGGTGTGATATAAACCGCATCGACGCGTAACGTTTGATCCAATCGGTTCATATTCTCTGACTGCCATCGCCGTGCCGTGCGTGACATGAGGCTTTTTTTGTGTCCCGTAATTGCAACCATCGCTGTATCAAGCTGCGCCCGCGCCTTGACTTCAACAAAAACAATCGTGTTTGCGCGTTGCATGATCAGATCAATCTCACCGCCTTTGCCGCCATAGCGACGTGCGCGTGGGCGATACCCCTTCAGCATCAAATAGATGAGCGCAATACTCTCAGCCCACCAGCCAAGGCGATAGGCTTTGCGGCGCTTTTTATCTGCATCACGCTGAACGATGGGCGGGGCGGCACACACGTTATGCCCCATCGTCCATATCGGGTGTATCGTTATCCTGAGCCAGTTCAATGGCGCGATTGTAGACATCGCGTTTGGGAAGTTTGAGATTTTTTGCGACAATCGCAGCGGCATCCTTGATCGAATGATGGAGCATTTCACGGGTCAGGTGCTCATCAAGCACATCATGCGCCTGAGCCTGAAGCACATCGCCTTGCGCGGGGGCAATCAGCACAACAATTTCGCCTTTGGGTTGCCCTTCTTCTTCATAAAGCAGAGCCAGTTCAGGCAATGTGCCACGACGCACAGTTTCATACATTTTTGTCAGTTCACGAGCGACGGCGGCTTTGCGATCTCCCAAAACTTCAGAGGCATCAATCAGCATCTCTTGAAGACGATGGGGGGCTTCAAACACCACAAGTGTCCCAGGAATGGTGGAGAGTGTTTCAAGGCGCGTGCGTCGTGCGCCGCGTTTGTTGGGTAAAAATCCCTCAAAGAAAAAGCGATCTGTGGGCAGTCCTGAGAGTACCAGCGCTGAAATAACCGCCGAAGCGCCCGGAATGCCCGTAACAGGAATGCCTTTGGCAATGGCCGCTTCTACCAGTTTATATCCTGGATCAGACACAAGTGGCGTACCCGCATCAGAGACGAGCGCAAGCGCTTGTCCTTCTTCCAGACGCACAATCATGCGCTCGCCGATGGCTTTGGCCGAATGCTCGTTATAGCTGATCAGAGGTGTGGTAATGCCATAATGAGCGAGCAGTGTTTTCGTAACGCGCGTGTCTTCTGCCAAAATCGCATCAGCCGCGGCAAGGGTTGACAGCGCTCTGAATGAAATATCTTTCAGGTTTCCGATTGGGGTTGCGACAATATGCAACCCTGCCGACAAAGGCTCAGCTTCAGCGGCTAATCCGAATGCGGTAAACACCCCGCCTGAGCGCCCTGTCGCCTCACGCCGACGGGTGCGATTGTCGATTCGCACATTGTTCATGCCCCAACTTTGCCACGGTGATGCGCGCTTGTCATCTGTTGTTGATGCAAGGTCTTCATGCATGACGAAACTTGCTTTTCCGAATAAAAAGACGCTAAACCATATCACCCATCAAGGTCACTTGTAGGCAAGATCATTCAAAGGCGTAAAACGTGGCAGAGACAGAACAATCCCTGTTTGGTGAGGCACTGCCCGTTATTGCGCCTCAAAGCGCTGCGGCCTCAACGCCTTATCGTGTTCTGGCACGCAAATATCGCCCCAGCACATTTGCTGATCTTATCGGTCAGGAGCACATGGTGCGTACCTTGCGTAATGCGTTTGAAACAGGGCGCATTCCCCAGGCATGGATGCTCACAGGGGTGCGCGGTGTGGGCAAAACCACAACAGCGCGTATTCTCGCCCGTGCGCTCAATTATCAAACATCAGAGGGCATTGATCACGCCACTGTGGATATGCCAAAGCTTGGCACGCATTGCGAGGCGATCATCGAAGGGCGGCATATTGATGTGCTTGAGATTGATGCGGCCTCCAACAACGGCGTTGAAAACATTCGCCAGATCAATGATACGGTGCGTTATGCGCCCGTATATGCGCGGGTGAAAGTCTACATCGTTGACGAGGTCCATATGCTCTCAACGAGTGCGTTCAATGCGTTTCTCAAAACGTTGGAAGAGCCGCCTCCGCACGCCAAATTTATCTTTGCGACTACCGAAATTCGCAAGGTTCCGATCACGATTTTATCGCGTTGCCAACGGTTTGATCTGCGCCGTGTCGATGCAGGGCGCTTGGTTCAGCATCTGCGCAGTATTTGCGATAAAGAACAGGTGACAGCGGATGATGAAGCGCTCGCGCTCATCGCCCGTGCGTCTGAAGGCTCGGTGCGCGATTCCCTCTCGCTCTTAGATCAGGCGATTGCGCACGGTTCAGGGCATGTAAGCACGACCACAGTTCAAGATATGATGGGTTTGGCAGATCGCACACGCATCATTGATTTAGCGGAAGCGGTTTTAGCAGGGCACATGCCTCAAGCCCTCACGATGGTGCGTGATCTTTATGCGGTGGGGGCTGATCCTGCCCAGCTCATGATTGATCTAGCGGAGTTTATTCACCTCATTACGCGTCTTAAAATTATTCCACAAGCCATTGAAGATGCTGCTTTAAGCGAAGTTGAAAAAGTGCGCGGTAAAGATTGCGCAACACGACTATCAGTGCGTGTCCTTTCGCAAGCTTGGCAGATGATCCTTAAAGCCATTCCTGAAGTGCAGATGGCGTCGCGCCCGTTAGCGGCGGCGGAAATGGCGCTGGTTCGCCTCGCGTACATGGCTGATTTGCCACCCTTAGACGAGGTGATGCGCCGTGTGCGCGACGGGCAAACGTCTGGTGCTGATCGGCGCGGGATGCCCTCATCCGCGCAGGGGGGAAGCGGAAGTGATCATGCTACTCGCGTGCCTGCTTCAATCAATGCATCGTCAGAATCGTTTCAACCTGTGATGATGTCTCATACCGTGCATGGTTCAGGTGGTTCAGGTCAGGCCGTGGCTCGTGCTTTATCACAAATCGCTCCGCAAGTGCAGCTGCAAGCGTCTGTTGTTCTGCGCACCTTTCATGATCTTGTCGCTCTTGCCGCAGAAAAGCGCGATATTTCGCTTCAAACAGCGTTGAAAAAAGATGTACGCCCTGTGCGTCTGGATGATGGCGTATTTGAATTTGCGCTTATGCCAAGCGGCTCGCGTATGCTGGCACAAGAGTTATCACGTAAGCTTCAGGATTGGACGGGGCGGCGCTGGATGGTTGCAGTATCATCGCAAGATGGTGCGCCCACCCTTGAAGAGCAGGAAAAAGCGCAAGAAAGCACTCTTAGAAAACAGGTTGAATCGCATCCGCTTGTTCAGGCGGTGTTAAATACGTTTCCTGATGCAAAGATTGTTTCCATGACACCTGTTATAGAGACACCTGTAGCAGAAGAGCCTGCCATAGAGACATTGGCTGATATTTTGCAACACAATGAACAGATAACCGATTTTGACGTTTTATCTAATGATGATGTGGGAGATTTTTAATGCGTGATTTCATGGGGTTAATGAAAAAAGCTCAGGAGCAAGCCGAGGCCATGCAGCAAAAAATGGCGGCGATGCAACAAGAGCTTGAATCGGTTGAGGTAGAGGGCACATCGGGGGGCGGAGCGGTGAGCATCCGTGTTTCTGTTCGTGGCAATGTGAAAGCTGTTAAAATTGATCCTGCATTAATGAATGCCGATGAAGTTGAAATTCTCGAAGATTTGATCGTTGCAGCCATGAATGATGCACGCGTTCGTTCCGAACGGGTCACCCAAGAGCGGATGCAGGATATTACAAAAGGCTTGCCGCTGCCCGAAGGGTTTAAATTGCCATTTTAAAATTAAGGGCTACTTAGCTAACATATCTTTTTTTAGGCTGGTAATGCTACCTTCCTAATATCAAACAATCACATTGTTAAAGCTGTATGCACATCCTCGATTTTAACAACCCGTCGCTCGCCTGAAGCACGTGTTTTAATTTCGACTTGTCCCTCAGCTAATCCTTTAGGGCCAACCACAATTTGGAATGGAATCCCAATCAAATCATGTGTTGAGAATTTTGCACCGGGGCGCTCGTCCCTATCGTCATAAAGCACATCCTTACCGGCCGCTGTCAGCTGCTGATAGAGTGTCTCACATGCTGTATCGCACATGGGATCACCCGCTTTAAGATTGAGAATTGAGACATCAAATGGCGCAATGGATGCTGGCCAGATGATTCCGTTCTCATCGTGGGATGCTTCGATAATTGCTGCGACAAGGCGTGAGGGACCAATACCATACGATCCCATGTGAACGGGCTTATCAACACCATCAGAACCTGTAACATGTGCTTTCATTGCGTCAGAATACTTTGTCCCGAAGTAAAAAATGTGCCCCACTTCAATGCCACGGGCGGCGACTTTATCGTTTTCAGACAGAGCGTTATAAGCATTTTCGTCATGAATTTCTGATGTTGCCGCGTAAAGTGATGTCCAGCTTTTGACAAGCGTTTGAAGCCCCGCGACATCCTCAAAGTTGGTATGCTCATCTGGAATAGGGTAGCTCAGATAATCCTTATGACAATAAACTTCGCTTTCACCCGTGGAAGCCAGAATAATAAATTCGTGGCTTAAATCGCCGCCAATAGGCCCCGTATCAGCACGCATTGGAATAGCCTGAAGTCCCATTCGCGCAAACGTGCGCAAATAAGCGATAAACATGCGGTTATAGGCATGTCGCGCACCTGCTTCATCCACATCAAACGAATAGGCATCTTTCATGAGAAACTCACGCGAACGCATCACACCAAAACGCGGACGCACCTCATCGCGGAATTTCCACTGAATATGATAGAGATTGAGCGGCAAATCTTTATACGAGCGCACAAACGCGCGAAACACGTCGGTGATCATCTCTTCATTGGTCGGGCCATAAAGCAAATCGCGCTCATGGCGATCCTTCATGCGCAGCATCTCTTTTCCATAGGCTTCATAACGCCCTGACTCGCGCCATAAATCCGCACTTTGAAGGGTGGGCATCAGCAATTCAATTGCGCCGGCTCTGTTTTGCTCTTCACGGATAATGGCGTTGATTTTGCTGAGCACCTTTAAACCAAGCGGCAACCACGTATAACTTCCAGCGGCTTGCTGGCGGATCAAACCCGCACGCAGCATCAGGCGATGCGAAATGATCTCCGCTTCTTTGGGCGTTTCTTTAAGTGTGGGCAGAAAATAACGGCTCAGGCGCATTGTATCCTCAAGGTGGGCAAAGTTCTCAAAATAGTGACGATTGAGACAAGTTTACAGGATTCATGCACACATACTCTTGTGCGTTGAAGAGGTCAAATTGCTTGCGTTAGTGGAGAGTCATGACAGCTTGTGGTTCATATGCTGGATCGTCATCTGTCATTACAGGGTAAGTCGCTTCGCGAACCTTTGTTTCCCTGTGGTTCCTGCCTTTGTAACCAGCCCATTTTCACACTCCATAATAACAAGACTTTATAAAGTTTATAATTTTTTAAATTTATTATAATTTTAGATTATTAAATTTATCTTGCTTTTTATTAAATTGGGGCGTTGTCCTAAATTATATATATATTTTATTATAAAATAGGAGAGAGAGATGTCTGATCGCGTAAGGGGGCAAGAGTTATCAGATAGAATTGATATTGGGCGCGGTCGTGTTGCAGATTCTGCAAAGGTCTTTAATCGCGCAGTCGATGAATATGAGCGCCAATCAGGGCGTAATATTGGCGATCTAGAAATTCCTGAAAATGGAGATATCAACGGCAACGCCCTCAATGCAATGATCAATGAACTTTCCGAGCGTCCATCTTCCGATGCGAATGGCGCGGTGGGGCAGCTCATAGAAGCAGGAAAAAGTTTGAGAGATGCTGACAACATTATGGATGAACTGGCTCAAGTTTCTGTTTCATCAACAAAGGAGACTTATAGTCTTTATCCTGATTCTCCCCCAGGAGAAGCGGCGCAAAGTACGTATCCCGCTACAGGGGTTGAAATAGTAACACAGAATATGGATCAAGAATATTTAGAGGATTCTCTCGTGCAGTCAGCCAGCCAATCCAATAGCGCTCGGCATTACTCCAATTCAGCCCTAGAGCTGATGGAGCAAATAGAGCACTAAACTATTCGGCTATAGCGGTCTCTGATCAATCAAATCAGCCAAATCAACCATGACTTTGGCTTGTTTCCACGTCGCATCATCTTGCATTTTGCCGTCGATCATTACAGCGCCCGAGCCATTGGGCATCGCCTCTAAAATACGGCGGGCAAAAGCGACTTCCTGCGCATCAGGGGCAAAAACCTGCTTTGCAATTGCAATTTGTGAGGGGTGAAGCGTCCATGTTCCAACGCACCCCATCAGGAAAGCGTTGCGAAATTGCACTTCACACGCTGCACTATCAGAAAAATCGCCAAACGGCCCATAAAACGGTTTAATGCCATTGCTCATGCACGCATCAACCATACGCGCAATCGTATAATGCCATAAATCTTGTTGTGCGGTGGCTCGAGCCCCTTGATCCGCTGTTGGATCGGTGATGACTTTATATTCAGGGTGTCCACCACCGACACGCGTGGTTTTCATGCCGCGTGATGCTGCCAAATCAGCAGGCCCTAAACTCATGCCATGTAAACGCGGTGAGCAGCTTGCTAACGCCTCAACCTGTGAAACGCCTCGTGCTGTCTCTAAAATCGCATGAACAAGAATTGGTTTTGTGAGGTTATGCCGCGCTTCGAGCTGAGCGAGCAAACGATCCACATAATGAATGTCTGCCACATCTTCAATTTTCGGGAGCATGATCACATCAAGCTTGTGTCCTACAGCGCCAACAATCTGCATAACATCATCGAGAAACCAAGGGCTATCAAGCGCATTGACGCGCGTCCACAAGCCTGTTGCGCCAAAATCATGCTCTTGTGCAAGAGCGATAAATCCATGACGGGCAGCTTCTTTTGCTTCAATGGGCACAGCGTCTTCTAGATTGCCAAGAATGACATCGACTTGAGGAATGAGTTCGCCAATTTTCGCGCGCACTTTCTCATTATGCGGTGGAATAAAGTGGATCATGCGCTCTAACCGTGTCGGCAATTCATGAAGCGGCAAGGGGGCTCCTAATGCGAGCGACTGAAAAAAGCGGCGTGGTGAGGTCATAATCATACTCCTAAAACCTCTTAGCATAATCTCAGTTATCAAAAGGTGAGTAATCAACGCGCGATAAAATATAATTAAAAATTATTTAATTCGGTTTGACATTGAATGATTTTAAAACTAGTGGTTAATCAAATAATGAGGAGAAAAAAATGTCACGAGTTGAAGGCGTAGTTAAAACAGTAAAAGATGGTGCAAAAGGCATCTTGGGTGATCTTGAGGGAAAATTAAAGCAATATGCTGCTCAATCAGAGGCTTCTATAGTTGCAAAATATGCATCGGTTGAGACTAGTTTCATTGAGCCTAAAGCCTTTCCGTCAGTAGCACCACGTGCGGCGCAAGGTTTTGATGAAAATGTACTTAAAAATGCTGAATTAATTGCAGCCAACGCTGCGATTGAAGATACTTCTTCATTAACACAAAATGATATTAGATATGCAGGTCTTGGAGAGTATGATCCTAAAGAAAAAGCTGCAACACAAGCTGTATATGCAACGATGAACATTAGAGATAATCTAATGAAAGGAACTATTTCTCAGGAGCAAGCTCAACTTGCCCTTGATAATCTCACAAAGAATCAAATCGGATCTGATGGTTATTTAACCTCTACTCCATTGGATCATGAAACTGCACGTTTAGTCAATGAGAAGGTTGCACAGCATCTTGAATTTTGGGGTACAGATAAGAGTAATATTGTAGCTTTTGTGCCCGATAAAGAAAAAGAAGCATATCAAGCTATGCACAATCAGTTTAATGCTTTATCCGCGTCAGTAACACCACGTTCATCCCGCGATGTTTGATTTCTAAATACATTCTCGTAAAAAAGCCCTCGAGAGAGGGTATTTTTACTAGTACTTATTTCGAATGACTGATATTTATTGCACTTACATAAGATTCGGAGACGTCTTTTTAAACTCGGGTGTGATGAGCATTTGATCACGTTTAACTGTGTAAATTCTTCGTTCTTCACCCACGCTGAAATGTAAATCAAAAGCAAGACGGTTTTCTTCACGGTGAGGACGCATATCAATCAAAGGTTCGAGCACGATATCGCCATTTTCAAACCCTTTGTCCAACCATTCTTCTATTATCTTCCAACTTTTATCATCATTATTTAATTCTGTTGAATCACGATAAATTTTCTTGGCTATACCCCTCGTGAGTGAAGAGTTGGCGTTATCTTTTTATTAAGGTTGTTTTGATTCCAATTTGGTATGGGTACGCTTTTAGAACCAGACCAACGTCAGGAGCTTTTGAAACGCCACCGCACCGA
>JBIKVP010000004.1:0-52298 GCA_044356745.1 Beijerinckiaceae bacterium | reverse complement strand
TCGGTGCGGTGGCGTTTCAAAAGCTCCTGACGTTGGTCTGGTTCTAAAAGCGTACCCATACCAAATTGGAATCAAAACAACCTTAATAAAAAGATAACGCCAACTCTTCACTCACGAGGGGTATAGACTGAATTACCTGCCTGCAAACCTTGTACAAGTGTTGCTGATTTTTGTTCAATATCCATATTAATATTATTACGCATTTGATCCATAAAATCTTTACCAGATATACCCGTCACCCCTTGCTGTTTAAGATATATCTCCGCATAACTATCCATCGCTTGCCCAACATCAGTAGCACTATTGTTAGGATTTTGCAGGTATGCTTTAAGACCGTTATCAAAATCGGTAAGAGCAGATTGATCTGAATTAGGAATATATTGGTTGAGTGTTTTGAGCTGTGCATTCTCAACAAGCTTTAATCTTTCCTGATAACCTGTTGTTTTTGAGCCTTCATCGGCTAACCGATAAAGAATATTGGAATTTGCAACCCAATTTTCAGCATTTTCATTTCCGGTAGAACGCGCAAATTTAATTGATGCTGCATCTCCAATAATTTCATTCGCTGATACAGAGATTTTATCGCCATAAAGCGCGATAAGATTTTTATGCGTTACTTCTTGTACCTTAATCATGCCTTCAAAAATGTCAGTAGGAACCCCAAAAAGGGCAGCCTGTTGATCCATTTTCGTCAGATCAACAAAAGCATATGATTTACCGTCTGCATCTTGGAAAGCGACACCATTAAAGTCACTGCCATTTTGAGCAAGAAACTGCTTTGAGTCAGGTGACAACGGGGCTAGATCAGGATCTGTTTTCCAGTCATCAAGCTCTCCAATTGTTAAAGCGCTATCTGGTATGCTTTGACCACCAATTGTTTCTTTAACGGCTGATTTCTCTGCTTCTGTTAACGGTGTTGATTGTGTTGCAGCTGATGTCCCTGCGTCTGGTGTTTGAACATCTGAAGGGGGCGTCACTTCACCAACAGGGGGTGGAGACTCTGTTGGAGGCTTCATATCTATCTCGGGCTTGGGGTCACTAACTCCAGGCTGCGGAACAGGCCTTAATGTATGGTCATCATTCAAAAATTGCTCTGGTCTTTGCCTGTGAGGACGCTCTATACCTCTTAATCGCCAATGATCATCTTGTAATATCCTGCGCAGCTCATCAGTGGTCGCATAATCACATCGAGGACGATGATGCGCAAAACTGTTTGGTTCATTTGGAACGGGGAGTTGTCGATCCCAAGAATTGCCATGCGCGCTTGGACGCATCGTCACATCAGGATCATGTCCAATAACAGTGTGGCCATTATATGGTGGACGAATGCACATACCAGACATATGAATAGCCTTTTCTAAAACGAGCAGAAGACGCTTTCTGCACATTAACCATAATTCGAAATAATAAAAGCCTAAAAATAATCAACTATACAAAGTAACGATTATTACTTAAAATCATATATATACAAATTAATAAATTTAATATGCTATTTAATTATGAAAGCGGCAAAAAATAAGGGATTTTCCCAGCTAACGCATGTATGTGTGATGAACGAGAGTATGTGAAAGTGCAGATTAAGCTGGCGCATAACGCTCATAACACAGCAATGCATTATCTAGTACAGATCCTTATTGATGGAACCTTTGTGTGATGGGATAGCGACGGTCGCGCCCAAAATTTTTGCGCGTGATTTTTACACCAGGTGCTGATTGACGGCGTTTATATTCAGCGCAGTGCAACAGGTGCAAGACGCGCATGACGATTGTCTCATCAAAGCCCTCATGAACAAGATCAGCGACACTTTTTTCATGCTCAATCAATCCCTTTAAAACCGCATCGAGCACAGGGTAAGGGGGAAGCGAGTCTTGATCCGTTTGGTGATCACGCAGTTCCGCAGAGGGCGCTTTCGTCAAGATGCGCTCTGGAATGACAACAGCATCAGGCCCGAGTGCATCATGGGGTTTCCATCGATTGCGCAAAGCGCTTAAGGCGTAAACATCCATTTTATAAAGGTCTTTGATGGGATTAAATCCACCGTTCATATCACCGTAAAGCGTGGCATAGCCCACAGCCATTTCTGATTTATTCCCCGTCGTGATGACCATCGCGCCAGTCGTATTTGAGACAGCCATCAAGAGCGTACCACGGGCGCGGCTTTGAAGGTTCTCGGCGGTAATGCCCATAGGATCAGCTTTGAGAAAAGGGCGCAGCGTTTGGCTCAAACCGTCAACCGCCTGTTCAATCGGCACGATGTGATAGTCAATTCCTAACGCTTTGGCGCACGCAAAAGCATCATCCAAACTCTCTTGTGACGTGTAGCGATAGGGCAGCATCAGAACCTGAACTTTGTCTGCTCCCAAAGCATCAACCGCCATTGCCGCGCACAATGCCGAATCAATCCCGCCTGATAGTCCCAAAATAACGCTTTTAAAGCCGCTTTTTGTGACATAATCGCGTAATCCCAAAACACACGCCGCATAATCGGCTTCATCCCCTTGAGGAAGCGCAGCATGATGTGTCGTTTGGCAGGTTAAGCCTTGTGATATGCGTTTAAAATCAACGCTCTGATAGCTTCGAGCAAAAGCAGGACACTGGACAGGCACATGTCCATCAGGCTGCATCACAAATGATGCGCCATCAAACACAAGTTCATCTTGACCACCCACCTGATTGACATAAACAATCGGTGCGCCTGCTTGCGCTGCACGTTCACGCACAAGGCGCAGGCGTTCCCCCGTTTTATGCCGCCAATAGGGTGAACCGTTGACCACAATCATCAGATCAAGGTTTTGCTGAGCGAGATGTTCACCCATTGAATGGGCCCATATATCTTCACAAATGGGAATGCCGATGCGCAAATTTTTGAATATAATCGGTTCTGGCAAGCTCCCCGAATGAAAGACGCGCTTTTCATCAAACACGCCATAATTGGGCAGATCATGTTTAAAGCGAAGTTGTTCGATGCGCCCACCCTTTAACAGCGCGATCGCATTATAAAGATGTCCCCCTTCAAGCCACGGAACACCAATCAGAATCGCGGTTTGTATGTTGCTGGTCTCTTGTGCGAGCGCTTCAAGTGCTTCACGGCACGCTTCAATAAAGACAGGGCGCAACACCAGATCTTCAGGCGGATAACCTGATAAAAACAATTCAGAAAAAACGACTAAATCAGCATGATCTTTTATCGCGCGCGCATAGGCCTCTCGTGCCAGCGCCAGATTCCCCGCAACATCTCCGACACACGGATTGAGCTGAGCGATTGAGAGGCGTAGATCGGTCATTACAGCGCCTGATTATGTGAAAGAGAGGTTTTAATCCTTACCAAGCACATCCTGAAGCTCACGGTGGATGGTCTCATTCCCGCATACAACAGAGGCTATTTTTGTCTCGCCTGACGTGAGCGGTGTATCCGATGATCCGATGCGGGTGACAAAGCCGCCCGCTTCACGCACCAGCACCATTCCAGCCGCAATATCCCATGAGGAGAGATCACGCTCCCAATAGACGTCACACCGTCCTGCCGCAACATACGCCAGATCAAGCGATGCCGCCCCCATACGACGCACACCCGCCGTACGGATCATCATCGCACTCATCTCTTTGAGAAACACCCCATGCCCGCTTTTGCCAAGGTGGGGACTACCTGTGGCAATCACGCAATCGGCCAGATGTTTGCGCCCAGACACACGGATACGGCGGTTATTGACATACGCACCCTGCCCACGTTCGGCGATGAACATCTCATCCTTGATCGGATCATAAACGACACCTGCGACAATCTGCCCCTCACGCTCTAACGCAATCGAGAGGGCAAAATGGGGGATGCCGTGCGTGAAATTCGTTGTGCCATCGAGGGGATCAATATGCCATGTGTGGGTTTTATCGGCTCCCACATTCACACCGCTCTCTTCACACACAAAACCATAACCCGGGCGGGCTTTTTCTAAAATATCGCGTAAAATCTCTTCTGCTTTGCGGTCTGCTTTGGTGACAAAATCACCAGGGCCTTTACGGGAGACTTGCAGATTTTCCACTTCGCCAAAGTCACGAATAAGCACGCGTGCTGCTTTGGAGGCGGCATCGGTCATCACAGTCATAAGGGGCGAGCGGATCATGTGTGTAAGTCTCTTAGAGCATTTTTCGCAAAAGTGGAAACGGTTTTGCGTCAAAAAATGCGGTAAAACAAAAGACTAGAGCATGTTTCCAATTCCGTCTAAAGGAAATATGTTCTAGGCGCGGGAGATATACGTAATTTCGTTGGTATCAACGATGATTTTTTCACCCGCTGTAATGAAAGGTGGCACGAGCACTTTCAAGCCATTTTCAAGTTTGGCAGGCTTATAAGAGGAAGAGGCTGTTTGCCCCTTCACCACGGCATCCGCTTCAACGATTTCGAGCGTCACCTGATCAGGAAGTTTAATCCCGATGGGGCGCTCATCATGCATCTCTAACGTCACGGTCATGTTGTCTTGCAGAAATGCCGCGCGTTCGCCAACAAACTCTTCATCAAGCTCAATTTGCTCATACGTTTCAGAATTCATGAAAATCAGCTTGTCACCTTCTTTATAGAGGTATTGATAATCACGTTGCTCAAGGCGCACTTTTTCGACACGTTCATCAGAGCCAAAGCGATTGTTAAGCTTACGGCCATCGATGAGATTCTTCATCTCAACCTGATTATAGGCGGGGCCTTTGCCAGGCTTCACCGCCATTGTTTTCACCACAGCCCATAAACCCTTATCGTATTCGATCACAAACCCGGGGCGAATTTCATTGCCGTTGATCTTGGCCATTGCTGCTATCCATCTCTTGAAAACGTCTTGATCCCTCCCATGTGCCTCTCTTGGAGGATAAGGTCAACAAAAAAGCACTTTCGTTCTGATGTGGACAGTGCTCTGTTCATTATTAAAATGTATTAATTAATGAGTTCTGAGCCTAGGTAACGCATATAAGTGTTTTTTAGGACAGCCCCAACATTTATTGGGTTCAATCAAACTCAGGTGAGGCTCTCAAGAGCGTTTAAAAAGTGAGCTCCTCCCCCACCCGTTTAATTTCCCACTG
The DNA here is from genome assembly GCA_044356745.1 of Beijerinckiaceae bacterium. Lineage (GTDB taxonomy): Bacteria > Pseudomonadota > Alphaproteobacteria > Rhizobiales > Beijerinckiaceae > JBIKVP01. Next base: position 47,234 of record JBIKVP010000004.1, on the reverse strand, counting down.
GAGTTCAATACCTGTTGTCTCCAGCACGCGCTTACGCACGTCTTCACCTAAGGTTTCAATATCATGGGCGGTGGCTGCGCCGTGATTAATCAGAAAATTGCAATGAAGTTCAGAGACTTGCGCATCCCCGATGCGTAAACCACGGCATCCTGCTTTGTCGATGAGTTCCCACGCCTTATAGCCTTCAGGATTTTTAAACGTTGAGCCGCCTGTGCGGGTATTGACAGGCTGAGTTGATGAACGCGCCTGTGTAATGGCATTCATTTGTGCCAAAATCGCTTCAGGATCACCGTCGCGCCCCTCAAACACGGCATGGGTGAAAATCAAACCCTCATCTGCGCCACAATGACGATAGGTGAAAGCCATGTCGTCACGGCTTAAAGTATGGCTGTTTCCTTGGCGATCCAGCGCGCGCGCTTGAATGAGCACATCTTTGATTTCACCCCCATACGCGCCGCCATTCATACGCAGTGCGCCGCCAATCGTTCCGGGGATACCACGCAAAAAGGATAGTCCATCAATACCCGCTTCCGCCGCAGCTCTTGCGACTTTTACATCCGCCGCCCCTGCCCCTGCATGAAGACTCAAACGCCCTTGTTGCGTGATGGTGCTAAACCCTTTTCCTAAACGCACAACCGCCCCGCGATAGCCCCCGTCACGGATGAGCAGATTAGAGCCAAGTCCAATCACCAGAAGCGGTATATCGAGGGGGAGCGCTTTAAGAAACGCGCTTAAATCCTCTTCATCATGGGGGGTGAAGAGCACATCGGCTGTGCCCCCCACGCGAAACCACGAGTAAGGAGCAAGCGGGGCATTTTCAACCAACTCCCCTCCGATTATATGCGTTAGACCTTCTTTAAAGAATTTCATAGCTATTTATGACAACACTAAATCAGATCTATCAAACGTTTTGTAAGTTCAAATTTCAAACCTTCTTCAGCAGCCCTAACATTTTTTATTTCATAGACGGCAATGTAGTTTTTACGTTTGAAATTTGGAATATTAGAGTTTTGCTCGACGTCATCATTCGTCAAAATACACATATTTTTCTCTTTAAGTGTTTGATAAATTTCGTTGAATTTCTTATCGTCTGGATTGAAATGTGGGTCACAATAGAATGTTCTTTGAGTTAGCCAATGGGCATGGACACACGGATAGGTAATTCCATCCACTGTGGCAAACCAAGAACCTCTAATTCCATGTGCTTTTCTTTTTTCTCTATTCACGCCGCTTTATCCATTTCAGCCAGATCGGCGGGGAGGGCATACGCCCAGTTCGTGATCGTGCCAGCGCCCAAACACATGACATAATCGCCTGATTTGGCGAGATCACGCACGAGCTGAGGCAGTTCTTCAGGGCTGTTGAGCGCAAGAACCGTGCGATGGCCGCGTGCTTTAAGACCTGCTATCAAATCCTCTTGACTTGCGCCTTCAATGGGTGCTTCCCCTGCCGCATAAATGGGGGCGACAATCACCGCATCCGCATCGTTAAAGCAGGTGCAAAAATCATTGAACAGTGCATGAAGGCGCGTATAGCGATGGGGCTGAACAACTGCAATTACCTGACCAGTTGTTGACGCGCGTGCCGCTTTCAAAACAGCAGCAATTTCAACAGGATGATGGCCATAATCATCAAAAATTGTCGCGCCATTCCATGTGCCCACACGGGTAAAGCGACGCTTCACACCGCCAAACCCTTGAATAGCTTTACGAATTTGTGCAGGCGCCATGCCAAGCTCGTGCGCGACCGCAATTGCCGCACACGCATTTAAAGCATTGTGATGCCCCGGCATGGGAAGCGAGAGATCGTCAATGCGGGTCTCAAGTCCTGTTTTACGATCGCGGATCAGCACACCGAAGGAACACTTTCCACCGCTTAAATCCAAATTCATCAAACGCACATCCGCTTGTGGATTAATGCCATACGTAATGACGCGCCGATCTTCTATACGTCCAACCAGATCCTGCACTGTCGGATGATCAATGCACATTACGGCAAAACCATAGAACGGGAGATTATCGACGAACGAGCGAAATGCATCTTTAATCGCATCAAAGGTTTTAAAGTGATCAAGATGTTCAGGATCAATGTTGGTGATAATCGCAATATCGGCAGGAAGTTTGAGGAACGTACCATCGCTCTCATCAGCTTCTACCACCATCATTTTGCCTGATCCCAAACGGGCATTCGTGCCATAGGCATTGATGATGCCACCGTTGATGACGGTCGGATCAAAGCCCCCTGCATCAAGCAACGTCGCCACGAGAGACGTAGTGGTGGTTTTGCCGTGCGTGCCAGCAATCGCGACACACGTTTTCAAGCGCATAAGCTCAGCAAGCATTTCCGCACGGCGTACAACAGGCAGACGCATTTCACGTGCAGCAATCAGTTCAGGATTATCGCGCTTGATTGCAGTTGAAACGACGACAACCTCGGCCTGACCCAGATTGCTTGCGTCATGTCCCACAAAGCAGGTGATGCCCTTGGCACGCAAGCGCTTAACATTTGCACTTTCACTCGCGTCAGAACCTTGCACGCTATAACCTAAATTGTTGAGCACTTCAGCAATGCCCGACATACCAATGCCGCCAATGCCGATGAAATGTATCGCACCAAGTTCACGGGGAAGATTCATGATATTACTCTCGCCTCAATCATTTTACTCATCCAAAACCCTATCATGCCTGCACTTGTTGCGGGTATCCAAGCCTTAGACCCTGTTTATGTTTCAAAGACGTGGACGGCCAGAACACGTCGCTTACGCGATCCTTGGTTCTTGCCATGACACCTAGATGATCAATTCGCTACTCACTATTGGCGCTTTTCAATACCACATCCGCTAAGCGCGATGCGGCATCAAGACACCCCACACTTTTGGCGCTTAACGCGGCCTCGGTCAAGCGGGATGGTGTTTCAAAATGAGACAAAATCAATTTGCTGACAGTCTCAGGGGTAAAATCGGGTTGGGGGATAATCCATGCTGCACCCACATCGGCAAGGATTTTTGCATTGGCGGCTTGATCTTGATCAAGCGCTCCTGGAAGCGGCACAAGAATAGATGGACGGCCAATCGCGGCCAGTTCAGCAACCGTTGATGCGCCAGAGCGTGATATAACCAGATGTGATTGCGCAAGACGTTGAGGCAAGTCATGAAAAAAAGCTTCAACCTGCGCGGGAAATTCAATATCGGCATAAGCTTTTTGAACCCGTGCCTGATCTTCACCGCGAGCCTGTTGTGTCAAGCGAATGCGATTGCGAATATCAAGAGGTAAAAGTGCGATTGCGGCGGGCATACAGTCACTAAACACACGCGCCCCCTGACTGCCGCCAAAAACCAAGAGATGAAACAACCCATCCTTTTCAAACGGTGTATAAGGGATTGAAGCCGCTTCAACCACGTGAGGTCGCACGGGATTGCCAACATAAACCTGTTTGTCACGAGCGCTCTCAGGGATTTTTCGCACGTCAGGAAAGCCCGTGGCAATCGCATCGACCCGCGATGACAAAAACACGTTGGCGCGTCCCATGACGCCATTTTGCTCATGCAAAAACGTCTTAAAACCGAGCATGGATGCCGCAAGAACGGGAGGAACCGTGGGATAGCCTCCAAAGCCAATGACAGCAGCAGGTTTAAGCTCTCTCATTAAACGGCGCGCTCGACGTGTTCCTTTAAAAAGCACCCATACTGCTTTAAATTTGGCGAACAAGGAACCATTTGAGGGCGTTGCCGCAGGAATCTGGTAAACATCCTGTGCTGCAAATGTTTTTGATGCAAAATGCCCTGCACGTTCATCAGTGATGAGGATCGTTTTAAACCCACGTTTTTGAAGTTCAATCGCTAACGATTCTGCAGGAAACAAATGCCCCCCGGTTCCCCCAGCACACAAGATAATGGGACGGCTCACGCGGACGCCCCTGAATAGACTTTAGCGGCAAATGACGCGTTCACAGAACCTTGCATCGTGCTTGAGCGCAACATAGATTTTGGACGCTTGCGGGTCAGTGCGATAAGAAAACCCATCGCAATGCCTAAAGAGACAAGAGATGATCCACCATACGAAATAAACGGTAAAGTCATACCTTTCGCTGGCATAAGATGAACATTCACCATCATGTTAATACAGGCCTGCATACCAAAGAGCATCACAAGACCTGTAATCGCCATGCGGGAAAAAACATCCTCCTGACGGCGCGCAAGGATAAAACTACGAATAACAATAAACGCAAAAAGTGCAACCAACACCAAACACATCACGATGCCAAATTCTTCAGCGGTAACAGCAAAAATAAAATCGGTATGGGCATCAGGCAAAATGCGTTTGACAGTTCCCTCCCCAGGGCCTTGTCCAAGCCAACCGCCTTGTGCAAACGATTCAAGTGCCACATCAACCTGAAATGAATCACCTGATGATTTATCTAAAAAGCGTTCAATACGTTCGCGTACGTGAGGCACAAATTGATAAGCTGTTACAACGGCAAAAGAACTGACCCCAATCAATCCAAGCACCCAGAAAATGTGCAGACCAGCAACGAAAAATAGTCCCATCCACACAAGCGTTAAAAGCATGGTTTGGCCAAAATCAGGTTGCAGCAGCAAAGGCACAATCGCAAGCGGCAGCAGCAGCATCGCAATCAATGTACCCGGCTTATCAGAGTGAGAACCTGCTTGCGAAAACGCCCACGCGACTAAAACAACGAATGCAGGTTTGAGGAATTCAGAAGGCTGAATACTGATTGATGCAATGGAAAGCCAGCGCCGCGCACCCTTGATTTCAGGGCCAATGAAAAGTGCTGCAATCATTAAAGCGATTGCTACAAAAAACAAAATAAGTGAGGCACGCCTTACTAAACGTGGCGATAAAAACGACATCATAAGAATAAGTGCAATCGAAGGAGCGAGAAAAAACACCTGTCGATTGACAAAGTAGAACGTACTTAAGCTTAAACGCTCTGCAACAGGCGGCCCTCCCGCCATAAGGAGCACAATCCCCATCACCATAAGAGCAAGAAGACCTGCGAGTAATCCGCGATCAACTGTCCACCACCATTCCCCGATAAGGGTACGCTCCGCCCGCGATGCCATGTGTATGTTCCGTATGTAAAGGTGAGAACCTAGAACGTGGTACGTAGTAAGGAAAATTTATAAATGCCTTATTCTTTTCCTATGTTCTACTGACAACATTCTATGTACTTTTTTTGGTTCTACATCCCTATCAATAAATGATTAACCATTCGCAAAAGCGCACTTAAAAAGCGCATTTTAAAAAGCACTTGGTAGTGCCATCACCAACTCACGGAAATGATCGCCACGTATTTCAAAATTGGGATATTGATCATAAGAAGCACAAGCGGGAGAGAGCAGTACAACAGCATCTTGATGACCAGAGGCGAGTGCATCCGCTGCTGATTTAATGACCGCCCGATCCATTGTGAGGCAACGCGTATAAGGCACTTTTCCTTCAAGCGTTTGAGCAAATGTATCAGATGATTCGCCAATCAGATAAGCGCGTGTCACGTTAGGAAAATAGGGAATAAGCGACTCAATGCCGCCTGCTTTGGCTTTTCCGCCCACAATCCAGAACACGTGTTTAAAAGAGCTGAGCGCTTTTTGGGTTGAATCAGCATTCGTTCCTTTGGAGTCATTGATAAAACTGACAGGTCCGATCTGGCGAATGTCTTCCATGCGGTGTTTTAATCCACCAAAGGTTTTCACACCTTGTGCGATGATATCATCGGCTAAACCAATAGCTGCACATGCTCCCCATGCTGCACAGGCATTTTGCGCATTATGTTGACCACGCAGGGAGCGAACGCCCGTCAAATCAATGAGAAGATCACGACTTTGACCATTGACATAAAACAGTTCAGCGCCCTGAGCATAAATCCCCTCATCAAGGCACTGATGATCTGAGATCGGTGCGAGTTTTTGTCCACGTGCTTTGGCACGTGTCGCAATGAGCGTACTGAAAGGATCATCAACGCCCACAATGGCATGAGCCGCCCCCATGATGAGACGCTCTTTGATTTGCGCGTAATTTTCCATCGTGCCGTGTCGATCCAGATGATCCGGCGAGAGGTTTAAATGCACGCCCACGTTGGGGTTGAGAGAGGGTGCAAGATCAATCTGGAATGAAGAGCATTCAACGACATAGACCGTGTTATCTGACGGCATTTGAAGCGATAAAATCGCTGTACCGATATTCCCGCCCATCTGCGCATCATATCCCGCATGTGTCAAAATATGCGCAATAAGCGCGGTTGTTGTCGATTTGCCATTAGTGCCCGTAATTGCAATAAAAGGGCAGCGTGATTCAAGGTGCGCCCTTTCATTGCAAAACAGTTCAATATCCCCGATCACAGGCACACCCGCAATGGTGGCAAGCCCCACACACCAGTGTGGTTGTGGGTGGGTGAGAGGTACACCTGGAGCAAGCACAAAACAGTGCTGGCGATCCCAGTCGATCATATGCAGATCAGCAACGGGAATGCCTTGCGCCTGAGCCGTTTTGATTTTCTCTGGCTGATCATCCCACGCCAGAACATGTGCGCCCCCTGCAAGAAGCGCCTGAGCCGTGGCAATCCCTGATCCACCTAGCCCAAAAAGCGCGACGTTCTGGCCTCGCAGATGTGTCAAGGGGATCATGATATGTCCTTATCTGAGTTTAAGTGTCGCTAAACCAATCAATGCAAGCACGACCGAAATAATCCAGAAGCGGATCACAACTTGCGGCTCTGTCCAACCGAGTTGCTCAAAGTGATGATGAATGGGAGCCATTTTAAACACACGCTTTCCCGTTAATTTGAAAGATGCAACCTGTATGATGACGGATAATGCCTCTAAAACAAACAATCCGCCCACAATGACAAGCACAATCTCGTGCTTTGTCGCAACGGCGATGGTGCCAAGCAATCCACCTAAAGCCAGTGATCCGGTATCACCCATAAATATTTGCGCAGGAGGGGCGTTGAACCACAAAAAGCCGATACCAGCGCCAATGAGTGCACCGCAAATGATCGCTAACTCCCCTGTTCCAGGAACGAAATGAATTTGTAGATAATTTGCAAAAACCGCATTTCCTGACAGGTACGCAATAAAGCCAAATGTAGCAGCAGCAATCATAACAGGAACAATCGCTAAGCCATCAAGTCCGTCCGTAAGGTTTACCGCATTCCCTGCTGCAACAATCACAAAAGCGCCAAATACAACAAAAAACAGCCCTAAATCGATCAAGATGTCTTTTACAAAGGGAAGAGCAAGCTTTGTCGCTAATGCAGGTGCAGCGACTTTTGCAATAATTAAACATGCAACACCCGCAATCAGTGCTTCGATTGCAAGGCGCAGCTTTCCTGAGAAACCTTTGTGTGATTGTTTCGTCACTTTCAGATAATCATCATAAAAACCAATCATCCCAAAACCAACACTGACAAGTAGAACAACCCATACATAAGGGTTGTGCAAATTTGCCCACAGAAGCGTTGAGACAATCACACCAAAAAGGATCATTAACCCGCCCATTGTGGGTGTGCCGCGCTTGGTAATCAAATGAGATTGAGGACCATCATCGCGAATGGGTTGTCCCTTGCCCTGTTTAAGGCGCAGCTGTCTGATGATCCAAGGGCCAAGCCAAAAAACAACAAGCATAGCTGTTGCAGTCGCGCCACCTGTGCGAAACGTAATATAACGAAACACATTGAATGCATTAATGGACGCGCTGAATTCAGAAAGCCAGAACAGCATAAAGGTTATCCTATGAAGAAGGGAGGTAGAACGCAGTGCGTTGAACGTAGGAAAACACTTGTATCTTTCCTATGAACCCCGTTCTACGTACTACGTCCTATATGACGTAGCGCTGCAACAATGCGCCCCATACGCGAGCCATTCGAGCCTTTGATCATGATGAGATCATCAACGCGAATATCTTTAAGCACTTTGGGTTCGAGTTCAGCTGAGGTCAAGGCATATGCGCCTTTTTGTGCATCAGGAAGCGCATCAAACAGGTGTTTCATGTGAGAGCCACAGGCATAAACGCGATCAATCTGTGCGCTCATAACATCATTCGCGATAGCACGATGCATGTGAAGACTTTGTTCCCCTAATTCCAGCATATCCCCAAGGACCGCAATACGTCGTCCTGAGCCTTGCACAGGTAATGCTCCTAAAACGCCTAAAGCCGCACGCACTGATGCAGGATTTGCGTTATAACTCTCATCAATCAACGTGAATGATCCATGCGTAAACGCAATTTGTTCACGCGTGCCGCGCCCACCTGTCGGAACAAGCGTCGACAGATCATGTGCCGCCTGCTTCAAGTCAGCCCCCAAAGCAAGCACACCCGCTAAAATCGCCAACGCATTCAGTGCCTGATGACGTCCCGCAAGAGGCATATGGCATGAGATGGATTGTCCCAATACATTTGCGCGGATATCTGAGCCGTTTGCTCCAACGACAATATCAAGCGCTCTGACATCAGCCTCATCATGTGCACCAAAGCTCAGAACACGCCCCGCTTTTGAGGCAAACGCGTGTGCTTTCATGCGTTCAAACAATGGATGATCACGGTTAAGAAGTGCAATGCCGCCGTGCTCTAATCCTGCAAAAATCTCACCTTTCGCATCGCTAATACCTTCAAGCGCTTTAAAAAATTCAATATGCACAGGTTCAACCGTGGTAATGAGCGCAACATGCGGGCGTACAAGTTGGGTGAGCGGCAAAATTTCAAAGGGTGCAGACATTCCCATCTCAAACACGCCATAGACTGTATCTTGCGGCATACGCGCTAACGTGAGAGGCACACCAAAGTGATTGTTATAAGAAGCCACCGATGCATGGGTTTTATCTTGTAGGCTCAGCACATGCTTGAGCGCATCTTTAACCGAGGTCTTCCCCACCGATCCCGTGATAGCAATGCGCCGCGCCAGTGAACGCTCACGCGCCAGATCGCCAAGTTGACGCATCGCGTCAAGCACATCTGGCACAATCAAAAGAGCACCTTCATTCGTGAAGGCACTTTCACGTCCCTGCGCTACAACCGCAAGAGATGCGCCTTTTTCAAAAGCAACCGGAATAAAATCGTGTCCATCCCGCGCATCAGAGAGCGCAAAAAACACATCTCCGCGCTGCAAGGTGCGCGTGTCAATCGAAACACCTGACATCTGCGAGGTCGAACCCACCAATCGCGCAGAGGGCAGCGAAGCGAGTTCAAGGGAAGTGTAAAGCGAAGCAACAGACATGCGTTAAAGCTCAAGAAAGGATCGTGCTACTCTCCTTATCAAGTCATTCCCTGCTAAGTCAAAGTCGAATGTCTATGCTAGAAAAATGATTGATTTTGCTTCTGACGCAACGCAAGTGAAAAAACGAAATTTGATCCACTGTCACCGGTAAATTATTCGCTATCGTTTAAAAGGGCACTTCTTACCCCGCCGGCTTGAGCAGTACATGCCGTTTTTTGCCAAAGGATAGCTTAATCACGCCCTCACTCGTCAAATTCGCGAGACGAAGAACACCGCGCTCGTCTTTAACAAGCTGATCGTTGACGCGAAGGCCACCACTTTTCACTTGGCGGCGCGCCTCACCCGTTGAGGGTACAAGCTTAGCATATTCAGGGCCGAATGCCGTCAGAACCCCCAAGCCTGCTTCAAACACCACCAGAGGAATCTCCACGGTAGGGAGATTTTCAGCGACATCTCCATCTTCAAACGTAATCCGAGCCGTTTCTTGCGCTTCCATAGCGGCAGCCTCTCCATGTAAAAGGGCGGTGACAGTTGTTGCGAGCACCTTTTTCGCTTCGTTAATTTCAGCGCCTTTGAGTGCGCTCAAACGCGCAATCTCAGCAAGCGGCAGTGTGGTGTAGAGCTTTAAAAAGCGTTCCACATCCGCATCTTCTGTATTACGCCAGAATTGCCAATATTCATAGGGCGAACACTGCTCAGCGTTAAGCCACACCGCACCATTGGCCGTTTTGCCCATTTTTGCACCTGAACTGGTGGTTAAAAGTGGACAGGTGAGCGCATAAAGCTGAGCTGTGCCCATGCGTCGACCAAGTTCCATGCCATTGATGATGTTGCCCCACTGATCAGAGCCACCCATTTGCAGCATACACCCATAACGCCGGTTTAGCTCTACAAAATCGTAGGCTTGTAGTATCATATAGTTGAATTCGAGAAATGAGAGCTCTTGATCGCGTTCAAGGCGGGTTTTGACAGAGTCAAAACTCATCATGCGATTGACGGAAAAATGCTTTCCGACATCACGCAAAAACGCAATGTAGTTGAGTGATGTGAGCCACTGCGCATTATCAACCATCACAGCGTCTTGAGCACCTGTGCCAAAGTGCAAGAACTTTTCAAACACCCGCTGTATGCCCTGTTTATTCTCTTCAATGGCTTCAAGCGTGATAATTTTACGGCTTTCATCTTTTCCAGAAGGATCACCAACCTGTGTCGTGCCGCCCCCCATAAGCACAATCGGTTTGCCTCCTGTTTTTTGAAGCCAGTGCAACATCATAATTGAAATGAGCGATCCCACATGCAGTGAAGGCGCAGTGCAATCATAGCCGACATAAGCCGTGAGATCGCCGCTTTTCGCTTTGGCATCAAGACCGGCGATATCAGAGCACTGGTGAATAAAGCCGCGCTCAGTCATAATGGTGAGGAAGTCAGAAGAGAGGGGAGCCGCGGTTGTCATGATCGTAACCAATGTCTTAAATGATTTGAAACATATTGAATGTTCAATGATCTTTATCAGGCTCTTATCAAAAGATCACGCCTGACGTGTCATAAGACGTACAAAAAAGTGATGATGGAAATCTGTGATGTCCGCGACACCTCAATCAAGCCAGAAACTGTCGCCCCACTCATTTTCACCGCGCCCCGTGCGACGCGCTATCGGCCTGATGTCAGGCACATCTCTTGATGGTGTTGATGTCGGCTTGATTGAGACGGACGGTGAAACCATCACTAATTTTGGCGCAACAGCCACCTATTCTTACAGCGAAAGTGAACGCAATATTTTGCGTCAAGCGCTTCAAGAAGCAGTGAATATAACGCAGCGCAATCAGCGTTTTGGCATACTTCAAGACGCTGAAGCGCTGATCACGCAATCACACATCTTAGCCGTCAAATCGTTTTTAAAGCAATATGATCTTGAACCACAACAGATTGATGTTATTGGCTTTCACGGTCAAACAGTGCTTCACCGCCCAGAAAAGCACCTCACGGTTCAGCTCGGATGTGGCCAAAGTCTTGCCACAACAACTGGTATTCCTGTTATCAACGATTTTCGTGGGGACGATGTCGCTGCGGGTGGTCAGGGCGCTCCTCTTGTTCCCACGTTGCACAAAGCGCTAATTTTATCGCGCTCTGATATATCTTTACCGTGCGCAGTGGTTAATATTGGCGGTGTCGCCAACATTACATGGATCACCACAGATCGTGATCCAATTGCCTGTGACGTGGGGCCAGGTAATGCGCTTCTTGATGATTTTATGTTCACGCGAACAGGCGTTGCGATGGATCATAACGGCAGACATGCAGCAAAAGGTGTGCCTGAACAAAAGCGAATCAATGAATGGCTTACCCATCCGTTCTTTTCCCAGCCATGGCCAAAATCCCTCGATAGACAAGATTTTAAACATGTGTATGTCTCCGATATGTCGCTTGAGAATGGCGCAGCAACACTCACGGCATTCACGGCACAAGCCATTGCGCGCATGATTGCGCACCTGCCAGAGCCTCCTCAACAATGGCTGATTTGCGGGGGAGGAGCATACAACCCAACGTTAATGGACGCTTTAAAAAGCACTCTCAACGCCCCTGTCACAACAACGGATGCATTTGACTGGCCAGCCGATGGTATTGAAGCATGCGCATTCGCATTTTTAGCTGTGCGTGCCCTTGAAAAACTACCCCTCACCTACCCAACGACCACAGGTGTAAAAATACCTCTATCAGGTGGAAGACTTTGGCAGACCACGTAAGATGTTCACTCATAGTGCTTACAGTTTACCAACCCTTTTAACCGATTAACGCAAAACACATGAACACGTTGTTTAAAACGATTTAATTCGCTTTAATGATCAAGCTGTTTAAGAGCACATGCCAAGCAACGTTCATATAAAGGGGGTTATCATGCAACATCTCTCACAAAAAACAGACGATACCAAAACACTTTTTCAAACAAAAATTATGACAACATCTATTTTTGCTTATCTGACGGCGATGTCGATGGGCGTTTTATTTGCAATGTAATGTAAAACTACACAGAACCTCGTAGATTTTAAAGAAAATGCTATAACGACGCATTCTTTATAAGTGTCAGGTTCTACGTTCTTTAAAAGCCTCTTTAACATCGTCAAAGCTACGTAAGCCTTGACGTGGGGCATTGATCAACACAGCCATATTTCCAGGCGCGTGTTCATTTTTCCACATTTTATGATGCGCGAGGGGTATTTCATCCCATGAAAAAACTTCGCTCATACATGGATCAACCCGCCGATCCATGACAAACTGGTTCGCGCTTGAAGCTTGTTTAAGGTGTGCAAAGTGCGAGCCTTGAATACGCTTCTGACGCATCCACACATACCGTGCATCAAAGGTCAAATTAAAACCTGTTGTGCCCGCACAGAACACCACCATTCCGCCGCGCTTAACCACATAGCACGATACGGGAAATGTCGCTTCGCCTGGGTGTTCAAACACAATATCAACATCGCGCTTGCCTGTGATATCCCATATTGCCTTGCCAAAACGGCGTGTTTCTTTCACCCACGAATCATACTCAGGCGTGCCCACAGTTGGCATTTGTCCCCAGCACGAAAAGTCTTTGCGGTTAATGACGCCTTTGGCACCAAGTTGCATCACATAATCTTTTTTTGTGGCATCGGACACCACTGCAATCGCATTCGCACCGGACGCAGCACACAGTTGCAGGCCAAAGACACCAAGTCCTCCTGATGCACCCCAAATCAACACGTTATCGCCGGGTTTAAGCGTATGAGGTGGATGGCCAAAAAGCATACGATAAGCGGTGGCGAGTGTGAGCGTGTAACATGCTGCTTCTTCCCACGTCAGATGTGAGGGTTTTGTCATGAGTTGTCGTGATTGAACCTTTGCAAATTGCGCAAAAGCACCATCGGGAGTCTCATATCCCCAGATGCGTTGCGAAGGTGAAAACATCGGATCACCGCCATTACACTCTTCGTCATCGCCATCATCCTGATTACAATGAACGATGACTTCATCGCCAACCTTCCAGCGCCTTACTTTTGACCCAACCGCCCACACCACGCCCGATGCATCGGATCCTGCAATATGAAAAGGTTGTTGATGGCCGTCAAAGGGAGAAATAGGCTGACCTAAACCCGCCCAAATGCCATTATAATTCACGCCCCCCGCCATCACATAAATGAGAACCTCATCTTCCCCCAACGTCCAAACGGGAACAATCTCAATTTTAAAACTCTCCAAAGGTGCACCGTGGCGCTCTTTACGAATTGTCCATGCAAGCATCTCACTTGGCACGTGTCCGATCGGGGGAATTTCCCCCATGTCATAGAGGGATTTAAGAGCACCATCTGGCGTTGTCATGGATCAAGAACCTTCATTTAAAGAATATACAAAATATGATATGCCAGTTGGTAACACAAAAGATGCTAAAAATAAGCGAACAGCAAATAGAAAGAACGTAGAATGTGGGACTTAAAATGTAGGCTTTTTTCCTGCGTACAAGACACCATATCCTTAGTCATGCCCATAAAAGGATACCCCTTTCATGCCAGATAAACCGTGGATTTTTCGCACTTATGCGGGACACTCTTCCGCTGAAGAGTCTAACGCGCTGTATCGCGCCAATCTCGCCAAAGGTCAGACAGGGCTCTCCATCGCGTTCGATCTGCCTACCCAAACGGGGTATGACCCTGATCATGTACTGGCACAAGGAGAAGTCGGCAAAGTGGGGGTTTCTATCGCCCATATTGGCGATATGCGTCGTTTGTTTCAGGATATTCCGCTTCAAGCGATGAACACATCAATGACCATCAATGCCACCGCGGCATGGCTGCTTGCACTTTATATTGCTGTAGCTCAAGAACAGGGCACGGATTGTTCAGTCCTTCAAGGTACGACCCAAAACGATATTATCAAAGAATATCTCTCACGCGGAACCTATGTGTTTCCACCTGCGCCCTCCATGAAACTCACCCGCGACATTATTGAGTACACCGCGCTTCATATTCCCAAATGGAACCCGATGAATGTGTGTTCGTATCATCTTCAAGAAGCAGGCGCGACACCCGTTCAAGAGGTCGCTTTTGCACTCGCAACCGCAACCGCTATTTTAGACGGCGTGCAAAATGATCCTAAAATCAGCCATGAATTGTTTGAATCCATCGTGGGACGCATCTCCTTTTTCGTGAATGCAGGAATGCGATTCATCACAGAAATTTGTAAATTACGCGCGTTTGCCGCGTTGTGGGATGAATTATGCCTAATACGTTATGGCATAGCGGATGAAAAAAAGCGCATGTTCCGCTACGGGGTGCAGGTCAATTCTTTAGGCCTTACTGAGCCGCAACCCGAAAATAATGTTCACCGTATCCTGATTGAAATGCTTGCAGTCACGCTCTCAAAAAAAGCGCGTGCCAGAGCCGTACAACTCCCTGCTTGGAATGAAGCCTTGGGACTACCGCGACAATGGGATCAGCAATGGTCGCTCCGAATGCAACAGGTGCTTGCCTTTGAAACGGATCTGCTTGAATTTGACGATATTTTTGATGGTTCTAACGTGATTGAAACAAAAGTGGCGGATTTAATCACGCAGACAAAAGCGGAACTGGCGAAAATTGAAGCAATGGGCGGCGCTGTCAAGGCCGTCGAAAGCGGTTACATGAAAGAAGCAATGGTGGATGCCAATGCAGCGCGCATCTCCGCTATTGAAGGGGGGCGCCAAAAAGTCATTGGCGTTAATTGCTTCACAGAAACAGAGGTTTCGCCCCTTACTGCTGGGGAGACAAATATTCTCACCGTCTCCGAGAATGTGGAGCGTGAACGCACGAACGCGCTCAAAGACTGGTGCCGCACGCGCAATGACACAGCAGTCACTCAAGCCTTGACGGCATTAGCGATCGCAGCACAAAGCGGAGACAATATCATGCCTGCTTCAATCGTCTGCGCCAAGGTTGGTGTGACGACAGGGGAATGGGGCGCGGTTTTGCGTGGTGTTTTTGGCGAATATCGCGCCCCTACGGGTGTGAATGTTGCGGTACGTGCGCCCGCCTCGCCTGATCTGGTGCTGATGGTCGAAGAGCTCTCGTCAAAAATTGGGCATACACCGCGCATTGTTGTTGGCAAGCCTGGACTGGATGGCCATTCTAATGGGGCAGAACAAATCGCTCTTCGCGCCCGTGATATTGGCATGGATGTCACGTATGATGGCATTCGGCGTACACCCGCTGAGATTGTCGCCCGTGCCATTGAAAAAAAGGCCGATGTGATTGGCCTCTCTATTCTGTCAGGCTCACACCTGCCGCTGGTACGGCAAGTGATGGCAGAATTGCGCGCTCAAGGATATCATCACATTCCCGTTGTTGTAGGCGGCATTATTCCGATTGAGGATGCTCTCGCCCTTGGCAACAGCGGCGTCACGCGCGTTTACACTCCCAAAGATTATAAACTCGATGCAATTATGACGGATATTTTGCAGGTGATTGATGAGAGCGCGTTAAGAGCTGAGGAGCAGAGAATAGCCTAAAAATAAGATTGCATCGCTTAATGAGTGTGCGTATAACATCTTATTCCCATCATATCAGTTCGATGTGGATGCCTTTCGAGAAAACCGAAAGGCTGATGTAACGATTATTGTTTTTTATGATTGGCGTTGCACACTATAAACGCCCGCAAAAACACAACCGAACGCAAGAAAACAGACCAAACGAAGGAACGCCACCATGTCCACAACTGCATCACAAAATGCACCCTTGATGCCTAAAGCAACGGCTGTTTGGCTGGTGGAAAATACCTCGCTCACATTTGAGCAAATTGCACGGTTTTGTAAATTGCATCCGCTTGAAGTCAAAAGCATTGCCGATGGCGAAGTTGCAGCGGGCATTAAAGGTCAAAGCCCTGTGATGCGTGGTATTCTGTCGCATGATGAAATTGAAAAGGCACAAAATAATCCTGATCATGATCTCAAAATGTTAGAGCCCAAAGTGCGCGTCCCTGATTTTGTTAAAAAAGGTAAAGGACGTTATACACCGCTTTCACGGCGTCAGGATCGTCCAAATGCGATTTTGTGGCTTTTGCGTAACCACCCAGAACTTAAAGACGCCCAGATTGTGCGTCTTGTAGGCACAACAAAATCCACCATTCAACAGATCAAAGATCGCACCCACTGGAATATTTCCCAGCTTGCGCCTCTTGATCCTGTCGGTTTGAGCTTATGCTCCCAAATCGATCTTGATTTTGAAGTGGGACGCGCTGCAAAAAATCGCCCTGAGCAACCTGTGGATACAGGAGCAACGCTTGCATCTGTCGAAGAAACAACGGCAAAACCGTCAGCCTTCCCGTTCGCAGACATGGGTGCGCCCAAACGCGAAGAGGAGCCTCAATATGACGCTGCATCCGTTTTCGCTAAACTCAAGCCGCTTAAAGCGGAACTGGATACAGACAGCGACGCTTAAAGTGCAATCACATCAGGCTTAGCTCGAAACAGGCTTGGCTCAAAGAGGGATCATGTCACAAAAAAATCCTCCTGAAGCGCAAAAGCCTAGTGAAGAACCACAATCCGCTCCCGTTAAAAAGGGGCTTTTCGCGCGCCTTTTCGGTCGTGATAATGCCCCTCCAGAACAACCCTCACAAGAAACCCCTCCACCATTCATTGCACCTGCCCCTCATACAATACACGATGAGGAAACGCTCACGGCTTCAAATGATGAGACCAGTGCAACTGCGTTATCACCTGTTTTAGATGCTGAAACGCCCTCGCGACGCTCTTGGTGGCAACGCCTGACAGAGGGTTTGCGCCGCACATCCTCTGGATTATCTGAAAAAATTTCCAGCCTTCTTTTTCAACGTAAACTTGATGCCGACACATTAGAAGACCTTGAAGATATTCTCATTCAAGCGGATTTAGGTTTGAGTGTCGCAAGCCGCATTACAAATGTTATTCGTCAGGGGCGCTTTGATAAACAAATATCCCCTGAGGAAGTGCGCACCATTCTGGCCACTGAAATCGAAACGATTCTCACTCCCGCTGCCCAATCATTTATTTTGCCTCAAACGCCGCGTCCATTTGTGATTTTGATGGTTGGTGTGAACGGCGCAGGCAAAACCACGAGTATTGGCAAACTGGCTCATTTATTTCGCGCTCAAGGACACAAAGTCATGCTTGCAGCGGGAGATACCTTTCGCGCTGCCGCTATTGAGCAGCTTAAAGTTTGGGGCACGCGCACAGGCGCCCATGTTATTGCGCGTCAACAAGGCGCTGATGCGGCAGGTCTTGTTTATGATGCCTATCAAGCCGCCGTTCATGAGGGAATGGACGTGCTGCTGATTGATACGGCAGGGCGTCTGCAAAACAAAACAGGCTTGATGGCAGAGCTTGAGAAGATTGTCCGTGTCCTCAAAAAAGCGGACAGCACCGCACCACATGCTTCTCTTCTCGTACTTGATGCAACTGTCGGGCAAAATGCCATGTCACAAGCAGAGATGTTTAGCAAAACGGCCGGTGTTACGGGTTTGATTATGACTAAACTGGATGGCACAGCGCGCGGCGGCATTCTGGTGGCGCTTGCAGAAAAATTTAAACTCCCCGTGCACTTCATCGGCGTGGGTGAAAGTCTGGATGATTTAGAACCCTTCACTGCTCGTGATTTTGCACGCGCCATTGCAGGCTTTACCGAAAAATAACTCTTTATCCCCCGAATAGCAGCATGGGTATACTCTTCACTTCAGGGAAACATGCATGCGTGATCAAGAGTTAAACTCACATAAAAGTGCTGATGCACCGTCACTCAACATCATGCAAAAACTCCCGCTCAAAGAGCTATGCATTTTTTGGCTGATCTTGAGTGTCACCTATATAATTTTAAGCTGGCCTCGTCTGGATGAGAGCTTTCAATCCCCTGATAATGCAATGCGACTTGTGCAAATTCGTGCCTTTTTAAATGGTGCGCCGTGGTTTAATCCTTTTGAAGCGCGTCTTAATCCTCCTGAAGGCTACATCACACATTGGTCACGGCTGATTGATGCGCCGATTGCAGGATTAATCCTTTTCTTTAATTTTTTTTCATCTGCTGAGTTTTCTGAAAAACTTGCACGCGCCCTTTGGCCGCTGTTGCTTGCGTTTCCCGCCCTCATCGCGACATGCTTGATTACGCTGCGTATTGCAGGTCAGCACGCTGTCAAAGCAGGACTTATTGTTGCGCTAGGGGCGTTAGCAGCTTCTCCCGTATTTCGCCCAGGAGAAATCGATCATCACAATGCCCAACTGGTTTGTGTGCTCATAATGATTGCAGGTGTTATCTGGCTCGATCAATCGCGCATTGCGGCACTCATGACAGGAATAACCGGCGCTACACTGCTCGCGATCGGCCTAGAATACGCCTACGCATTTGCTGTCATCTTTGGCGCTCTCACTTTGATGGCACTTTTAAATCAACAATGGCGGCGCGGTGCGGTGACCGCCTTTGCTGCGTTAGGAATAATCATCCTCTTTTTATGGCTGACAGTAACCCCCTCACTGATGCGTTTGTCCCCTTTGTGTGATGCTTTAAGTATCAACATTGCTTTGCCAGTGGCACTTGTAGGAATAAGTTTAGCGATCCTTTTTTATGCAGGACATCGCTTAAATAACGGGATGCGATGGAGCGCTGTGCTTTTGATTGGAGTTTGTGCGAGCGCTCTTTTTGTCAGCTTTGAGCCGCGATGCATACAAGGCCCTTACGGCACACTTGATCCACGTTTATTCGAGATTTGGCTTAATGATGTGGATGAAGTGCAAAGTATTGTGCAGCTTCTTAAAACGCGCCCCGTTGAAGCGTTATCATCCCTTATCTTCCCTGTTACTGTCATCATCGGGTTGATTATCAGAAGGCAATCTCTCATCCCAGCATGGGGCATGACGCATTTTCCGCTCAAGCTCATGATCATCTTGTTTATGATTGCTGTAATCGGCTTGATGTTTCAGGTCAGAATTGAAGCACTCGCCCTATGGCTTGGGGTTCCATTAGCAGCAGCTCTTATCCATGACACTCTTAAAGAGCATCCTCATGCAGGAACGCGTTATGTCATCGGCGCGCTTATTCTGAATCCGATTTTGTTAATCGGATTAATGGGTGCAATAGGGTCATTCATACAAAGTGCATTATCTCCCACCAAATCAATGTGCGAGAATATGGCTCAAGCACTCTCATGCACTCATCCGCGACATTATGAAGGGCTTGCTGAACTTTCATTAGGTACACTTATAGGACCACGCGATTTGGGAGGGTCATTCTTATTGCACACGCCCCATCAAGTCATTTCGGCTCCGTATCATCGGATCGGGCGTGCAATTCTTTTTACAAGCGATGTAATGCGCGCTTCACCTGAACAGGCCATCCTCAAACTTAAAGAGGCAAATATTGACTATGTTGTTGAATGCAAAGGATATCTTTCACTCGTTACGGATGCGGATCAAAATCAAAACACTCTGCGTATGGCACTTTTAAACAATCGTCCCGTCAGTGGACTAGAACCCATTAATGTGCAATCGGAAGCTTTGAGCGTATGGAAGATTCACTGAGGCCACAAATACATCAAATTGTCTTGATTATGATAACGCGCTGGCAGGAGAACAGGTGTATAAAAGAATGGCCAGAAGGCGCACATACATGAAGGTATGATGTTTAGCGTTTGTGCGAATGCAGCGGAAAGCTTCATGCACAAATACACAGGAGCCTTGTCATGAGTGTTGGTGCAGTTTCATCCTCCAATCTTCTTGATCCCCGTTTTAGTGCAGAGCGGCCAGCACAAAACCAGCAGAATGTCCAAATCGCTGCACTGCGCGCACAAAGCCAACAAGATCAGGCAGTTGCACAAGTTGTAGCGCAAGCATCAGAGCAGATTGCAAGCAATGCAAATGCATCCCAAGCTTCAAATCGTTCTGGCGTTGGTGGCAATTTAGATATTAGAATCTAAAGCATAAGGCGCAAAAGTGTGTAACGGTTTTGCGATAAACCTTATGCGAAAATATAAAGTTAGAGCATCGTCGTGATTCCATCAAAACAACGGTACTTTAAAAGAAAACTATTTCTGCGCGATAATGACCAATCCTGCCACAGCTTGCCCCCGATCATGGCGTGTTGATGTCTCCTCACATGAAACAATTTGAAACCCTGATTTCATAAGTTCTAACACACTATAGTCACGTTGATGAGAGTAGCGCTGGTCTTCACCAAGGTGATAAGGAGCAGCAAAATGATCAGGATAAGATTGTAATGTGAACGCGAGATATCCGCCTTTTGAGAGCACATTAAAACTCAACGCAGAAAAATGCGTCAATGCCCCCACATAAACCAACACATCCGCTGCAACAATCAGATCAGCTGATTCTTCGGGCATATTCGATAAAAACGTATGAATATCATCAACATGCAGATCGTTGTAACATTGTTTTGTACGGGCTTGAGCGATCATTTTCTCAGATAAATCACATCCGATCATGTGACGCGCGCAAGGACGCAACACCTCACCCATCAAACCCGTTCCGCATCCGACATCAAGAACATGTGAGAAAGTAAAAGGTTTTTGATCTTTTAAAAACGCTTTCTGCAGCGCCTCCAGCAAAACTTGTGGTGCACGATAATGCAAATCATGCACGAGATGATGATCAAACCGTGATGCGTATTGATCAAACAAACCCGCAATAAACGCATTTGAAAGCGCTTGATCACCTTGCGTTTCACCCAATTGCGTTAAAATGAGGCGTGCACCTAATGGATCTTGAGGATCAATTTCAAGTGCAGTGTTCATATAATTGACGACGGTTTGGTGTTTTATTTCACTCAGCGGCTTTTCAGAAGCAATCAGAGCGCGGGCTAACAATATCAAAACGGGAACAAAATGCGGCTCTTCCTCTAACGTTTGCTCTAAAACATCAATCGCAGTCTGCCAGTCTTCCGCGTCAAAAGCAGCTTGCGCATAGCTCAAGCGTCGATCAACAATATAATTGCCACTGGTGTGTGTAACAGAAGACATAAAACATGGATCCAATAAAAAACACGCCACAAGGGCGTGCTTTTAACCACTTTATCACTGCATTGAAAAGCTGTTAAGCCGTCGCGGATACAACTGAAACGAATGCACGACCTTGACGAACACCAAAAAGGACGCGTCCTTCAGTGAGGGCAAACAGCGTATGATCTTTACCCATACCCACGTTTGCACCTGGATGAAATTTTGTTCCGCGCTGACGCACGATAATGTTGCCAGGAATGACCTCTTGACTACCGAATTTTTTAACACCCAAGCGACGACCATCTGAATCACGACCGTTGCGGGATGAACCACCTGCTTTTTTATGTGCCATTGTTATCTCCTGTTATGACGTGATGGGGAATAATCCACACATATCACGATAAAATCACATGAATGGATGGCTTATTCCTTATGAAATAGCCATCCTGTTAAACTTATTGAGCGTCTTGTTCTTTTGTCTTTTTAGCACGTGGCGCTTTTGGTGCAGATGCATCACCTTGTGATCCATCCTCAGTTTTTGCAGCCTTTGTTTTAGCAGGAGCTGCTTTTGCAGTGGCTTTTGCGCCGCCTGTCAAAATATCTGTGATGCGTACGACTGTCAGCTCTTGACGATGACCACGCTTGCGCTTTGAGTTTTGGCGACGACGTTTCTTAAACGCAATGACCTTATCGCCACGTGTTTGCTCAACGATTTCAGCTGCAACAGATGCACCCACTACCGTTGGCACGCCAACATCAATGGCGTCTCCATTGGCAACCATAAGAACGGTATCAAAAACAATCTGCGTTCCAGCTTCACCCTGAAGAAGCTCAACTGTCAGTGTATCATTTGCGGCAACGCGGTATTGCTTGCCACCGGTTTTAATCACTGCGAACATCTTTTATCCTTTCGTGTTCAACCCACATATCTCATTAAAAATAATGGATGTGGCTTTTTGGCAGTCATATGCGATTGATTCAAACAGACACACGTCTCCCGTGAGCCTGAAAGAGTTTCTCTAACGTTTTCGCCTTATAAAAGCAACTGCAATCGTTGAAAATTTCAACGGCAAGTAAAACGTGGCTGACCTGATGATCGTGTTCTGATACATTGATGATCATGATGATGGATTTAACGCAATGACTCCCGCGCCTGAGCGCTATTCAATAACTACAAAAACAGCGCATACCCCCGCGCGTATGACATGGTGTTTGCGTGCCGGTTATGCAGCGTTAATCTGGCAAAAAATATGGCCGGCGATCCTGCCTTTTATCACTGTTATTCTTGCTTATATGGCATTTGCTTTAAGTGGTTTTTGGCTTGTTCTCACACCCACGACACGTGTGATATGTCAGGCACTGAGTGTGCTCGCTTTGGTATGGAGCTTATGGCCGCTGCTGCGCGAAATATTTTTGCGCTCTTGGCCAACCGCACAAGGGGTCATCTCATTTCTTGATCAAGGGCAAGCTGATGCCCCCTTGATGAGTATCAATGATAAACCCTCAACACAGCATTGCGATGCACTGACCGAGGCGCTTTGGCATAAACATCAAGAACGATTGCGGTTACGATTAGCAACTTTACGTCCTCGTCTGCCAACTCTTGATATGACAAGACGTGATCCATATGCGCTGCGTCATATTGTTTTGATTGCTTTAATCGGTGCTGTCTTAGTGGCTGGTAGTGATTGGAAAAGTCGTCTTGCCAGTAGTATGATCGCCCCTGAGCGCCTGCAACTGCTAACGGCATTTCGGTTGGATGGATGGATCGATCCCCCCGCTTATACACGCCTTAGCCCGATTGTGATTGAGGCGAGTGATAGCGCTAAACGCGATTACCGTGTGCCCATCGGCTCTCATGTCCTAATCCGTTTTGCAGGGTTAGATAAAAGCGATGTAAGCGTTAAAACGAGGGGCGGATTACAGCCAGCTGTATCCAGTGATAAACAGCAACCATCACAAGAGCGCCAGATTGAACCAAAAACATCTGGTTTAACGCAGCATCGTTTTAAAATCACACAAGATGGTCGGCTTGAACTCAAAGGTCATTGGCTCACATCATGGCTATTTCCAACACGGACTTGGACGTTCGCCATTATCCCAGATCAGCACCCATACATTGCCCATGCGGGAGAGCCATCCCGCTCATCACGCGGCAATATGGAACTCTCTTATACAGCATCTGATGATTATGGACTGCAAAACATTGAAGCATTGTTTGAAAGTCTTGATCCGGAACAAACCAAACGAGCGTTGATCCCCCCCCCACGCCTTCCCCTCAATATCCCCACCACGCCGCTAGCCAGCACCACTGAACCTGACATAACAAAAACTATGCTGGAATTTGCCGATCATCCGTGGGCGGGCACGCACGTCAATGTCACGCTTGTCGCTCGCGATAAAGCAGGGCAAGAAACACGCACAGCGCCTAAAGCAGTTCAACTGCCGATGCGCACATTTCATAACCCTCTCGCACTTGCATTAGCAGAGTTGCGCCGCGATCTGGCACTTAATCGGACTATGTCGCACACTGTGCAAAAAGCATTAGAAGCACTTATGCTTGAGCCTGAATTATTTATGATAAAATCAAGCGAATATTTAGGATTAAGGGTTGTCCATCAACGGCTTGAGACAATTCATCGTACAGCGCGTTTACGACAAATTGCGCGTAGCGATGAAGCGCTTTTAGACATCACACATTTTTTGTGGGAGATGGCATTACGCATTGAGGAGGGCGATCTTACAGACGCTGAACGCGCCCTTAAAGCGGCTCAAGAAGCACTTGATAAAGCACTGAAAGAGGGTGGGTCTCCAGAGGATATTGCGCGACTGTCTCAAGAATTACGCCAGGCGATGGAGCGTTTCGTAAAAGAGATGCAGGCGCAAAATCGCCTCCCGCAACAATCCCCTACAGGGGCACGTAAACAATCATCAAATGTGAAAACAATCACACCTGATCAACTTGCCGATATGCTTAAACGTATTGAAGATCTGGCTAAAAGCGGACAACATGCCGAGGCGCAGCGTTTGCTTGAAGAGCTTAAAAACATCATGAATAATCTGCAAACTGCGCGTCCGCAGCGCCCTTTATCACCCGAAGAGCGCGCAAAACGTGAAGCATTTCAGCAATCGATGAAAGATATTGGTGAACTTCATCGCGATCAGGAAACATTACGAGATGA
This sequence comes from Beijerinckiaceae bacterium, assembly GCA_044356745.1. Taxonomy (GTDB): domain Bacteria; phylum Pseudomonadota; class Alphaproteobacteria; order Rhizobiales; family Beijerinckiaceae; genus JBIKVP01. The sequence goes on along the minus strand of JBIKVP010000004.1, from coordinate 22,842 downwards.
AACGTTTCGCAATCAGCCCCAAGCTGATTCAAACATGAACCAACCAGATTTATTTAATACTCCCTTTCCACCCAATCCGTTTTCACCCCAACGCCAAACACCACAGCGTCAAGATCAAGCGCCCAATCAATCTGGCAAAAATAAGGATGATGCGCCACAAACCCCATCTCTTGAAACACTAAAACAGCGTCAAGAGGCACTTAAAAAACGTTTAAATGAGATCAAAAAACGTCTTGCAGATCAGGGCATTGACATGAAAGGCTCTCTTGATAACGCCGATGAAGCCATGAAAGACGCACAAGGCAAATTAGGACAAGGTGAACCTGAGGATGCGGTCAGCGCGCAAGGACAAGCGCTTGAGCATTTGAGTCAGACACAGCGTCAAATGGCTGAGCAGGGTCAAGGAGAAGGCGAGGGAGAAGGCGAATCCGCTGATCATGGTGAAGGGAGTGGTGATCAGCAAGCATCACCTGATGGGCGCTCAACACCACGGGAAGATCCCCTTGGTCGACAAACCCGCGATAATCGTCAGGAAAATGGGCGCTTCACCCGCCAAGGGTCACGTAGCAATGTGGAGCTAAGGCTTGAAGAGGTCATCAAAGAATTACGCAAGCGTTTAGGCGATCCAACACGCGCCCGTGACGAAATTGATTACCTTGAGCGCTTGCTCAAACCACGTTGACTATGAGGTCGGTTTTATCGTCTTTATTGTCGCTAAGCCCTCGGTGGCGAAAGACAATGCTCCATGTTGTTTATCCGCCAACATGCGTGAGTTGTGGCGTCGCTGTTGATGAACCCCATGCATTATGTGCATCATGCTGGTCACGATTAAAGCTGATTTCACGCCCGTTCTGTGAGCGATTAGGAACACCCTTTGAAATCGACATCGGTGGCCCGCTTTTATCTCCTGCGGCGATCAGTAAACCACCGTTGTTCCAGCGTGCTCGTGCCGTCGCGTGTTATGATGAAACCGCCCGCCAACTCGTGTATCGCCTAAAATACAGTGATCACATGGAGCTAGGGACAGCGTTAGGGCGCTTGATGGCTCATACTGGCGCAGAGCTTCTGAAGGATGCAGACATCATCATCCCCATCCCACTGCACTGGAGTCGCTTGTGGCGACGACGTTTTAATCAGGCGATGGTGCTCGCACAAAGTGTTGTCATGACCCACAACCGTGATGCGCCCATACCGATCGGCGCACATCTGCTTAAACGCATTAAGCGCACTGAGCATCAAACAGGCTTAACCCGCACACGCCGCGCAGCGAACCTGCGTGGCGCATTTGCTGTTCCTGAACGCGCAAAAGCTATTCTCAAAAACAAGCGCATTGTGCTCATTGATGATGTGCTGACCACTGGTGCAACAGTCAATGCGGCAACGCGCACGCTTCTTAAAGCAGGTGTAGCACAAGTTGATGTCCTCACCTTTGCGCGCGTGACATTGGGGGATGATGATCCAACAACATTTATATGAAGGGCAAAAGTGAAAAGTGAAAAAATCCTTGCTAAGCGGCGCAATATCCAGTAAATGAAATAAATCCCATAAAAAGAAACGCTTAAATGGAGTGGTACCGCAAGGAACCGCTCTTTTCCATATTGTAACCAGTAGATTGATGCATGTCTGATTTGAACGATCCCTTACACGAACCACGCCTGTTGAGTGAAACAGGTGTTGCTGCGCGTGTCGCTAAACTCATTGAGCCATCAATACTGGGTTTAGGTTATCGCTTGGTGCGCGTTAAAATTACAGGACAAGATGGATGCACGGTTCAGATTATGGCGGAACGTGCTGACGGGTCGATGCGCGTTGAAGATTGCGAGTCTATCAGCCGCATGATTTCACCTCTGCTTGATGTTGAAGAGCCTGTCAGTGGTGAATATCGCCTTGAAATTTCATCCCCTGGTATGGATCGTCCGCTCGTGCGCCGCTCTGATTTTGAGCGTTGGATTGGCTTTGATGCCAAAATCGAAATGAGCATCCCGTGTGGAAATCGCAAACGTTTTCGCGGCTTTTTGCGCGGGGTAGAGATCGACAATGGGAGTGAGCTTGCTCTCGTTGAGAATAAAGACGCGGGCGACAATGAAGAGGCGCTATTTCGCCTCCCCATCCGCGATATGGCCGAAGCGCGTCTTGTGCTCTCTGATGAGCTCATTGCCGAATCGCTGCGTCGTGGCAAAGCACTTTTGGAAGCGGCGGGCGAGACGGATGAAGAGAACTTCAGCTTGGATAACGCCGAACAAACTGTCGTTGAAGAGATTATTGCGCAAGTGCGTACCCATGGCCTATCGGCTTTTGGCGGTCATCGACCGATCAAAGGCAATAAACGTATGCCTGTTAAAAGTTCACCCAAACTTTCACCCAAGGTGAAACGATAACGCAAATTGAAGTAACAAGACAAAAAGATAACAAGGTTGATAAGGAGACCTTCTATGGCTGTCAGTGCAAATCGACTGGAATTGCTGCAAATCGCCGATGCTGTGGCGCGTGAAAAGCTGATTGATCGGCAAGTCGTGCTATCCGCAATGGAAGACGCCATTCAAAAAGCCGCCCGCTCACGTTATGGTAGTGAGACCGAGGTGCGCGCCGAGATCAATCCGCGTAGTGGTGAAATTCGCCTCTCGCGTTTGCTGCTTGTTGTTGACGAGATTGAAAACGACGCGATCCATATTTCAATCCACGATGCGCGTAAGCGCAATCCTGCAGCACAAGTCGGCGATTATATTGCTGAAACATTGCCTCCGTTTGACTTTGGGCGCGTTGCCGCACAATCAGCCAAACAAGTCATCGTGCAAAAAGTGCGTGATGCTGAGCGCGAGCGTCAGCACGAAGAATATAAAGATCGTATTGGTCAGGTCATCAACGGCATTGTGCGCCGTGTTGAATATGGCAACGTGATTGTGGACATGGGCCGCAGTGAAGCGATGCTCCGCCGTGATGACCTCATCCCACGCGAAGTATTTCGTCCGGGAGATCGCATTCGCGCTTATGTCGTGGATGTACGCCGCGAAGCCCGTGGCCCACAGATTTTCCTCTCACGCACTCATCCTTTCTTCATGGCACAACTGTTTGCGCAAGAAGTGCCCGAAATTTACGATGGGATTGTTGAGATTAAAGCTGTTGCCCGTGATCCAGGGTCACGCGCTAAAATCGCCGTGATTTCCCGTGATTCGTCCATTGATCCTGTTGGTGCATGTGTCGGGATGCGTGGCTCGCGTGTTCAAGCGGTTGTTGGCGAATTACAAGGCGAGAAGGTTGACATTATTCCGTGGTCACAAGACCCTGCAACATTCATCGTCAATGCACTGCAACCTGCGGAAGTGGCAAAAGTCGTTCTGGATGAAGATACAGCACGTATCGAAGTTGTTGTCCCTGATGATCAGCTCTCTCTTGCGATTGGTCGTCGTGGTCAGAACGTGCGTCTTGCCTCACAACTGACAGGTTGGGACATTGATATTCTCACAGAAGCTGAAGAATCAGAGCGTCGTCAAAAAGAATTTGCCGAGCGTACGGCTCTCTTTATGCAAGCGCTTGATGTTGATGAAGTGGTTGCCCAGCTTCTCGCTTCAGAAGGCTTTGGGACGGTTGAAGAACTTGCCTTTGCTGACATTAGCGAATTAAGCACCATTCAAGGCTTTGACGAAGAAACAGCACAGGAAATTCAAAATCGTGCATCGTCTTATCTTGCACGCATTGAAGGCGAGTTTGAAGCACGCCGCCTTGAATTGGGTGTCGCAGACGAACTCAGAGAAATTGAAGGCATCACCACACCGATGCTCATAGCCCTTGGCGAGAATGATGTTAAAACGGTTGAGGATTTGGCAGGATGCGCAACCGATGACTTAACAGGCTGGCAAGAAGGCCGCGGCGCGGATGCGGTACGTCATGCGGGCTTCCTTGATGGTTTTGATCTCTCTCGGACAGAAGCTGAAGGTTTGATCATGGCTGCACGCGTTAAAGCCGGTTGGATCGAAGCTCCTGTTGAAGACGAAGATCCAACACAAACAGATGAAGCAAATGAGGGCACAGGAGACGGTGCATAATTGGCAACAGTTTCAAACGATGAAGCACAAAGCATGTCACAAGAAATGCGTGACGTTAAGTCTGAGCGTACTTGCCTTGTGACGCGCCAATCAGGGACACCACAAACGCTAATGCGTTTTGTGATTAACCCAACCGGCCAAGTTTGTGCTGATATTAAAGGGCGTTTACCTGGTCGTGGTGTTTGGTTGACACCTACACGCGATATGATTGTGCAAGCCCTGAAGCGCAAGGTCTTCGCAAAAGGTTTTAAAAAGCCTATTGAGGCTCCTGATGATTTACCTGATCAAGTTGCTGCACTGTTGCGACGTGATCTTTTGTCGATGCTTGCGCTTGCCAATAAAGCAGGCGCACTCATAACTGGATCGGGTAAGGTTGACGATGCTTTAAGGGCTCGGCGTGTTGAGGCTTTAATCCTCGCGCGTGAGGGTCTTGATACAGGAGCTTCACGTGTATTAAATGTGTTAAAAAATCAGGATGAGGGAGAAGTCACATGTCCTATTATAACAGATTTGACCCACGATGAATTAAGCATGGCGCTCGGTAAGCCACATGTGATACATGCAGCCTGTGTCCGTCATGATGGAGCGCGTGGTTTTTTAAATGCATGGCACAGGTGGCAGGTCTATCAAGGTACAAGTCTATCAGGTAAATGACTAATACCAAAGTGAACAGAATACGATGTTAAAAGACTTAAAATGTCTTTCGCATTGATCTCTGATCAACAGGTGCATATCAAATAAAAGTGCGCTATAGTGCGCACGCTGAATAAAGTATGATCATTTGCAAGGCATACATGCGCTGCTTTTGATCGCATTAAAATTGATCAATTTGCTGATGAGGTTTGCCAGTCAAGTAGTGCATAAAGAGCTTTATAGATACGAATACGTTAACACAATATACGTTCACTTTCGTGCTGAAATGACAATACAGCACACTCAACCCGCAGGATGCAGGGCGTAAATGACTGATACGAAGACAAATGGCGCAAATGATAGCGCTTCATCTGGAGCAACAGGTGAAAAAACACTTCATTTAACAGCGGGAAAAACGCTCTCGCTCAAACGGCCTGTTGAACAGGGTACTGTTCGTCAGAGCTTTTCCCATGGCCGCACCAAAGCGGTCGTTGTTGAAAAAGTGAAACGACGTATTATCACACCTGGTTCGGCAGCGCCCGCACCTGTTGAGTCACGTGAAGCGCCAGCGCCAGTGATTGCGCGCGCCCCTGAGCCGATGCCAAAACCACAGCGTCCTGATCAGCCTTCGCGTGCACCAACGGCGATGCCTGCGCAAAAAACGGGCATGGTTTTACGCACGTTATCGGATGAGGAAATGGATGCGCGCACTCGCGCTCTTCAGGATGCACGCGTTCGTGAGCATGAAGATCGTGAACGTGCCGCCATTGAAGCCAAACAACGCATTGAGCGCGAAAATAAAGAAAAGGCTGATCGTGAGGCCGCTGAAGCCCGTAAACGTGAAGAAGATGAGCGCCGCCGTCAGGAAGACGAGCTACGTCGCCGTGCTGATCAAGGCATACGTCGCCGTATGGGTGAACCTGAATCAATTCCAGTGACTACCCGCCCAGCAGGTGAGGCGCCCAGTGAACGCAGTGCAGGAGCGTTTACACCGCGTAGCCCGCGTGAAAGCATTAATCGCACAACACGGGATGCGGGTCAGCGTCCACCGCGCCTTGATGTGCCACGGCCAGCAAGTGCACCCGCGCCACGACGTGCTGGTGCGCCAAGCCCAGCCGCTGTACCAGCCTTGCCTATTCCTGAGCTAACTGGCCTTGCTGCGCGTAAAGTACCTAGTGTTATCGGTGCGCGTCGCACTGAAGAAGATGACGATGATGGACGCGGTGCACGCCGCACAGGTGCGGCTGTTAAAACACCAGCTGTCAAAGTTCCTAAAAGTGCAGGTGATGACAAACGTCGCGGTCGCCTCACGCTCTCGAATGCTTTTAATGAACAGGAAGAGCGTACGCGTTCAGTGGCCGCTTACCGCCGCCGAATGCAGCGTCTTACTGGCAAAGGCCAGGTTGAGCAAAAAGAAAAAATCATCCGTGAGGTGATTATTCCAGAGACAATCACGATCCAAGAGCTTGCTAACCGCATGTCAGAGCGAGCAGTCGATGTCATTCGCTTGTTGATGAAACAAGGTGCAATGCACAAAATTACAGACGTGATTGATGCGGATACAGCACAGCTTGTCGCAGAAGAAATGAACCACACGGTTAAGCGTGTCGCTGAATCAGATGTCGAGGAAGGGCTATTTGATACGCCTGATCTGCCGGATATTGATTTAGAGAGCCGTCCTCCTGTTGTGACAATTATGGGTCACGTCGATCACGGTAAAACATCATTGCTTGATGCCATTCGCAAAACGAATGTCGTGTCAGGCGAAGCAGGTGGCATCACCCAGCATATTGGCGCGTACCAGGTCATGACACCGCTTGGCGGCAAGGTCACATTTATTGATACTCCTGGTCACGCGGCCTTTACAGCCATGCGTGCTCGCGGTGCAAAAGTGACGGATATTGTCGTGCTCGTGGTTGCAGCCGATGATGGCGTTAAGCCCCAAACGATTGAAGCAATCAATCACGCCAAAGCGGCAAAAGTACCGCTGATTATCGCTATCAACAAAATTGATAAGGCTGATGCTGATCCTCAGCGTGTGCGCACCGAATTATTGAGCCATGAAGTTGTTGTAGAATCTTTAGGTGGTGATACGCAGGAATTTGAAATATCCGCTAAACAGCGCATAAATCTGGATAAACTGCTTGAAGGTTTGCAAGTTCAAGCTGAAATTCTTGAGCTCAAATCAAATTCCACCCGTCCCGCCGAAGGAACAGTGATTGAAGCGCAGCTTGATAAGGGACGCGGTCCAGTTGCAACGGTTCTCGTCCAGCGCGGTACACTGCGTGCGGGTGATATTGTTGTTGCTGGCTCTGAATGGGGTAAAGTGCGTGCACTGATCAGTGATAAGGGCGAGTCGATTAAAGATGCTGGTCCTTCTGTTCCTGTTGAGGTGCTCGGCTTTAGTGGAACACCTGAAGCTGGAGATCGCGTTGCTGTTGTTGAATCTGAAGCGCGTGCCCGTGAAATTACAGAATATCGCTCACGTCAAAAACGCGATATGGCCGCAGCTAAAGGGGCAAGTTCAGGACGCACACTCGCTGACATGATGCGCGACATCAAAGAGGGGGTTGGCAAAAAAGAGTTTACGCTTGTTGTTAAAGGCGACGTGCAAGGCTCTGTCGAAGCCATTGTCAGTGCTCTGGAAAAATTGGGTAATGATGAAGTCTCCGCTCGTGTTATTCACTATGGTGTAGGTGGCTTGACGGAAAGCGATGTCATTCTTGCCAATGCATCAGGGGCTGCTGTCATCGGCTTTAACGTGCGCGCCCACAAGGAAGCGCGTGAAGCATCTGATCGCCTCGGCGTTGAGATCCGTTACTACAATATCATTTACGATCTGGTTGATGATGTAAAAGCAGCGATGTCGGGATTATTAGCACCAACCTTGCGCGAACAGCGTTTGGGTGAAGCGCAGATTCTCGAAATCTTCAGCGTCACCAAAGTTGGTAAAGTGGCTGGTTGCCGCGTCGCCGATGGTGTGGTTCAACGCGGTGCGAATGTGCGCCTCATCCGTGATAACGTTGTTATTCACGAAGGTAAACTGAGCCAACTCAAACGCTTCAAAGATGATGCAAAAGAGGTCACGGCTGGTCAAGAATGTGGTATGGCATTCGAGAGCTATCAAGATATGCGCGCCGGCGATGTGATTGAATGTTATCGTGTTGAAGAAATTCAACGTACGCTTTAATTAAAAAGCGAACAGCGAGTGGTGAATAGGTCACCCCCGTGCTCAACACGGGGATACCGATCAGAAATGCAGTATATTTTCTCATCGAGAGCACCAGATCAAGTCCAGTGATGACAGGCTCTATTCACCACTCACTATTCGCTTTTTAAAAATTTTCTCCCCTGTCGCCGTTAAATGAAATATTACAATGCCCAAAACATCCGTAAAAGGTGCGTCTAAAACACCCTCGCAACGACAACTGCGTGTGTCAGAACTCATACGTCATGCGATCTCGAATATCCTGGCCCGTGGTGAAGTGCATGATGATGTGCTGGCACGCTACGTCATCACGATTCCTGAGGTCAGATTATCCCCTGATCTTAAACTTGCCACCGTTTACGTTATGCCACTCGGTGGGCAAGGCGAAACAGACGTTTTGAGCGCATTGGAAAAACACAAAAAATTTCTACGTACCGAAGTTGCTCAGCGTGTTAATCTCAAATATGCTCCTGAGCTCCGTTTTCGGCGTGATGAAACATTTGATGAAGCCGCACGCATTGATGCTCTTTTAGCCGTTGAGCGTGAAAGAAACCTTGAACGACGAGCCGCTCATCAGGATACATCGTCTCCTGCGACCAAAGACGATTGACCACTATAACCTTTTTTGGAAAACATGGATTAATCCCGTGAATAAACCTGATTTTGTCGTCAATTCTCAGGATGCTGCATTAACACTTGAAAACAAGCGTCACCCTGCTGCACGTCCTCATAATCAAGCATCATCTTCACATCAACAGCGCACAGCTCGTCCTCCAAAGCGTGATATTCATGGCTGGATCGTACTGGATAAAGGTTTGCATATGACCTCAACCCACGCGGTTGCAGTCGTCAAACGCTTATTACAAGCAAAAAAAGCTGGACATGCAGGTACATTGGATCCGCTCGCTACAGGTATTTTGCCGATTGCTTTAGGCGATGCGACAAAAACCGTTCCTTTCGTCATGGATGGGCGCAAAGCTTACCGCTTTACAGTGACATGGGGTACACAAACCACAACAGATGACGCAGAAGGCGCAGCACTTCATACTGCAATACATCGCCCAACACGCGAGCAAATTGAAGCGTTGATTCCTGCGTTTACAGGATTTATCCAACAAACACCGCCACAATTTTCGGCCATTAAAGTTGATGGTGAACGTGCTTATGATCTCTCCCGCGCTGGTGAAGCGGTTCAACTCAATGCGCGAGAGGTTCATGTTGAACAACTGGTACTCGTTGAACATACAGGAGATACAAGTATTTTCGATGCCATGTGCGGTAAGGGAACATATGTACGCGCCATTGCACGCGATATGGGACAACACTTAGACTGTTATGGATTTGTTTCAGCATTACGTCGCATGATGGTCGGCCCCTTTTCGCTCCATGATGCGGTTTCAATAGAAAAACTTGAAAGCGTTTTGCTTAATGCTGTGATCCCAACTGCGCGCGCCATAGAAGGTTTGGCGCATATTGTTGTGTCGCCTCAATCCGCACAGCGTTTGCGCAGGGGACAATCATGTCTCGTTCGTGGTGCTGATTTACCTCCCGATGTTGATCAAGTTTGCGCATTAGAGGGAGCGCATCTGGTTGCCCTTGGTCACATTGAAGCAGGCGAATTTTTCCCAAAACGCGTATTTCGATAAACAATATTGAAGCTTGATCAAAAGGGGACTAGCTTTTTGAACCAGAAAACAGTAAGCGAAAGTTATAAAACAGTGGCTGTGCTCAGCACAGACTTTTAGGAGTTAAGACAATGGCTGTTCCAAAGCGTAAAACATCCCCTATGAAACGCGGCTTCCGCCGTTCTGCAGATGCGCTTTCAGCGCCAACTTACATTGAGGATGCGTCTTCAGGTGAATTGCGCCGCCCACATCACATTGATTTGAAAAGCGGTATGTATCGCGGCAAGCAAATTCTCAAACCGCGTGACTAAAATTTGTTTTAGGTTTAATTGTGTTTGAGCGTGTTTGTTGTCTCATCAATAGACGCGCTTTTTTTATGACGCGTTTCATCCACCACACGCGCCATCAAGACAATGCGTTCGCACGCTTTAGTAATGTCATCAGAAAATTGCGCTTCATACTCTTCAAATAATACACGCTCGTCTTGAATGGTTTTTTGAGCAATCAAAAGCTGCTCTTGCGCTTCGCCTGCCTGCTTTTTAGCTTCATGAAGTTCGTCGGCTAAACTTAATGCGGCCATGACATGAAGACGCATATCGCCGATCTCACCAAAACCTTTGCGCAAATCGGCAATACGTTGATCAAGATCTGCCGCAAGCGCTTCAAGATGAGCCTCTTCAGAGTCGCCACAAGCCATGCGGTAAACGCGTCCTGCGATTGTGACGGTAACTTGCGGCATCTGCATTCCTTATGTTTGTTGTTCAAGAACAGATTGAATGGTCACCATTGCTTTTACGACCCGTGCATCAACATCACGCGCGACAGCTTCAAGCTGCGTCAAGCGATATAACGCACCATCAAGCTCTACAGCAAGACGTTCCCGATCGTCACGCATGACATCATGCTGCGTGTCCGTATCAACACGTGACGCATCAAGACGCTCGCGACGCGCAACACTCATCTCAAGATGAGTCACAGCCTCATCAAGCGACTCAACAGCACGCAATAAAGGCCGACGGGCAGACAAGGACGATGAATCCGACATAAAAACACCTGTAAAAAGCTGGAAAGAAATTTTCTAAAAAATGCGTCACAAATAAAGCTTCGAATCACAACACAGAGTGCGCATTTTTAGCAATCAGTTCAAGCCTCTCACCTCATCTCATCCCCAAAGGCATGGGATCTTTTCTATACGCATGTCTCAATCACGATTCATGATCAACAAGAATACCAAACTCACGTGTTTTGATGCCTGTTTTGATCACTTTTGCAGGATTTCCCGCAACGATCGAATAACTAGGAACATCCTTGGTGACAACAGCACCAGCAGCAACGATCGCGTGATCCCCCACTGTTACCCCAGGCAGGATCAACGCATTTGCCCCAATAAAACAATGTGTGCCAATACGTGTTGTTGCACGTAAATTACGCACCATGTCATGAGCAAGGATGCTCGCGCCAAATGTGATATAAGTGTATGCTCCAATCACAATTCCTTGCGGATAAGTGCGATCTATCTTTGCTTTGAGTGAGATAACGGCAGATGGGTCAATTTTTGTGCCCCACACACGATTATAGAATGTAATACGCAATTTCACGAGCAGACGTTGAACACGCAAAAAACGGTTGAGACTAAAAGCCATGCTGTATTCCGTTCAATCTTAAGCTTATGTCAAAGACTTTCATGCGTTATGCTCAGAGCAAGTATACGTCGATATGCACTTAAAATGGCATCGCGTCGAAACGGCATAAAATCCCCATGTTCTTGTATACGCGCAATCCGTATTTTGACCATACTCTGTTGCTCTAATAAATGTTCAATCCCTTTAAGTACATCACGTTCATCATGAGGATCACAAGCATAGCCAATGTCTTGTGCAGGCAGGTAGCCATCAATACCACGTTCTTTAGAATAAAGAATGGGTACGCCCGAAAACAGGCTTTCCATATACACCAGCCCATAACTCTCGCGCTTAGAGGGCATCACAAACGCTGCATATTGGTTTAACGTAGGGCCAACCTCATCATGGGGAACAGGGCCACATAAAGTGACATGATCTTGAAGGTTCATACGAACAATCAGTTGACGCAACGTGTAAACGGTCTTAGCCGAGCCGCCGCCATACACATCAAGATGCACATTAGGCAAGGTTTTTCTGAGACGACAAAGGGCATTGAAAAGCGTGATCAGCCCTTTATTGTTATAATCATCAAGGCGAAACATTGTCACAAGGCGCGGCTGTGAAATCACAGGCGAGGGCATCAGCGTATCAAGAGGTATAATGACAGGCAGCACGTGACATTTGTGCGGATCAATTTTGAGGGTTTTTTCAAACGTCTCTTTCGCCCACGGTGCAAAAAATAAAAGAGCGCTCGCCCGATCTGCAATGCGTTGATAGGTTGCCCTGAGACCACGTTTAACGTTCAAAATGCGCGTATCGGTATTCCCTTGCACGGTAATCAGAAGAGGCACATTCAGTGCTTCGCTAACCTGTAAAGCAATCAACCCTTCAATCGTATATTTATGTGCTTGCACCGCGCTGACCTTAAGGCCGCGCTTTTGAATATCGCTCAAAATATAGCGGGTCACTGGCTCTAAGCCTTTAGCAAGAAATAAGCCCTTTGGGGGAGCGCTGTAACCTATTGCAAGTTTATTCTCACCAAAAGGCAATGGCGCAAGTCCTTTATACCCTTTTGGCAATCCGTTTATGCGCACAGGCGCATAAATCATCGCGCGATATTCGCTCAACGGATCAACCATATAAGCAATCGCCCGCGTTGTGACAGGCGTGAGTGGATTGGGATAATCAGAGGAAATATGAATGAGCGTTGACATTACCACTTCCTACACGCTGAAAAAGATTCTGTCACATGATGAAGTGACAAACTGTGATCAATGTTGGGGCTCTCTTGTCAGATGATACACACCTCATTATGGTGCGCCTCTTTAAGGAGATAGCGGCATGAGTGATAAAGGGCATGTCCCCCCCGTGGCGATTATTATGGGCAGTCAGTCCGACTGGGCAACGATGTCTCACGCCGCCCAAACGCTTCAAGCGCTTGATGTCGCATTCGATGCCCGTATTGTCTCAGCGCATCGAACACCTGAACGTCTTTATGCGTTTGCAAAAAACGCTAAAACCGAAGGCTTTAAAATCATTATTGCAGGTGCTGGAGGCGCAGCGCATCTTCCGGGCATGGCAGCTTCGCTTACATCACTTCCCGTGCTGGGTGTTCCTGTGGAGTCAAAAGCATTGTCAGGTCAAGATAGCCTGTTGTCGATTGTGCAAATGCCTGCGGGTATTCCCGTCGGTACGCTTGCCATTGGTAAAGCAGGGGCGATCAATGCGGCACTGATGGCGGCTGCAATTTTAGCTTTGAATGATCCCGCACTTTCTAGTCGTCTTGAGGCTTGGCGCACTCGACAAACGCAAGCTGTGGCGGAGCGTCCTGAATGAACACGGCGATGCTTCAACCAGGTGACACCATTGGTATTTTAGGGGGAGGGCAACTTGGGCGTATGCTTGCGCTTGCGGCCAGTTCACTGGGCTTACGCACGCACATCTATGCACCTGAACGCGATAGTCCAGCATTTGATGTGACATCACAATTCACCTGCGCTTCTTATGACGATGAAGAGGCTCTTGAGCGTTTTGCGCGCAGCGTCAACGTCGCAACCTATGAATTTGAAAATATCCCGCTGAAAACCGCTGAATATCTTGCGCGTTTTGTGCCTCTTTATCTAGGCATCAAAGCGCTTGAAGTCACACAAGATCGCCTCATTGAAAAAACGACGCTTGCAAAGCTTCATCTTCCCGTTGCGCCATTTCACGCGGTGGCAACACGCGAGGATTTAAAACAGGCTTTGCAAACTCTAGGAACACCCGCCATTCTTAAAACCCGCCGCTTTGGTTATGACGGTAAAGGGCAAGTGCGCATCACCAACCCAAATGAATTGGAGAGTGCTTATGCTCTTCTTCAACAAGGAGAAGCGATTTTAGAGGGCGTTATTCCTTTCACAAAAGAAATCTCGGTGCTCATTGCGCGGGGGCGTGAAGGACAATGTGTGGCGTATGATATATGCGAAAACCACCATGCACATCATATTCTGGATGAGACGCGCGTTCCTGCTCGTGTGAGCAAACAAACGGCTGAGAGTGCTCTGGCAATGGCACAGCACATTGTACAGAGCCTTGATTATATCGGAATACTGGCGGTTGAAATGTTTGTTGTTGATCAGCACGATGCCAAAAAGTGGGCACCGGTTTTTGGCAATCAATCGTGCGAAAGTACAAATAAAGAAGTTTTTACCCAAGAACATGAAAGTCTGATCATTAACGAGATGGCCCCGCGTGTCCATAATTCAGGTCATTGGACACTTGAAGGTGCGATCACTTCACAATTTTCGCAACATATTCGCGCCATTGCAGGCTGGCCGCTAGGGAGTACCCAGCGCTTGGGACACGTGCGGATGCGCAACCTCATTGGCGCGGATGTTGAGAGCTGGCACAAGGTTTTGAGCGATCCCAGCGCTTGCTTGCATCTCTACGGCAAAGCAGAAGCGACAAAAGGGCGTAAAATGGGACACGTCACTTACGTGACATTAGACCATAACACTTATCCATAGAAAGTAATCTCATGATCGAAACACGCGATAGCAACGGCACACTCCTGAATGAAGGAGATAGCGTCACATTGATCAAAGATTTAAAAGTCAAAGGCACGAACAGCACGCTCAAGCGCGGCACGCTTGTGAAAAACATTCGTCTCACCAACAATGAAGAAGAAATTGAATGTCGCGCTGAAGGCATTAAAGGACTCGTGCTCAAAACCTGTTTCTTGAAGAAGGTTTGAGCACAAGTGAGCCTTATGCCGTTTGCATCGCATCCCACTCTTTGAGTGCTTGCGCGTCGCGTAAACTCACATCAGGATAGGCAGGATCAGCGCCAACATCTTGGCGAATGCGCCATGAGCGAGCGCATTTTTGTCCTTGAGCCTTTTCAAATACCACCGCAACCCCTTCGACATCGGGAAGGCGAAAAGCGTTTTCGGGCGCTTCATCCCTGCTCACATGAAGTGCGGACGTGATACACACATCGGCAAAGCCCTCTTCGGCTTTGCCTTCAAATTCGGTGTTCAGCAACTCGCGTACTTTCGCATCCGAAATGAAAACGTTGGGCGCGGCCTCTAAGGACGAACCGATATTCTTTGCCGCGCGCTCCACTTCCAGCGCACCCGTTACGACACGGCGCACCTTGCGGATCGTCTCCCATGTGGCTGCTAAACCATCATTGCGCCACTCGGTGGGAACCTCAGGGAATTCCTCAAGATGCACCGATCCACCTGCTTCTTTCACATCGGGATAACGTTCAAGCCACGCTTCCTCACAGGTGAACGCGAGAATGGGTGAAAGCCAAAGCGTCACACAGCGAAAAATGTGATCAATCGTTGAGAGTGTTGCATGGCGCAAGGGGCTTGAAGGCGCTTCGCAATAAAGCGTATCTTTGCGCACATCAAAATAAAACGCCGACAGATCCGCTGTCATAAAATGCGAGAGGAGAGAGACCACTTTTTTATAGTCATAGGCGGTGTAAGCGGCACTGATCTCTTCATTGAGCACGGCCAATTTATGCAGCATGTAGCGCTCTAAACCTTGCATCTGATTATGGCCGACATCCTCACGCTTATGATGCAGCGCCCCAAGCATCCAGCGCATGGTGTTGCGCAACTTGCGATACGTTTCATTGAAGGTTTTAATGATCTCATTACCGATACGCAGATCATCGCTATAATCAGATGCCGCAACCCACAGACGCAAAATATCCGCGCCTGACTGCTTGATCACATCTTGGGGCGCAACCACATTGCCCACCGATTTGGACATTTTATTGCCGCTCTGGTCGAGCACAAACCCATGCGTAAGCACCACATCAAATGGCGCTCGCCCACGCGTGCCGCAGCTCTCAAGCAGGGATGAATGAAACCAGCCGCGATGCTGATCCGAGCCTTCCAGATACATCACGATGTCATTGCCGCCGTCACATTTGCGCTTTAATCCCTTGTAAACGGGGAAATGGTCGGGGTCTTCAAGCGTATAGGCATGGGTGGAACCTGAATCAAACCACACATCAAGCACATCCATCACCTGCTCAAAATCATCAGGGTTGTATTCAGGTTTGAGAAACCGTGCCGCAGCATTTGGCGCAAACCACGCATCCGCGCCTTCATGTTTAAAGGCTTCGATGATGCGGTCATTGACGCGTCGATCTTTTAAAATCTCACCCGCTCTGAGATGCAACTGAACTGTTTCTGGATCAGCCGTAGGAGATGTTATATTTTGTTTGGCGACAAACACCGCAATCGGCACGCCCCACGCCCGTTGACGCGACACCACCCAGTCAGGACGGTTCGCAATCATGCCTGTGATGCGGTTTTCACCCGCTTGCGGAACCCACTCGGTCTGTTTGATGGTGTGGAGGGCTATGTCGCGCAAGGATTGTTTTTTGTGCACCTGTTCCTCACCCGTCATGGCAGGGCTTGTCCCTGCCATCCACGCCTTTGAACCACTCCCCTTAACCTCAAACGCCTTGTCCATCGCGATAAACCACTGCGGCGTATTACGGAAAATGAGCGGGGCTTTTGAGCGCCATGAGTGCGGATAAGAGTGCCGCAGCTTACCACGTGCTACAATCGCGTTGGCTTTTTCTAATTCCGCAATGACCCTCCTATTGGCATCGCCCTCTTTGCCCTTGTCATCATAGACGCGCGCGCCTTCGAACAGCGCCACATGCGGATAATACGTGCCATCCGCCTGCACGGTGTGCGGCACGTCTTTTGTACCGTGACGCGCGAACGTATCCTTGTTGTTACTCCAGAGCATATAGTCATCCTGCCCATGCCCTGGCGCAATATGGACAAAGCCTGTTCCTGTATCGTCGGTGACGAAGTCAGCGGCGATGAGGGGGACACCAAAGCTGTAATAACCGCCTTCGCATTGAGCAGATTCACTTCCCGTCATCGCGAGGAGGGCGTCAGCCCGACGTGGCGATCCAGTATTTTGCGATAAGTCTGGATTGCCACGCCTGTCTTCGACAGGCTCGCAATGACGATGGTTCATTAAGCGATGGAAGGGATGGGAGCACTTGGCACCTTCAAGCTCGTCAAAGGTGAATGTATCAATAATTTCCCATTCCTCAATGCGTCCAGCCGATTTAACAATTTGAGCCAGATTTTCAGCAAGGATTAGAACTTCATGGACTTTTGTCCAGTTATCCTCAGCAGCAGCCGTGACACGGTAAGCGTTATAAATAATATTTTTAGAAAACGCGATGGCACGGTTAGCCGGTAAAGTCCAAGGTGTGGTAGTCCAGATAACTATTGAAACGTTCGCACTTTTACTATTAGCAGATTCAGGGAAACGGTTGTTATATTCCATTGCATAATCAAGGGATCTTTTAGAATTACTTTGATAGCGATTTGGCCCTAAAGAAAGAAGCGGAAACTTCACAAACACCGTTGTCGACGTATGCTCGTGATACTCAACCTCGGCTTCTGCCAATGCGGTTTTTTCGACCACAGACCACATCACAGGTTTTGAGCCGCGATAGAGCAGCCCATTGTCAGCAAACGTCATAATCTCGGCGGCGATTTGCGCCTCCGCATGAAAAGCCATTGTTGAATAAGGATTATCCCAATCCCCCGTCACCCCTAAGCGCTTGAATTCTTCGCGCTGCACACCCAGCCAATGGGCGGCAAAAGCACGGCATTCCCCGCGAAACTCGTTGATATTGACCTCATCTTTATTTTTGCCCTTGGCGCGATATTGCTCTTCGATCTTCCATTCAATGGGCAGACCATGACAATCCCAACCCGGGACATAAGGGGCATCAAACCCCGCCATTTGTTGTGAGCGCACCACAATATCTTTGAGGATTTTATTGAGCGCATGGCCAATATGCAGATTGCCGTTGGCATAGGGCGGACCATCATGGAGCACAAAGCGCTTTTTGCCCGCGCTCTTTTCGCGCAATTTTTGATAGAGGTTGATCTGTCCCCAACGCGCCAAGATTTCAGGCTCTTTTTGCGGCAATCCCGCCCGCATCGGAAAATCCGTTTTAGGCAAAAACAGCGTTTGCGAATAATCACGGGTTGGCGTTTCAGTCATGATGATAAGCGTCCTTGGCAAAGATATGCCAGCATTAGGGTTCACGGCAAAATGTGTCAATGAATGCCAAGAAAAATGATTTAGCACAAATCATTTGGCGCACGCCCCCCGTTTCGCTAAACATGCGTCATGAACGCACCAACCAATGATCACCCGCTCTGGACTATTTTAAACGAGGTGCTGCATCCTGCACCGCAAGAAAATGATACATGGCCGACACCCCTTAAAGGACAACGCCCTGATGTGGATGATCCTGCATGGCGCGCGATTGGCGAGCGCCTGAACAACCCAATACCAGCCGCTGTGCTTGTGCCAATTGTCGCACGCCCAACGGGTTTGTCCTTGCTTTTAACCCAGCGCACGGCAAAACTGAATGATCATGCAGGGCAAATCGCCTTTCCGGGGGGCAAAGTCGCGCCTCAGGATCAATCTGTCATTGAGACAGCAACCCGTGAAGCGTTTGAGGAAATTGCGCTTGGCGCTCATCACATTACGCCGCTAGGGTTTCTTGACAGCTATGTTTCGATTACGGGCTATCGCATAGTACCCGTGGTGGCACGTATTTCCCCTGACATGATACCGCTTCCCCATCCCGATGAAGTTGACGCCGTTTTTGAAGTGCCGCTCGATTTTGTTCTCAACCGCGATAATCATCAGCTTAAATCACGCGATTGGTACGGCAGGGAGCGCTTCTTTTACGCAATTGAATATGATTCATGGTATATCTGGGGCATTACCGCCGAGATCATTCATGATCTTGCATTAAAAGTATGTCGCGCAAAAGTGGGCACCGGTTTTGCGTGACGACATACGACAAACAAAAAACAGAACGCGGGTTTGATGAAGCAAAATAAAACCCGCTTCGAAAGTGGGACACAAGAATGCGTTTGCTCTGGGATGATATGCTGTTTTTTCTGTTGCCGTTTTTCGTTTTTGCCATTGTGCTAATCCTCAACAAGCGCAAAGTGTTTGAACGCCAGAACTGGAAAGGCCCGATGCCGTGGCTGATTGTGGCGGGTCTCACCCTCAGCATACTCAGTATTATCGTATCAAATGCACTCACCGAGCGTTCCACAAAAGGATATATTCCGCCCCATTTGGAGAACGGAAAACTGGTTCCTGGTCGGTTTGAGTAGCGTTGAATGATCACCCCAGAGCAGCAAAACCGCCTCAATGAATTGATCTCTCGCAAAGGGGTGAAGACGCTGTTTTCACTCCTTAATCGCGATGGCGAGGAGCTAAGGATTGTTGGCGGCGCGGTGCGTAACGCTTTGATGGATCACCCTGTATCCGATATTGATTGCGCGACAACGGCTTTACCTCAGATCGTTCTGGAGCGGGCACAGCAAGCAGGATTTAAAGCTGTTCCCACAGGTATTGATCACGGCACGATCACACTCATTCTTGATCATACGCCTTATGAAATCACGACATTGCGCGAGGATGTGCTCACCAACGGTCGCCACGCGCAAGTGCTGTTTGGGCGTGATTTTGCCAAAGATGCGCTTCGGCGTGATTTTACCATCAACGCCCTGTTTTTATCAGAAGATGGCACGATTCACGACACCGTTGGCGGTGTGAAGGATGCATCAGAGCATATCGTGCGTTTTATTGGCGATCCTGAAACCCGCATACGCGAAGATTATTTGCGGATTTTGCGTTTTTTTCGCTTCAGCAGCGCCTACGGAACAGGTGTACTTGAACGAAAGGGGCTTTACGCATGCATCAAAAACCGTGAAGGGCTTGAGCAACTCTCACGTGAGCGCATTCAGATGGAGAGCTTTAAACTCCTCATGACCCCTCATGTGGTGAATATTGTTATGCAGATGAGTCAATCGGGTTTGAGTGGTTATACATGGGGAGCGGTCACACATCTGGCGCGACTATCGCGGGTTCTCATGAATCAGGGCGATGTGATCTCGCGCCTTGCCGCCTTGAGCGTTTTAGGGCGCCATGATGTACCCCGCTTACGCGATAGTTTACGGCTTTCAAATGCACACACACTGTCATTAGAGCGCTATGCACATTGTCTTGAGCATGTTTATGGACAGTATTCACCGTTAAATGCGCTAGATATACACAAAAGCGCTTATCGTTTTGGCCTTGAAGCCACACACACTGCGTGCATCGCTTTACACGCCTCCGATGCGCCACTCATGACACAGGACGCAGCCACAACCCTTGAGAGGCTTATCAAGGGCATGGAACACGTGCCCGTATTTCCAATTACAGGCGGTGATCTCATTGCCTCTGGCATCCCTAAAGGCCCTGAGGTGAGCACACGCCTGAAAGAGTTGGAGCAACACTGGCTTGATGCGGGAATGCCAAATGGAGATGTGTTTCAAATCACCTAGCGCGATAAACCAGCAGCTAAGCTGGGAATATCAAGCGGACGGAAGCCATAGTGCTCGATCCAGCGCACATCTGCTTCAAAAAAGGCGCGTAAATCAGGCAGGCCATATTTGAGCATCGCAATGCGATCAATCCCCATACCCCACGCAAAGCCCTGATATTCATCAGGATCAAACCCGCAATGACGTAAAACGTTCGGGTGCACCATGCCGCAACCAAGGATTTCAAGCCAGTCCGTGCCTTCACCAAAGCGTATTTCACCCTCTTTACGTGCGCACTGAATATCAACCTCTGCTGAGGGTTCCGTAAAAGGAAAAAAGGACGGTCGAAAGCGCATTTTGACCTGATCGACTTCAAAAAAAGCTTTGCAAAACGATTCTAAAATCCATTTGAGATGCCCCATATGCGCCCCCTTTTCAATCACCAGCCCCTCGACCTGATGAAACATCGGCGTGTGGGTTTGATCTGAATCACAGCGATAGGTGCGCCCAGGAATAATCACGCGAATGGGAGGTTCTTGTGTGCGCATCGTGCGAATTTGAACAGGCGATGTATGCGTGCGCAACAATTTGCGCTCACCATTGGCATCTGGCGAGAAGAAAAACGTATCATGCATTTCACGCGCTGGGTGACCAACAGGAAAGTTAAGCGCCGTAAAATTATTAAAGTCTGTTTCAATATCAGGCCCTTCAGCGACGGCAAAACCCATATCGGCAAAAATAGCGATCAGCTCATCAAGAACTTGTGACAGCGGATGAATGCGCCCACGCTGTTCAGGCGCTTCCCTTAAAGGAAGCGTGACATCAATCGTTTCTGTGGCAAGCCGCGCATTCAGTGCTGCATCCGCCAAAGTTTCTTTACGCGATGTGAGGGCGCTTTGCACGCGATCACGCAAGCCATTGATCAGCGGCCCTTGTTCTTTGCGCTCCTCAGGTGACATAGCGCCAAGGGTTTTGAGCAATCCCGAGATAGAGCCAGTTTTTCCCAAAGCAGAAACACGGATTTCCTCTAACCGAGCCTCCGTTGTGGCCGCCGCAATATCCGATGAAAGGGAAGCTTCAAGTGCGCTCAAATCCATGATCTGCATTCCTTTATTCATGTAAATTTTTCATACAAAAAACGCGGCTCTCCGCAAAGAAGAAACCGCGTTTTTAAAAATAAAAAGAGATAGATCAAGCAGCAGTTTGCAATTCTTGGGGCAAAGCCGCTTTTGCTTTTTCAACAATCGCTTTGAACGCTTCAGGCTGATGAATCGCAAGATCAGACAACACTTTACGATCAACGAGAACACCAGACTTTGTTAATCCATCAATAAAGCGTGAGTAGGTGAGGCCATATTCACGAACCGCTGCATTGAGGCGCTGAATCCACAAAGCGCGAAATGTGCGCTTTTTGTTTTTGCGATCGCGATAAGCATATTGCATTGCGCGATCAACAGCTGCTTTTGCAGTGCGAATGGTATTTTTACGACGTCCATAAAAACCTTTAGCGGCTTTGAGAACTTTTTTGTGTTTGGCGTGTGAGGTTACGCCACGTTTAACGCGAGCCATGAGACAATTCCTTTAGAGGACAGAGGGGTTGGTTAGCCGTAAGGCATAAACTGTTTAACGATACGGGCATCGGCTTCACACAAAATGGTGGTGCCGCGCTGATTGCGGAGTTGCTTGTTCGTCCGCTTGATCATCCCGTGGCGTTTCCCCGCCTGGGTCGCGATGACTTTTCCGGTTCCGGTCAGGCGAAAGCGTTTTTTTACGCCTGATTTTGTTTTCATCTTGGGCATTTTCAATCCTTTCAAACTAATACAAAGCACTTCAAAAGAAGTGCACAGAAAGCGCAAAACATAAGCAGATATCGCTCTTTCAAGTGCTTTTTGCAGCATTCATCTTGATTTTGATGATGCGCACAAAAGCGTCTCCAATACGGCAGCCCTTAACAGCCGTTCAGACAACGTGTTTCCTATGGCAGAAGTGGCTGCCTTTGGCAACTGATATTGCGCAGGGCGACAAACGCGTTACCCTATAGAGTAGAAAACAAAAATTTGCGTCAACCGCTCACCCTTGCTAAGAATACTGAAAAATAGGTGATTTAAAGGGACTGCTTTATGGCAACGTCGACGGCTTCTAAAAAGCGACTTAACGTTTCAAACCTCATTACGGTGATCAGCGTTGCTATTCTTGTGGGCGTTGAATTGTTTGGCGTAGCACTTGCGTCGGGTTGGGCAATAGCGGGCTTGTTTGAACTGGGCATGACCATCGGTTATGCATTAATGGCAATTTTCAGCCTCTTTGCCGCATATGGCTTGTTTCATTTTGTCAAAGCTGCAGCTGAACATGAACCGATCTGGACATAAAACCAATCATCCCATAACGTATTGCGGTGCTACACATTATTGTTAAGAGCGCTTGAGTAGCTTTCTGAGGCCATGCAGCTAAACTCAACACAATTAAGTACGGCGCGATAAGCTAACGTGTTGCCGCTTCATCCTTATTTTAAATTAGCAAGCTTGACACTAAACACCCAAGAAGAAACGCCAAAAGCGGAGCCGCTGATTAAAGCAAAAGTGTTTTAATGGCAGGAGTTTATATATTAAAAATGCATTGATGTATTAATTGCGATAAAATTAATTAATACACCAGGCTAAAGTTTGATGTTAAAAATCAGATAGCGCTTGAATTTAAATATATGTATTATATAATTAATATACCCCTCGTGAGTGAAGAGTTGGCGTTATCTTTTTATTAAGGTTGTTTTGATTCCAATTTGGTATGGGTACGCTTTTAGAACCGGATCAACGTCAGGAGCTTTTGAAACGCCACC
>JBIKVP010000039.1:0-18220 GCA_044356745.1 Beijerinckiaceae bacterium | reverse complement strand
ACGTTGGTCTGGTTCTAAAAGCGTACCCATACCAAATTGGAATCAAAACAACCTTAATAAAAAGATAACGCCAACTCTTCACTCACGAGGGGTATAGCGCAATTAAAAATCTGATTACCAAAGTTGGTGATGGCTCAAATCTTATTTTAGATCCTGATCTTGATAGCTATTATGTGATGGATTTGGTCGTTGTAAAATTACCGGACTTTATTAACGAGATGGGTCATATTGTTGCAGCAGCAGATGCACAATTTCTCAAAAAAACGCTCAGTGATGAAGAAAAAGCTGAAATCATTAATTTGATTGGACGTTATTCAGGTGTTCTTGATGGTATTAACAACTCAGTTGCAACTGCAATAAAATCAAATACAACGGGAAGTGTGCGCGGTACTTTGGCAAAACCTTACACAACACTTGAGAATCAAGCTGGCCTGTTAAAAGTTGCAGCAACAGAATTTGCGGCGAGTTTACGCAGTGATAAACGCGATACGAATGCGCTCAAAAACTTGAAAGACCATAAAATTGCGACAATGGCTGCAACAGATGCGCTCTGGCTCGCCAGTGCTGCTGAACTTGATAACCTGCTAAAAATTCGCATAAATGGATTTTATCAACGCCTTATCTGGGCACTACTCGTCTGCGGCTTGGCAACAATAACAGCCTTCCTTGTAGCAATCCCCCTTATTCGCTCCATTGTTAATGGTAAGAATGATTTAAGCATTTCTGTTATTAAAATTGCAGATGAGCGCATGGATACGCCCATCCCGCTATCAGATGCACGAAATGAAATTGGTGATATTGCACGTTCTGTGTCTCATTTACGTGATCGCATGATTGAACGCATGAGTGATGCCAATAGTGAGGAACGAGCCGAAGCAGTGCGTGCATCACAGCGCAAAGCCACAGAAAGTATGGCACAAATTTTAAGAAGCACGATTTCTAACGTTGCAGATAGTGTTCAGCAAACGGCTTATGATATGCAATCCTCAACCGAAGTTGTAGCTAACAATGCTGATGTCACAAGTTCAAGCATCAGTAATGCAGTTGCGGGTTTAACAGGCGCACGCATGACGGTTGAAGCAATTGCTGCTGCGGTCACGCAAATGTCGGCATCTGTTGAAGCTATTTCAGAGCAAGCAGCCCATGCAGCAAAAATTGCAGACATGGCAACCGGCAATACTCAGGATGCGACATCAAAGGCTGATATTCTTTCAATAAAAGTTCAGAAAATCAGTGAAATTGCGACTTTAATCGCACAAATTGCAGGACAAACTAATTTACTTGCACTTAATGCAACGATTGAAGCTGCCCGTGCGGGTGAAGCTGGACGAGGTTTTGCCGTGGTTGCTTCGGAAGTAAAAAGTCTTGCATCACAAACTGCGCAAGCAACCAGCGAGATTGATCGTCAGATTGCCGAAATCCAAACTGCAGCAGCAGATGTTGTTGGCCATATTGAAGGTATACGTTTGACGATTAGCGACATGCACGCGGTTTCAACAGTTATTGCATCAACTGTTGAACAACAAAACTATGCAACAAAAGAAATTACAGAAAATCTGCATCGTGCTGTTAATGAAACCGACATCGTTATGGAAAAGGTGACCGAACTACCTTTAATCACATCTGAAAATGGTCGTGTTGCTCAAGATTTGAAAGCACTATCAAGCCAGCTGTCAAGTGATGCTGATAATTTAAAAACATCATTGGATGATTTTTTAAGCCAACTTGCAGCAGCATAATTTTTTTACTTTAGGCTGTGTGCGATGTGGATGATTTAGCTTTGAATTTTTTTGTCAAGAACGTTAGATTCGCGCTTTAAAACTGTTATAATATCTTCAAGAGCAGTTATATTCTGATCCTGACTACCTAAGCGTCTAACAGAAACTGTGCGATTGTGGGCTTCTGATTTTCCGACGACGAGCAACACTGGCACTTTTGCAAGTGAATGCTCGCGCACTTTATAGTTGATTTTCTCATTGCGTATATCGATTTCAGCACGCAATCCAGCGGCCTTTAAGGCTTTCAGGATGTCATAAGCATAGTCATCTGCCTCTTGCGTAATCGTACAAACTTTAATTTGAAGTGGGGCAAGCCAGAGCGGGAAATGCCCAGCATAATGTTCAATTAAAATACCTGTGAAACGTTCTAACGAGCCGAACATTGCACGATGAATCATGACCGGCGTTTTTTTCTCGCCTGAACTTTCAATATAAAAAGCGCCAAAACGTCCTGGAAGATTAAAATCCACCTGTGTTGTTCCGCACTGCCACTCTCGGCCAATCGCGTCGCGCAGTACGTATTCAAATTTGGGGCCGTAAAATGCACCCTCGCCCTCATTAATCCCAGTTTTAATACTACCCTGTGCGCGTTCTTCCACGATCTGAAGAACATCACGCATCGCACGCTCGGCTTTATCCCATAATTCATCGGCGCCTACACGCTTTTCAGGGCGTGTTGAGAGTTTAATAGTGATCTGATCAAAGCCAAAATCTTTATAGATGCTCAAGATCAGATCATTGATCTTGAGGCACTCCTCCGCAATTTGATCTTCGGTGCAGAAAATATGGGCATCGTCTTGCGTAAACGCACGCACCCTCATCAGTCCATGGAGAGCCCCAGAAGGTTCATAACGATGCACAAGTCCAAATTCAGCAATTTTGTATGGAAGATCGCGATAACTTTTGAGGCCGTTTTTATAAATCTGTACGTGCCCAGGACAGTTCATTGGTTTAAGCGCAAAAACGCGATCATCTTCCGTTTGCGTGATAAACATATTGGCATGATAGTTTTCCCAATGCCCCGACTGCTCCCACAAAGCACGATCCAGCACCTGTGGAGCATTTACTTCTTCGTAGCCAGCTTCATTTTGTTTGCGACGCATATAGTTGATCAGCGTTTGGAAGAGCGTCCATCCTTTGGGATGCCAGAAAACAGTTCCTGGCCCTTCCTCCTGAAAATGGAATAAATCCATCTCACGCCCTAAACGACGATGATCACGTTTCTCAGCTTCTTCAAGCTGCTTCAAATAAGCGTCAAGCTCATCCTGTTTGGCAAAAGCAGTGCCATAAATACGTGTGAGAACAGCATTTTTTGCATCGCCACGCCAATAGGAGCCAGCAACCTTCATTAATTTAAAAGCATTGCCAATTTTGCCCGTCGAGGTCATATGGGGGCCGCGACATAAATCAAGCCAGTCACCTTGACGGTAAATTTTCAACGATTGATCTTCTGGAATGCTTTCAATTAATTCAACTTTGAAGTGCTCGCCCTTATTTTGAAAAAATGTTTTAGCCTCATCACGGCTCCACTCTTCTTTAGTGAACGCTGCATCACGAGCAATAATTTTTCGCATTTGTGCTTCGATCGCACTCAAATCATCGGTTGTAAAAGGGGTATCACGATGAAAATCGTAATAAAATCCATTTTCGATAACGGGGCCGATTGTCACTTGAGTGTGAGGAAATAGGGTTTGAACCGCTTCCGCGAGCACGTGCGCGCAGTCATGACGGATCAATTCAAGCGCTCTGGGATCATCACGGTTAATGAAATCGATCTTTACATCCTGTGTAATCGGATCACTTAGATCCGCTAAAACATCATCAAGTGCCATTGCAACAGTGCGCTTAAGCAATGAAGGCGAGATACCACCTGCAATATCGCGACCTGTGATCCCCGAATGAAATTGGCGGCTTGCACCATCAGGAAAAGTGACCGTAATCATTATATTTCTCCACCCAATCCTGCAAACGATGGCAGGTAGGTTATCTTATAGACATTCTATGGATCGTTTTTGAGTATATAAGCTGAAAATGCAAGTGCCTTTAAACTGTACAACCCATATTTAATTTGCAGTACCTATATTTGAAATTAATTGGCACGTGCAATACGTTGGCGCTCAGTAGGGCGCACGGGAGGCAGTGGGACAATTTTAACCTGTGTAGGTTGAATTGTGGCGCTCGTATCATCAACACTTTCCCCGACACTCGTTTCAGCACTAGGGCGTGTGTTGCTGGAGGCTGAGGCAACCTGAAACGGACGTTCAGGGGGAAGGGGGGCTGTCGTTAATGCTCCAACATCAAGAGATGCCATGCTGGCAGGTGCTTCAGCTATTTGTGCTTTTGGTGCTTCTGGCGCTGCTCCAAAGAGTGATGCAAGGCGCGGTGGCGAAGTAGTTTCTTCCGTTACAGGTTCAGAGTGAGAACTGATTGTTTGGCGAAGCGCTGAAGTCGTTTCGGGTGAAGCTTCTGATGATGGCGCGAAAGAGTTGGAGCTTGCAACAAGTGTGCGTCCTGTTGGGCCATTAAATGGGGCAGATTTACCGTCAACACGTAACGACGCAATCAACTTGCGATCATCACTGCCTTTAAGATCAGCCCCGCCTAGATATTCGACTGTCACGGATGCAACGCCCATGCGTTTAAAATCAAGCGCTTCAGCGACACGCTCTGATACATCCAGAACACGCGCACCATGGTAAGGACCGCGATCATTCACGCGCACAACAATTGAGTGCCCATTGCGCTTATTGGTGACGCGCGCATAGCTAGGTAAGGGCATTGTGGGATGCGCTGCCAAGAATGAATGACGATCAAACACTTCACCATTCGCCGTGCGTCGTCCATGAAAGGCTGAACCATACCACGACGCAGTTCCAGAAATTTTGTAACCAATTGGCTTGTCATAGGGAGTGTAACGTTTTCCAGCGATGGTGTATGGCTTGCCGACCATTTTTCGTCCACCGCCTTTGGGAACCTCTTGTCCCTCATCAACAACACGTGGGCTAGCAGCGACCCCATATTTAGGATCTATGCCGCCTTTGCTGATTTTTTGCCCGACAGGTTGGCTGCAATTTGCGGCAGCAAGAGAGACGGCAGCAACGCCAGCTATTTTGACGATCATGCGGCGATGTGTGTTTAAAGCCGCAAAACTCAATTGACGTTTTTGATGATCGACCAAAACGCTCACTCCTTTATTTTGCGGTTTTTAAAAGTGAAGCTCACCTTTGACCGCATAGCCTGCACATTGTAACAGCGCATGAATTCGCGCTCACTTTGTGCCAAAACACGACGGAATGCCTCATTCATCTAAAGTCGAAACGCACTAATGGCAAGCGTTTTTAACTTTCCACTTTGGATAACACAGTCCTAATCGCAATGCGGAGTATGTCAAAGCAGTCTTAAGATGCTCTTAAATATACGCACGTTGTGCGTGTATTTTGGGCCATTTTGTTAGTCTTTCGATGAGGTTAGTGCAGTCAGTGAAAGAGCCGGCATAAGAAAATCGCACGTAACGATGTCCATTGACCGGATCAAAATCCAGCCCAGGTGTTGCTGCAACACCTGTCTCATCAAGGAGTGCTTGGCAAAAGCTGATTGAATCTGATGCAAAATCAGAAATGTCAGCGTAAATGTAAAATGCACCGTCAGCTGGAGCAAAGCGCGTTAATCCAAGTCTCGGCAGCGCTTCAAGCAAAAGCGCACGATTCGCGGCATAATCCTGTCGTATGGCCTCCAAATCATCGCGTGCATCAAACGCTTTAATGGCAGCAATTTGGCTTAGATATGGTGCGCTGATATAAAGATTTTGCGTTAAGCGCTCAATGGGACGCACAAAATGATCGGGCACAATCATCCAACCGATGCGCCAACCTGTCATGGCATAATATTTTGAAAAGCTATTTATGATGATTGCCTGATCATTTGCATGAAGCGCCGTTGTCGCTTCGGATTCAAAAGTCAAACCATGATAAATCTCATCTGATATGAGTGGAAGACCAAGGTTTTGACATGTGCTTGTCAGTCCAGAAAGTTCATGAGCAGACATCATCTTGCCGGTGGGGTTAGCAGGACTCATCACCAAAACCCCGTGAAGCGGCTTTTGATTATGCGCTGCCATAATTGCTTGAGCGCTCATGATCCAGCCTTCATCAGCACCTGAGGGAATGAGTACGGGTTCAAGATCAAGTGCTGACAAAATATTGCGATAAGCAGGATAGCCCGGACAGGCAATCGCTACGCGATCCCCTGCATTAAAAAGCGTTAAAAAGCTTAAAACAAAACCAGCCGATGAACCCGTCGTGACAACCACGCGCTCCATGGGAATCGTGATACGATATTGGTCTGCATAATGCTGAGCGATGCGAGCGCGTAGTGCGGGTAAGCCTAGCGCTTGCGTGTAACCAACATTACCATGATTAAGCGCATCAATGGCTGCTTGCTTAATGCCCAATGGGGTTGAGGCAGAAGGTTCACCCACTTCCATATGAACAATGCTCTCACCGTTGAGGGTACGCACCTTCGCTTGTGCCATGACATCCATTGCTAAAAAAGGCGCGACCTTATCAAGGCGTGAGGAGCACTTATTGATATGTGTTTGCAAAGGGGGAGGCGTTTTAAAGGGCATGATGTGTCTTCACAGTGTCAAGCCTTATACAAATCTTATTAAGGTAAATACAGGATTAAACTTCAAAAATTATGCATATTATGGCAACCTTTTACTATGAATATTCGGCCATAGTTGAATAGTGAAGGCATCATTTTTCCCCTGAATGCGGCAACAGGAAAGGTGAAAAATGATATGAGGGATTTGCGTGATGGCGATTATCACACCCCGTATGGGGACAACACCGATTCAAATACCGCGTCAGCAAACAGGCGCATTCGGTGTGTATCAGCCGCAGGTTTATGGTTTTGATGCGGTTTTAAATGCCTTACGTCAATCGGCGTTATCAATCTCGCAAAATAATACCCAAAATGGCTCAGAAGGCCAAGCAAATTCGCAGTCATCAACAACGACGCCTGATCTACAAGATCCCGCTTATTTGCTTCTTAATCGCGGTGGATCACTCAAACAACATCTGGCAAGTCAAGCAGTTGCCCAACCTAATCAAATAAACGGCACGTCAATTAATCCGTATGCGTTACTGACGGGAGGCAATCCAAATCTCATCAACAATGGGCTGATCAACCCACTTAACGGAAGCGGCTCTCTTAATAACACACTCATTAATCCATTAAATGGCAACACGGCGATTACGGGAAATAATCTTACACCGATTTCCGGCACGATTATCTCGAGACCACTCAACGATTTATTATTTAGTCAGCAGTTTCCGAATAACATTACCGCACCTGTTCCTTGGGGAGGAGACATGTACACGACACAACAGAATAATCCTTATGGTTATGCGGCTCAAAACTGGCCACAATGGCCTGTTTATAATGCCATGCAAGCGAGTCCACTCGTTGCAGGCAATTTGATGACACTTCCGCAGTTGCGACTTCAGATGCCCACACAATGGAATAACTACGCACTCGCGCCACAGGGCGGATATTGGGCATAAAGCTCAATGAACAGATGACGATCAAGACAGGCGCTATGATCATTGCGCTTGGAGGTGTGCTCATCACGGTCATTCGGTTGATGTTGGTGAAGGCGCTTTAAGAGATAGTCTGTCATGCGTTTTTGCGCGTCCGTTAAATCTCCAGCGGTAAAATAATCGTCTGCATGATGCGGTGTGTCTCAGATAAGATTTTGATAATGCGCTGATAGTGCTTCACATCCTCAAAAGAAAGCTGCCGTCCCTTGCGATCTTTAAGCCATTTCTGCGCTGGTTGGTAGCCGCCTATATAAAATTCCCAAGCGAGAAGCGTCACGCCTTCAAAATATTGCGCCTTGTTGATAAACACTTTGCTAGCCTCAAAATAAGGCTTCTCCACAGTGCAATCGCCATCTCCTTTAAAAGGATAGGGGGTATCTCCAATGGCAGCAGGTTCCATCAGGTGCAGTCGGCGCAGTTGCTCGCCCTTGGCAGAAATGTCAGCAAAACTGTCTGGCGATGAGGGATAAGGAATACGTGGAAAATCGATTTTCAGAAACTGCGCATAGGTCTCGCGATAGGCTGGGCAGTGAAGCACACCGTAAATATAATCAAAGACTTGCAATTCAGGAGGCTTTTTATCCTCTCCTTGCTGACTTGCCCCCTTCTCCCCTTGAGGGAGAAGGGATCCCGAAGGGACGGATGAGGGGCTAAATAAAGGCGTATTCACATCCCGCCAGATGGTGTCTTCAATAACTCTCGTCTGGTGCAAAATCTCATGATTCCAGAAACGCGTGACTCGGTACCCTTGGGCTGCGAACCATGCATCACGCATCTTGTCATAGTCATTATCCGCATGTTGGGAGCCATCCGCTTCCACAATCAGCTTTGCTTCATGGCATACGAAATCCGCAATGTAGTCTCCTATTGGCACCTGCCGACGGAATTTAAACCCTGAAAACCGTCGTCCACGCAAAATCTGCCAGAGTTTCCTTTCGGCCTCTGTTGGCTCTTTGCGCATGTCGCGAGCGCGCTCGAGCAGCAGACTATGTTTTGCCTGCTCCCGTTCTTTTGCTCTGTACCCTTCTCCCCCTGAGGATATACCCCCTTCTCCCCCTGTGGGAGAAGGTGTCAGCGAAGCTGACGGAAGAGGCGAATTTCCCTTCTCCCCTTGCGGGAGAAGGTGGCTCGAAGAGCCGGATGAGGGATGATTTGATAAGAAAAACCCCTCACCCGTCTCGCCGCTTCGCGTCGATCCACCTTCTCCCGCAAGGGGAGAGGGAAAGAGGCCAGCTGCTTTACAAATTGCAGCATAGATTTTCGGGTCGAAGTTGATACGTCGAGTCTGGTCGAGGTCGTTTTCGGAGGGGTAGAGGTAGAGGGGGAAGAGAAAATTACGATCATAAGCTGTGAAGGATTTGTGGCCTGCCATGGTGTTCACAAACAAGGCACCAATGCCATCGGTTGATTGTTTGGGAATTAAAAGGCCGACATTCTCGCCAGCTAGAAAATGCTGCATCACGGCATTTCGATCAAAATCAATCACGCTGGAATGATAATAAATAGATCGCACATCAAAAGGGCGATATGCACATATCTTAAAATTGTTTTCGTCAAATTTCACTGAATAGCGGGCTGTCGCCAACTGCCAATCTCTATTATCCTTCAATTCCATTTCTCTTCGGATTGTTTCGTCGGGAATGCGCACATCAAAAAATCGCCTTACGCGCTGTTCCAAAATATTTTTATCCATATCGAGTACAAAATGATCTCGATGTGTAGTAATGCCTGATGAATTAATTGGCATGAACTCATCAAGCTTGAAACCAGCGTCATAAGCTGCCTGATAAGTGAAATCTTTAGGAGCAAAAAAGCAGCAGGTTCGCGGTAAATGTTACAAGCAATGGCTCCCGGAGCAGGATTCGAACCTGCGACCAATCGGTTAACAGCCGATTGCTCTACCGCTGAGCTATCCGGGAATAAAAACTAATGTGCGGGAGAGAGACGCACATCAGCTTTATCTTGAGAGACTTGGATAAAACAGGATTCCTGTAAAAACAAGTCCTACATTGAATCAAAATGATCATTTTATTGAAATGTGCTTAAACTTAGCGCCTTAGCCCTGCTTTCATAATGATACGGCGTAAAGGAGAGAGCGTTTTGAGTGCATGAAGTCCAGCACTGCGTGCAAAATCAAGCGGGAGTAACGGTGTCAACAAAGCGCGATTGAGACCATCAACCAAGGTTGTGCGAATCCGAATATCGGTTTTACGCGCTTTGTCATAACGTTTGAGTGCAGTTTCCAGATCATGAAATGATGTGGATAGTTCTGTCGTTAAGGCATAACAGTCGGCGAGAGTCATATTAAGCCCTTGCGCGCCTATGGGCGGAAAAGCGTGCGCCGTCTCGCCAATCAATGCGAGATGGGATGCTGTAAGGTATTGTGCATTCATACCGCTCATGGGCACAATTTGACGCGGATTATCACACGTCACGTCACCCAAAAGTCCTTGCGCTTGATCACGAATGCGTTTTGCAAGCGCGGTATCAGACAAATCATTCAGTACTTTACCTTCGTCTGGCGTTGTCAGCCATACAAGACCAGATGTGTGGGCATTTAAAGGAACCCATGTAAAGGGGCCATGCCGCGTGTGCAGTTCCGTAGACATAGCGCCTTGCTCGCGCGTGTGTTGAATACGCACGGTCAGCGCAACTTGGCGGTAATCCCATGCTTTTATTGGAATATTCGCGCATTCTCTTATGAAAGATGAGCGTCCATCAGCGGCAATTACGAGCTTAGCATTGACGCATGAACCATCCTCAAGCGTGAGTGTTCGCCCGTTTGTCTCCAATGTCATGCCCGTGACGCGTGAAGGAATGATAGTGATCTGATCATGCACATCAACAGCATCACTGAGTTGTTTGAGCAGATGAGATAATTCAAAACTATAGCCGATCGCCTCTAATCCAATGTCTTGAGCATCGAATACGAGCGCCGGAGCGCGAAAGAGATTATGAGTGACATCAATAATACGTAGTTTTTCAAGAGGATAAGCATTATTTTCAAGAAACGGCCATAATCCAACTTCTTTAAAAAAAGCAATAGCTTGCGTAAAGAGTGCGACCGTTCGACCATGTGCTGGAGGGGCAGGGGAGCCAATTAGAACAGTGCTCAAACCCTTTTGCGCACTCGCATAAGCCATACAAAGGCCTGCTGCACCCACACCAACAACGGCGACATCATAACGCATCGGTTGATTGTGAGATGCCGTGTCGATCATACTGATTCCATGCAGTTAAAAAATGTCAGGCGACCTTTAATCGTTGTGAGTGCAAGTTCGCCACGTTTGAGCGCAAGGGCTGGTTCGCCAAATAATTCGCGACGCCATCCTTTAAGAGCCGCAATATCGGCATCATCATGGCGAGCAAGTTCTTCAAGCATATCTGAGGTTGCGATGATTTTCGCAGCAACACCTTCTTGTTCAGAAATGGCTTTAAGCAACACTTTCATGAGATCAACAACTGCACCCGCCTGTGCTTTCGGTTTGTGGCGCGTGGGTATCGGCCATTCAGCAGGGTTGATTGCTAAAGCACGCTCAACGCACTCTAAAATATCCGCTCCCGTTTTTGAGCGCTCAAAGCCATTGGGGATAGAGCGCAATTTGCCAAGTGCTTCAACAGAGCGAGGTGCGGCGGTTGCAACATCAATGAGAGCGTCATCTTTCAGTACACGGCCTCGCGGCACATCACGCGCGCGTGCCTCTTGATCACGCCAGATAGCCAGCTCACGCAGTACGACCAGCTCTTTAGCCTTATTAACACGACCAGCTAGTTTGAGCCATGCATCTTCTGATTTTTGATCATATGTTGAAGGATCCGTAAGAATAGCCATTTCTTCCAGTAGCCAGTGTGCTCGTCCGCTTGCCTCAAGCTTTTCTTGCAAGCCTTCATAAACACGGCACAAATGTGTGACATCGGCCAACGCATATTGAAGCTGATGTTCACTCAAGGGGCGTTGTGACCAATCGGTGAAACGGTGTGATTTATCAATTTTGGCTTTGGCAAAATCACGTGCGAGTTGTTCATAAGACACTTGGTCGCCATAACCACACACCATGGCAGCAATTTGTGTATCAAAAAGGGGCTGTGGAATGACTTGTCCAAGAAGCCACATAATTTCAAGATCTTGCCGGCCAGAATGAACCACTTTTACAGTGTCACGATGCGCCATAAGCTCAAAAAACGGTGCAAGGTTCATCCCCTCTGCAAGCGGATCAATGAGCCACCCCTCTGGCACGCTATTTTGTTGATTCTCCTGTGCTCTCGCAATTTGTATGAGGCATAATTTAGGAAAATACGTGCTTTCACGCATAAATTCAGTATCAACAGTGATGTAGCGCTCACTTTTGAGTAGGTCACAGACATGAGCGAGATCAGATGTGGTGCGGATCAATGGCATAAGGACACTAAGCTAATTAAGATATGTTGCGCGAAAACTTCTTGCATATACCCTGCTTTTGCGCGAAATAACAGTGGGAGGTTGGCTTAGGACGTACCACTCGCCAATCGGGTCAGATCCGGAAGGAAGCAGCCACAACGAGAACGGGCGGGTCTTCGTTCAGCCTCCCAATTCAACGATTTAATTGTCATATGTAGGACACACGGCATTCAAGGTATATTTTTAGATATTACCACGGCCTAAGTCCGGCATTTTTAATAAAATGACGCATAAAAAAACAGCTTAATTTGATAAAACTCTTTTTGCAGTCGTGTAATTGTTTCGCTGTAAACTCAAGACTCAATCTAAACGCGAAGGTTGCTTGCTTAGCAGCCATTAACAGAGTGATGTGAGTGAGTCCAATGCGATGTCATTTCTTTAAAAATGAGCAAGGTGTGTCTGGAACCATTTTTGCTTTCTCACTTGTTCCGATGCTCGGCATTGCGGGTGCTGCCAGTGATTACTCGCGGATGAGTACAGCAAAAACCGCACTTCAAACAACGGTTGATACGGCAGCCTTGGCCGCCATTTCCAACACAACATCGTCGCCTGATACAAATAGAGCCACTCAATTTTTTAATGCGAATGCCGCGCAAAAAGGCGATTTACTGACACCAACGGTTACCGTTACAATTATGAATGCAGATCGCGTCAAGGTCGATGCGACGGCAGTCGTTAAAACCTATTTTCCTGTCACAAATGGAAACAAAACTATCTCTGCGAGTGCCACAGCTGTTCGTGGAGCGGGTGGGAACTCTAATTTTAGTATTAGCGCAAAATTTGTGTCGTCTGATGCGTGGGATGGCAATGAGATTTATCTTTATCGCATGGATGCGCAAACAAAAGAAATTATTGAAAGCAAGATGATTGCATCAAACATCACCAAGAAAAGTTATAATGTTGAAATGAGTTTAGGATCCGGTGAGGCTTACGGCTTTAAAATGGTGAATATTCGCTGTGGAGTTAAACAATACAGTCCTACAAAAAACTGTGGTCAAAAATCTGAATACTATACACATAACAATCCAATAAACGTTTTTAAAGTGTCTGGATCTGCTTGCACGTCACCAACGACAACCCATTACTGGGAAGATACCCCTGTTGGGGGTGACCAAGATTATAACGACATGGTCTATAGTTTCAGTTGCACGGGTTCCCCGCCGATAGGCGGAATGACGTTGGTTCGTTTAGAAAAATAAATTACATATCTGAATGAATGGCTTTAGCAAGGGTGAGAGTGCGGTGCGCTATGTCAGCATGTAGACGCTCGACCATGCGACCATTGAGCGAAATCGCGCCTTTCGCGGCATTTTCTAGCAGATCAAATGCGTCAACAATGGCTTGTGCAGCGCTGATTTCTTCAGAGGAGGGGGCAAAGATTTGGTTAGCGCCTTCAATCTGTTTAGGATGAATAAGCGTTTTGCCGTTAAAGCCACAGAGCTTTCCCTGTTCACATTCATTGAGATAACCCACATCATCATTAAGATTATTAAAAACACCGTCAATAATATCAAGATGATAGGCGCGCGCCGCCGTAAGCGCTTGCATGAGCCATGGCAACATAGCAATGCGCTGGTGACCAAAGCCTGCACCTGTTTCTTTGCTTAGATCGTTCGTACCCATAACAAAACAGCTTAAGCGGGTTTGTGGCTGATGAGCGCAAGCGGCGATTTCGCGAATATTCAGCATAGCAAGGGGTGTTTCAATCATCGCCCAAATACGAATTGACGCTTCCGCTTGATGCTTGTTCAGTATTTCACCAATATTGTGAAGTGTTTGTGCGTTTGAAACTTTGGGAATAAGAATGGCGTCAGGAGTTGCTCTAATGACCGATATAAGATCGGCTTCCCCCCACGCGCTTTCAAGAGCATTAATGCGAATAATGACTTCCCGTCTTCCAAAGCCCCCTATTTTGACAGCTTCGCACACTTGTTCACGCGCTAGGTCTTTCACATCAGGAGCAACTGCATCCTCTAAATCAAGAATAACTGCATCCGCTTCAAGTGTGCGTGCCTTTTCAAGTGCTCTAGCATTCGAGCCTGGCATATAGAGTACACTGCGACGTGCGCGAAGGGCAGGGGCGTTTTCAGACAATGTCATGGCTTATCCACGTGTTGATAGATGGGAGTTGTCGGCAATAATGCCATGACAACACCACAATTTATTGCGAATCAAGTTAATGTCACACACTTTTCTCATTGTGATAAAATCAGTGAACATGTCGGGGGCGTAATCAATGATCTCTAAGATGTCTTTAAGCATGCCACAGCCTCTTAAGCGCTATTCAATAATGAGTCTTGCGCTTGCAGTTGTGTGTGCTTCAGCGCTCACCGCGTGCTCCAATTCGCGCCGTGTTTATGATCCGCGTTTACCAGCATCAAATTCCTTGCCACGACAGGTTTCACAAGCGCCGCAGTATAACACACCGAGCGATGACATTCTCGCACCATCAGTGACCGGTAGTTACAATCCTTCAAGCCCCAACTCTGGCGGGATTGTTAGTCAACCGCTTGACGCGCCAGCTGGCGCGCCACAAATGCTGAGTGCTAATCCTTCACAAACACCACTCATTGCGAGTGAACCATCACAACCGCCCTCTTTGCCAGAAGCATCAAATCGCAATGTTGCCGACTTACGACCAGCCACGGAGCGTGTAACGCCACGCTCTAACACAAGTGTACTGGGATCATGGGCTGCCAAAGATGCGACAGGGGCAAAATGCAAGTTGCAACTTTCGAGTTCACCCGCGCTTGATTTATATAAAGCGTCAGCTTCTGGGTGCGCAAACAAAGACCTCGCTAAAGTCACTGCATGGGATCAGCGCGATGGTGAAATTTATCTTTATCAACGAGGGGGCACGATTACGGCACGTTTACGCCCCTCAGGTGCTGGATATGATGGCGTTATGACAAAATCGAGTGCCGCACTCAGCATGACACGCTAGTTATGTTTTAACCGCGCTCATCATGTAGTTGACCTGCATATTGCTGGACAGTTTCCAACGATCAGCGAGAGGGTGATACACCATTCCTGTTTCACTTTTGGGTAAGAGTGCAGCGCCGCTAAGCCATGTGGTCAACTCATCGGGGGTCACAAATGCGCTCCAAGAATGTGTGCCTTTGGGAAGCCATCCCAGAATGTATTCAGCACCGACAATCGCAAGTGCAAAAGAAGCAGATGTGCGGTTGAGGGTGGCAATAATCATAATCCCGTTTGGCTTAAGCACCTGCGCACAAGCTTGTACAAAATGTTCAGGATT
This sequence comes from Beijerinckiaceae bacterium, assembly GCA_044356745.1. Lineage (GTDB taxonomy): Bacteria > Pseudomonadota > Alphaproteobacteria > Rhizobiales > Beijerinckiaceae > JBIKVP01. The sequence goes on along the minus strand of JBIKVP010000039.1, from coordinate 3,145 downwards.
GGCGACATGCTCAATCACCTCAAGAGCGAGAACCACGTCAAATTGTGCTTGCTCTTGCGTAAGAGTCTCAACTGTTACAGGAAGGTAAGTGATAGACAGTTGTTGTGCATTCGCATGGTTTTGGGCAACAGTAATATTGTCCTCTGCGGGATCAATTCCTGTAACAAGTGCGCCAAGACGTGCCATTGGCTCACACACAATGCCGCCCCCGCAACCCACATCAAGGATGTCTAATCCACTGTAAGGACGCGGCATCTTCGGATTACGATTAAAATGTGCGCAAATTGTATCACGAATAAACAACAGGCGTGCGGGGTTAAGCTTGTGCAGCATACCCATTGAACCGGTTGTGTCCCACCACGTGTTCGCAAGCGCATTAAAACGCTCAACCTCTTCAGGATTGAGGCTCGACGTTTCAGAAAAGAAGGGCGCCTGAGACATAATGTGACCCCTTTTAAAAAGTATGATTCTTAAATTTAAGGTTTGTCTTTCTGATCTAGCTTTGCCTGTAATTCATTAATCTGACGTTTCAATTCATCAAGTGTCGCTTCAGTTGCGCCACTTGATGTTGCCTGTCCCGAAGAAGTGCGCATCATCTGCGGATTAAGTGCATTAAGTGGATTAAACATCTCAAAGGCTTTGCCATAAATTGCCATGTTGTTTTTTGCTTGCTCATCAAGCGCTTTGAAAATGGTATTTGCAAATGGATTTTCGCCAAATGGTGTCTGGCTCATCGCTTTACTGACAGTCCCTACGGTTTGCGCCATTTTCTCGCGCAAAGATTGTTGTTCGCGCATTAATGCTTCAAGAGAAAAATTAAGATATCCGGGAACTAGGTTTTGCATACTATCGCCATACAAGCGGATAAGTTGGCGCAAAAAAGAAATTGGCAGAAGACCTTGGCCGTCTTTATTTTCCTCATCCATAATGATTTGGCCGAGAACAGGGCGCGTTATATCTTCACCCGTCTTTGCATCTTGAACGACAAACTCTTCACCTTTGCGCACCATTTGCGCCAGATCATCCTGCGTCACATACGTACTGGTTCCTGTATGATAAAGGCGACGGTTGGCATATTTTTTAATAATGGTTGGTTCAGGAACATTCGTCATGAGTACGCTTAACCCTTACAAAACAGGCAATATATAAAACAATTTATCAGCGTATCTTACGACATATCATTGTCTGTGCAAGTGTGTGAGGCAAGATGTACACGCCTTTAATGCTTTTAGCGCATAGAAGGGGTTTCTCGTCCTTTAACATGACGTGCTGTCAAATATGTGAGTACAATAACAGGGATGAGGCCAATTAACACAATCATTAAGGCCATGGGTGCGCCTTGCTCAAATTGCCCCTGAGAAGCATAGGCATAAAGCTGCGTTGCAAGCGTCTCTCCATTCAGAGGGCGCAGTAAAAGTGTGGCGGGCAGCTCTTTAAGCGTATCAACAAACACCATGAGACCTGCGCTAGCCATCGCGCCCAAAAGCAGCGGCACGTGAATCTGCCGCATCACGTCATGTGAGGTGCTGCCAAGAGTGCGTGCAGCCATATCAAGATGCGGTGAAATACGCTCAAAGCCTGCGCTGATGCCGCCCGTTGCCAGTGATTGAAATCTGATCACATATGCAATCACAAGTGCAGCCATTGTGCCCATAATCAGTGGCATTGTGATTGAATATCCCATGTTTGAAAATACCCATCGCAAGCCATTTTCACCTAAAGCAAAAGGTAGCATTAAGCCAAGCGCAAGAACGGTTCCAGGCATGGCATAACCGATGTGTGCAATTTTCATCAGAAAAGATGCAAATTGTGTTCGGGTTTGTCTTAACGCGAACGCGAGGATAAAGCCGATTGGCACTAAAATCAGTGTTGTGATGAGCGCAAGTATCAATGAGTTGCGTGAATAATGCCAAAATGTATGATCAAGTCCTGTTAAAAGACTTCTTTCAATGCTTTCATGAATAAGAAAACTTAATGGGAGAATAAAGCCCAATAAAGGGGGAATAAAGCATGCGGTTGCCAACCATAGTGCATTCAAACCTTCGACGGATATTGCTGAAGGCGTGCGCGGTTTTCTAAGTGATGAACCATAACGCTGCTTGAGGCGACCATGACTCTCTAAACTCATTAAGCCGAGTACAAGCATGAGCAAAATGAGAGCAATTAAAGCGGCGCCTGCTAGGTTCCCCGTATTCAGCCACGTATTCATAATCGTGAGCGTAAGGGTGCGTACACCAAGGTATTCACTTGCTCCCACGTCATTGAGCACTTCAAGCAATGCGAGCGACAAGCCAACGGCAAGGGCAGGGCGCGCAAGAGGCAAAGCGACCAGTCGCACCATTTGAAGATGAGATGCACCCATCGTTCGCGCTGCTTCAAGCAATGAAGCGGACTGCGTTGCAAACATCACCCGCGCAGCCAAATAAACATATGGATAGACAACGCTACTCATGATGATAACCGCACTCGGGAGTGAACGCACTTCTGGAAACCATGGAGTTGAAGCGATTGACCAACCAAAAAGAGAGCGCAACGTGCTTTGAACAACACCTAAAGGTTCAAAAATTTCAACATAAGAATAAGCAGTGATATAAGTTGGTACGGCAAGTGGCAAAGGCAAAAGCCAGAGCAAAATACCTCGTCCTTTAAACCGAAACATCGTGACAAGCCATGCACTTATGATACCCATTGCCCCGGCAAAGACTGCTACCCCGCATAAAAGCATGAGCGTTTGCGTTGCTGCATGAGGAAGCACAAAAAGCATTAAATGGCGCATCAAAGCGAGATGCGTTTCCCCAGTGCCTTGAAATGTGAGATGTATGAGCGATATCACAGGCACAAGCGCAAAGGCGGCGCCGATGCTAAGAACAAGTAATCCATGGGGATACTCTCGACGCCTCATCCCTGATCCTTGAATTGTACTTGTCGCTTCAATGTGTGTGTGCCTCAACGTTTCTTTGATGCGCCTTAACTTAGACGACGAACCATAAAAGGGTATAGTCTGAGAGAAAATATAAATTCTATACCCCTCACATTTGAAGAGTTGGTGTCTGAAGTATTTTGAAGTTATCGGATAGGCGGTCAACCCATAATCGTGCTTTTTGCGGAAAAGTGGTATTCAGGAAGCCAAGGATGGCCTTCACGA
>JBIKVP010000104.1:0-5381 GCA_044356745.1 Beijerinckiaceae bacterium | reverse complement strand
CGTGAAGGCCATCCTTGGCTTCCTGAATACCACTTTTCCGCAAAAAGCACGATTATGGGTTGACCGCCTATCCGATAACTTCAAAATACTTCAGACACCAACTCTTCAAATGTGAGGGGTATACTTAACAACTATATTGATTTATGTATCAAAACACGTCGCATTGAATACTTTTAGGCCAGAACCCCATGACAATGCTTGTATTTTTTGCCTGAGCCACATGGACATGGATCATTACGCCCTACCTTACCCCATGTTTTTGGGTCACTTGGATCGCGCAGAGCAGGATCAATATAATCCGCCATTTCATCTTCACCGGTTAGCGGATTAATATGACTGCCAATCATCGGGGGGGGAGAAAGCTCTTGCGGTTCAAAAACAACCTCAACACGCATAAGCTGACCTGTAACATGTTCACGCAAATCACCAATCATACGATCAAATAGCTCAAACGCTTCAGCTTTATACTCGTTAAGCGGATCGCGCTGAGCATAGCCGCGCCAACCGATAACTTGACGCAAATGTTCTAAGGTCACAATGTGTTCGCGCCATAGATGATCAAGCGTTTGTAAAAGCACCTGCTTTTCCACCTGCCCCATCACATCAGGCGTATTGCGCTCACGTCGTGATATATAAGCCTCAGATGCCGCTTTTTGCAAACGCTCGCGGACTTCTTCTTCGGCAATACCTTCTTCTTTTGCCCAATCATCTACGGGAAGATCAAGATTAAGCACGTGACGTACCGCAAATTTGAGATCTTCCGTTTTCCACTGCTCAGGATAAGCATCTTTAGGAATATGTTTATCGACCAGATCGTTGACAATTTCCTCACGCATATCATCAATAGTCTCTAATACATCTTTTTGCCCCATGAAATCACGGCGCTGTTCAAAGACAACTTTGCGCTGATCATTCATCACGTTATCGTATTTGAGAATGTTTTTACGTGTATCAAAGTTGCGCGCCTCAACCTTGCCTTGCGCTTTTTCAACTGCCTTATTGATCCACGGATGGATAATTGCCTCTCCGTCCTGAAGACCAAGACGCTGCAACATGCTATCCATGCGCTCAGAGCCGAAAATCCGCATCAAGTCATCTTGAAGCGATAAGAAAAATTTCGAGCGCCCCGGATCGCCTTGACGTCCTGAACGGCCACGTAACTGGTTATCAATGCGTCGGCTTTCGTGACGTTCTGTACCGATGACATAAAGGCCACCCGCTGCAAGCGCTTTCTGTTTGAGAACCTCAATTTCAGCGCGAATTTGCTCTTCCTTGGCGTTACGCTCAGCACCTTCTTCAAGATCACCTAACTCTTTTAGAATACGCATCTCGGCACTGCCGCCTAACTTAATGTCCGTTCCACGTCCTGCCATGTTCGTGGCAATGGTCACTCCGCCTGGAACACCTGCTTGTGCTACGATAAACGCTTCCTGCTCATGAAAACGGGCATTCAGCACTTGATGAGGAATTGCAGGATCTTTGCCTTTTGTTTTTGCTAGGTCAAACAGATAGGCACTTAATTCTTTGATCTCTTTAATAAGCTCATCATCGCGCCCATCTTTAAAATCTTTAAGGCGCACTTCAAGATTGACAGCTATTTTTCTAATCGTTTCACGATCGCTCATAAATGCAGAAAGCTGCTCTGATTTCTCGATAGATGTTGTTCCCACGAGAACAGGTTGTCCACGGCGATGACAATCGGCAATTTCAGCAACGATGGCGCGATATTTTTCTTCTTCGGTGCGATACACTTCGTCGTCTTCATCAACGCGCAGAACTGGTAAATTTGTGGGAATGTCAACAACAGAGAGATTATAAATCTCCAGAAACTCATCAGCTTCCGTGGATGCGGTTCCCGTCATACCTGCCAATTTGTCGTAAAGGCGGAAATAATTTTGGAAGGTGATGGATGCAAGCGTTTGGTTTTCAGGTTGAACTTGCACCTTCTCTTTTGCCTCAAGCGCTTGATGTAACCCCTCTGAATAACGGCGCCCTGGCATCATACGCCCTGTAAACTCATCAATGATAACAACGTCACCGTTGCGGACAATATAATCTTTATCGCGCTGATAAAGAGTGTGTGCACGAAGCGCTTGATTAACGTGATGCACAACAGTTGCACTGGCAGCATCATAAAGATCTTCATCCCCCTTCAATAAGCCTTCTTCACGTAATAGCTCTTCAATCGCCTCATTTCCTGTTTCAGTCAGAGAAACAGCGCGCTGTTTTTCGTCAAGATCATAATGCTCACGCGTCAGGCGCGGAATAAGAGCATCAATTTTGTTATAAAGCTCAGAGCGATCATCAAGCGGCCCTGAAATAATCAAAGGGGTGCGCGCCTCATCGACAAGAATCGAATCGACTTCATCAACAATCGCGAACGTGTGGCCACGCTGCACCATCTGCCCGAACTCATATTTCATATTGTCACGCAGATAATCAAAGCCATACTCGTTATTCGTGCCATAGGTGATGTCACAGGCATAGGCTTCAAGACGTTCACGATCATCAAGGCCATGCACAATTACGCCAACTGATAATCCTAAAAAGCGATAAAGCCGCCCCATCCATTCAGCATCGCGTGAGGCAAGATAGTCATTCACCGTAACAACATGGACTCCTTTTCCTGAAAGAGCATTGAGATATACAGGTAGCGTGGCGACGAGAGTTTTACCCTCGCCCGTTTTCATTTCAGCGATAGCTCCATCGTGAAGCACCATTCCACCAATCATCTGCACATCAAAATGACGCATCTTAAGAACACGGCGTGATGCTTCGCGCACTGTAGCAAATGCAGGCACAAGCAAATCATCAAGATTTGTACCATTGGCAAGCTGTTCACGGAAAGTGATTGTCCGCGCTTTTAAGGCATCATCGGAAAGCGCTTTAAGCTCTTCTTCCAAAGCATTGATCGCCTCCACTTTAGGACGATACCCCTTTACCCGACGATCATTTGTGGATCCAAAGATTTTACGTGCCAGTGCCCCAAACATATTATCTGCTTCCTTATTCCGTTTGAATAACGATGTAAGCGTGAATTGTGGCGAGGTCTAGTGCAAGGTCTTATCTGGGATGACAAAAAGTGACACGTGATGCATGTGTGCATAAAGAAAAAAGGAGCCGAAGCTCCTTTTAAAGTCACCCCCTCTGTTTTATAGGCTATTTAAGCCGCCTTATCGCGAGGACGGGTTAACTCTTGGGCAAATTTCACACCGCAATGTTCAGAAGTTGTCCAAATACATCGACCCTGTACAAAACCATGCCCAGGTACTTCTACTTCTACACCAACACCAGAGCCAATATTTGGCAATAATTTGATACACGCACCGCCCTGACTGACGTTGACGAGCATGGTTTGTTGTTTTTGCCCCGCGAAAATCACAGTGACGGGCTTTTCAACGCTATCACGTAAGAATTTACGACGCTCTTTGACTTCAGACGCCACGGCATTCAGAAAATTATCAACGGCAAACGAAAGTGACTTTGACATAGATGTCAGATCTTCCGAAACCGTAATCACACGATTTGCCTGAACGCTTGTTTCACCAATGACACTCGAAACAATTGTCATATTTTCAGTAACTTCAGCACTGCCATTAGCCGCAAGTGTAATTGATTGTGAAATTTCCTGTGTCGCCGCATCCTGCTCTTCAACAGCAACAGCAATGGTTGTTGTTAGTGTATCAATATCGGCAATAATACCTGAAATGGCGCGAATGGCATCAACAGTTGTTCGTGTTGATCCTTGGATCGCACCGATTTGTGTCGCGATTTCATCGGTTGCTCGCGCCGTTTGTGCGGAGAGATTTTTCACTTCCTGCGCAACAACCGCAAAGCCTTTTCCGGATTCCCCTGCCCGTGCAGCTTCAATGGTGGCATTAAGTGCAAGAAGATTTGTTTGCGCCGCAATTGCCTGAATCATCTCGACAACGGCACCAATGCGTTCTGCGGCTTCAGAAAGACCTGACACATCCCGATCCGTCTATTGCGCAATTTCGGTCGCACGCTGCACAATGTTGCTGGTTTTTTGTGCTTGTGTTGCGATTTCACGAATAGAAGCAGACAACTCCTCGCCTGCAGCAGCCACAGCTTGGACATTCCCCGATGAGCTTTGAGCGGCAACCTGTGCAGCTTCCGCACGGTTATTCGCATCGGTTGAAACATCGGTAAGCTTATCAGCTGTTTCACGCATCACATACGTGCCTTTATCCGCTGAATGAAGCACAACACTAATCTGACCTTTAAATTCATGGATACGCTTTTCAAGCTCAATCTGCCGCATATATTCGCGCTGACGTTCATTATCGACCTGCTTGGCCAGCTCATCGCGTTCAATGGCATTTTTTTGAAAAACGCTGATGGAGCGATTAATGTCTCCGATCTCATCAACGCGATCAAGGCCTTGCGTTTTAAAGTTGGTGTCACCTTTCGCAAGCAATGCAAGCGAGTTAATCGCGCCATTCATAGGGTTGGTGAGTGATAGAGCCAGAGAATAACCTATAGCCGCAATTAAACCAAGAATAGACAAGGACGCTATCATCATTGACATCTGCATGTTATGTAGTGGCTCTGTCACTTCCACATCATCTTGTAATGCAATCACTGCCCATTGAGCACCATGAAATGACAGTGAGCTACCAACACCGTTAGCTACAATGCTACGATATCCTGAAAAACGATGGAAGTTTTTCTCACCTTTAAAAATATGGCTCACGATTGTCGTATTAAATTTTGTCACCAGAATATCGTCTTCTTTGGTGAAACGTGAATTGTTGCGCATATAACCATCGGCACCGGCAATAATTGTTTCTCCTGTTTTTCCCATTCCAGATGTCTGGCTCATAATTGTGTTGATGCGCTCAATCGGCATCTGAAAAGCAAAAACACCCACCACGTTTTCACCATCGTAAATCGGGGTTGAAATAAAGGCTGCAGGCAAATTGTTACTGGGCGCATAGGGCTTGAAATCATAAAAATTGATTGATCCTTTGGCACCTTTCATTCCTGAACGATAAGCTTCGCCAAGATCAGTGGCTGCCCACTCCCCTCCATTTTTAAAATTCGTGCTGAAGTCTTCTTCCTTGAAAACAGTGTAGACCAGATTGCCGTCTTTATTGAAAATAAAAATGTCGTAATAACCGCGCTCTTCCAGAAGTTGGCGGAAAAATGGATGATATTGACCGTGAACACGATTATAAATTGTATCAGTTGCCGCACGGTCTAACTTATGTTTTTCTCCAATAGGATGTGGATTTTCTTTAATATACCCCTCGTGAGTGAAGAGTTGGCGTTATCTTTTTATTAAGGTTGTTTTGATTCCAATTTGGTATGGGTACGCTTTTAGAACCAGACCAACGTCAGGAGCTTTTGAAACGCCACCG
>JBIKVP010000103.1:0-5465 GCA_044356745.1 Beijerinckiaceae bacterium | reverse complement strand
GGTGCGGTGGCGTTTCAAAAGCTCCTGCCGTTGATCCGGTTCTAAAAGCGTACCCATACCAAATTGGAATCAAAACAACCTTAATAAAAAGATAACGCCAACTCTTCACTCACGAGGGGTATAGCTTGCGCCTATCCTCCACAATATCAATGAGCGTGCGCAGCGCATTGAAAATACGCCCTACTTCTGTGCGTGTTGAGATATAGGGAGGCGCTTTTATGCCATTGCCTCCAAGCGCAATCACTTCAATGGAATGGGCAACAAAACCAATCTGCTTTGTAATGGTACGCCCTATTAATCCGATCATGATCATCACACCGGCAATTAAGGCGATGCTGATCACTGTAAAAACGAATAATTTTTTTTTGGCGGTGTATGCTTCTTGAATAACATGACGATAAATACGATCGCTCATCTGGCGTTCAATCACGCGGTACATATCAATGCGCGCGCTGGCCTTTGCCCACCAGTCAGGCAGCGAAACCGCGTCAATGTGCTGCATCTGCGCACTGTTTAAAAGTTTATCCCGCAATTCTAATACAGCATTCGCATCAGGTACGAGAAAAGCGTTATAAAATTGCTGTCTTTGCTCAGGGGTTGCCTGTGTTTCAAATTCATTGATGACACCCTCTTGACGTGCCACAATATCCACAAATTGGCGATATAGTTGCGGATCGTAAATCCCTTTTGCGATCATGGCAGAACCAATAGCGCGCTCTAATCCACTGTAATCTTTCAACAACATCAAAGTACGATAAGTGCTGAGCTGTGAGGTCAAGGCATCGCGCTCAATGCTGTGACTAATCGCAGAAATAGCACGCATCATGAGGCGGATGACATTTGTATAATAGTTAATATTTTGATTGATTGTGATGCTGTGATTGTCGGCTTCTTTGCGGTGAACCTCTAACCTTTTAAGTTCTCGTGATGCATTTTTCATGAGATCAACAGCTTCACGTTGATCTTCGAGCGCAAGAAGATACTGCAAATGGTCGTTAAAAATGTGCTGCTGAATATCTGTTAGCTCACGTTGCGTTTTAAGAAGCGCTGTCACATCATCTTTATTTGCAGAAGCTAAATAAGCGCTTGTCATACCACGCTCTTTTTGTAGCTCATGAATTAAACTTGTTGTGCTATTTGATATTTTGACAATCGGTACAGTTTTTGACGCATGTTCAACACGCTCGTATTGGGTGAGTGTGTAAAGCCCAAAGAAAAACAGCAATCCAGCAATGGGAAGCGCGATGAGTAGGTAGATCTTCTCAACAATCTTCAACGATTTCATCTTGTCACCAAAACCCATTAAAGCGTGCATGAAAATTCAATAAACACGTAATGGTTGTATTTTGACTCAAGAGACTTAAGTTTTAGTAATTAAAATGCAACGATAAATGATTTAAACCGTGATGATGGACACGCTTACAGGTCATGAGCGCACTTTTTACAATCTTTTCGAATAATTTTCAGACGGTGAAACGACTATAAGTCTTTGTTTTAAAGCGATTTATTAACATAAAATCCTCTAGATTTTATTTGAAATCACTATAACGGATACGAAAAAATGACAATATCTTTGGGGCAAACGACTGATAAGGCGAGTAATACAGAGGATCTGTTGTGGCAACCCTCGTTAAAGCGTATCGCAGGTCTCAAAATCACTGCGTTTCGTCACGCGTTTAGTGCCCTTTTAAAGAAGGACATTCCCGATACACGCGCATTACATCAAGCTTCAATTGAGCATCGCGAAGCATTCTGGTCGCTTCTTTGGGATTTTTGCGGTGTCAAAGGACACAAAGGCACACGAATTCTGCTTGAAGGCAAAAAACCGCAAACGATGCGCAGTAGTCAATTCTTTCCCGATGCGATGCTCAACTATGCGCACAATCTTCTTATACGCAATGATGATGCCCCTGCGATGATTTTTCAAGGGGAGGATCAATCGGCAGTGCGCTTATCGTGGGGTGAGCTCAATGAGCTTGTTTCACGTTATCAACAGTGGCTTGTAGAACATGGTGTCACCAAAGGGGATCGAGTTGCGGGCTACATGCCCAACCGTCCTGAAACAATTGCCATGATGCTCGCCGCAAGTGGATTAGGCGCCGTATGGTCATCATGTTCACCCGATTTTGGCGTACAAGGTGTGCTTGATCGCTTTGGCCAGATTGAGCCCAAAGTGATGATCACGGTTGATGGTTATTATTATGCCGGAAAACGCTTACCGCTTTTTGATAAACTTAATGCGCTGATCCCGCAACTTCCCTCACTCAAAGCTGTTCTCGTTGTTGATTACATTGGCGAAACAGAAAAAACGATTGATGCTTTACCTCTTGCACAAAGCGCAGCAAAAGCTTGTGCAATGTTTCGCCCGCAAGCGATTCACTTTGAGCCCCTGCCCTTTAATCATCCACTGTATATTTTGTATTCATCAGGCACGACAGGCGTGCCTAAATGCATTGTGCATGGTGCAGGAGGCACATTACTTCAGCATCTTAAAGAGCATCAGCTTCAATGCGATATCGGTGAGGGGGATCGCTTCTTTTATTTCACCACATGTGGATGGATGATGTGGAACTGGCTTGCATCAGGTTTAGCCAGTGGGGCAACATTGCTGTTGTTTGATGGCTCACCCTTTCACCCCAAACCAGATGTATTATGGAATTTTGCCCAACAAGAGCGGGCAACATTGTTTGGCACTTCGGCTAAATATCTTGATCACTGTAAAAAAATCGGCCTCTCCCCTCATACAACTCACGATCTGAGTGCCTTACGCACGATGACATCAACTGGCTCACCCTTATCAGCGGAGAGCTTTGCGTACGTTTATCAGGACATCAAAACCGATGTACACTTGGCTTCCATTTCAGGGGGAACGGATATCGTTTCGTGCTTTGTCGGGGGCGACCCTGCCCTACCTGTTTATGCAGGTGAAATTCAAGGGGCAGGCCTTGGAATGGCGGTTGAGGTGTGGGATGAAACAGGCCACCCCATTCACCATGAAAAGGGCGAGCTGGTCTGCACTAAAGCCTTTCCATCCATGCCGATTATGTTCTGGAATGATGTTGATGGCAAAAAATATTCTGCCGCCTATTTTGAACGTTTTGAAGATATCTGGTGTCATGGTGATTTTGCAGAAATAACCGCTCATGGCGGCATCATCATTCATGGCCGTTCAGATGCCACACTTAACCCAGGCGGCGTAAGGATTGGGACAGCCGAAATTTATGCCCAAGTTGAAAAAATTCCTGAGGTTTTAGAATCGCTTGCCATCGGTCAGGACTGGGATAATGATGTGCGTGTCATTTTATTTGTCCGCTTGAAAGAGGGCATAGCACTGACGGATGCAATTCAGAAAACAATTGTTCAACAGATTCGCAGCGGCGCATCTCCGCGACACGTCCCTGCAAAAATCATCGCCGTCAATGATCTTCCGCGCACAAAATCAGGTAAAATCACAGAGCTTGCCGTGCGCGAAATCGTCCATGGACGCGATGTTAAAAATAAAGAAGCTCTCGCAAATCCTGAAGCGCTTGAACTATTTAAGGGGCTTATAGAGTTGGAGTCGTGATTGTGATACCCAGCGAGTATCCGCAGGATGACAGATATGCTTCTAGTCATTTTATGCATCACGTCTCAGCAGGCTCACTAACGGCTTCATCACGGATAAAGCCCTCATGTTGCAGTACAATGCGCTCAATCGCGATAGCGTTTGATGTCGCATCAAGATCAGGCAACGCTTGATAGTGTGAAGGCCATGCACGCAGCACACGATATGATTTAGCGACTTGTCCCGCCTCGTTCATCAGCTCAATCGTGATGTCTTTGCGAAAGCCCTTGAGCGATATATCATCATCACCAACACTATTTGAAACTTGATCAGCCCATTTTTCGAATTCAATATCATGCGTTACACCGCGCTCAAGCGTAATGGGCTCATATGTTGTCATACTGGGGGTAAGATGTGGTCGATTCGGTTCACTACCCTCTCGCCATGCAATAACCTCCGTCATCTGACGAAGCGCTGAAATGCGCGATATTCCCGCCACAACGCGTCCATCCCACAACACACGAAACCGATAAACTTTATACGGATCAATACGATGTGGATTGACTTTAAAAGTCGGCATAAGAGTACTCCTTAACTGGAATCAGGTACGAAAAAATCCGTCATAAGCGGTACAGATGGGTCAACAGCATAGTGCGAAAAGTCATGCCCCCCTGTGCGCGAGAGCACATCTTCATCAAGCTCAAACTGTCCCGTAAAAGAGCGCGAATCGCGTGTAAGCATGACATAAGCAGCATCAGCAACAATGTCTGGCGTGCGGCTGGCACGCATCAACGCTTCACCGCCAAGCAGATTATTGACAGCGCTTGTCGCTATCGTTGTGCGAGGCCACAACGCATTGACCGCAATACCTTTGGCTCGCAATTCACCCGCCAAGCCAAGCACGCACAAACTCATGCCATACTTGGCAAGTGAATAACCAAGATGGGGTGCAAACCACTTTTCTTTCATATCAAGCGGGGGTGAAAGCATGAGAATATGCGGATTATTCGCTTTTTCAAGATGTGGAATGGCGTATTTGCTAACCAGAAACGTCCCACGCGTATTGACCTGATGCATGAGGTCAAAGCGCTTCATGTCCATGTCAGATGTGTTCGCCAAATGAATGGCACTTGCATTATTCACAATAATATCAAGCCCACCAAATGTCTCGATTGTTTTGTTGATTGCTTGCGCCACGGACGTCTCATCGCGCACATCAACAATCAGAGGAAGCGCTTTTCCACCCGCATCTTCGATCGCCTTTGCGGCGGTATAAATCGTACCCGGAAGTTTGGCATGAGGTTCAGCCGTTTTAGCCGCAATAACAATATTGGCACCAACACGGGCAGCACGCAGCGCAATCGCCAAGCCAATCCCACGAGACGCACCTGTGATAAAAAGGGTTTTGTTGCTAAGAGTTTGCAATACCATGACAATTCACCCCATTATAATAAATACTTATGAAATAAATATATTTAATGCAAAAAAATATACTGCAGGAGATTAAAATGTCATCATTACTAACTGGTCTGTCACCAACTGGTCTGTCACCATCTAATTCACCAATCCCATCAAATGAAGCTGCCAGTAAAATAGGCCCAGGAACAGATTTTGATAAAGCGCTAAGTGACAACAGACGGCTTTCGGAACAGAGAAGTGTGCTTAGTGAGGCTCAAAGACAGGCAAATAAATGATCTAACCATCGCTCAAACTCAAATGCCACCTATAGAGCCTAGAATGTCTGTCTCTAGACGAGATTTATTATCATTCTAAGAATAAATAACGATCAAAATAACATATACCCCTCGTGAGTGAAGAGTTGGCGTTATCTTTTTATTAAGGTTGTTTTGATTCCAATTTGGTATGGGTACGCTTTTAGAACCAGACCAACGTCAGGAGCTTTTGAAACGCCACCGCACCG
>JBIKVP010000102.1:0-5559 GCA_044356745.1 Beijerinckiaceae bacterium | reverse complement strand
ATAACAGGTACATCAACTTGTTGATCTGATTGAAATAAATCAACGCCAATACGTTTTTCATCACCATGAGCACGTCCGTTTTGCCATTTTTGAGAGGCTTCATCAACACGCGCTATAAAAGCACCGCTTTGCATAGAGCGAAATAATCCACCCTCTTCTTCAATTTGTTGGAATTCTAACCATGCACTTTGTGCAAGATGAGATGTCAGCGCCTCATATAGTCCTGATCCTGCCATTGGATCATTGACAACGCCTAAATGCGCCTCATCACGTAAAATTAATGTCGTATTACGCGCAAGGCGACGCGCATGTGCATCGGGCAATCCTAGAGGCTGACTGAAGGGTAATGCGCAAATATGATCCGCACCACCCACAAGCGCACTCATGATTGCAAGCGTTGTACGAATAAGATTTGTGTGAACATCTTGTGCAGCCATCATGCGCCACGATGTTTCAGCATAAATATTTGCAGGTGCAGGATCATCCAAACCACAAGAGGTCAACACACTTGCCCAGAGCAGACGAAAGGCGCGTAGCTTGGCGATGCTTACGGCCTGATCTGCATCAACACTCATCTTAAAAATGAGCCAGTGAGAACTTTGGATAACGTTAATCCCTTGATCGGCCATCATGCGCAAATAGCTGACACCGCACGCCAACATATAAGCCAGTTCGAGCGTCGCATTGCCGCCTTTGTTGTGAATAATGCGTCCATCTACTGTCCAAAATGTATCTTTAAAGCGATCATCTGGCGAATTTGCGCGTAAACTTTTCCAGCGATCAACTACATGCGCCGCCCTTAACGCCCAATCAACATGCGTATCGTTCAGATGCATCATGGATCCAAGAGGATCGTATCCTACATGCACACATGCTGGTATACGCCCTTGTTTTACATCTTTAAATAAATCAAGAGCATAAGAATATGCGAAATTTGCACTGTCGTATACCACGCAAAATGTGCGAACCTCGGAGTGATCAAGCACCCCTTCAATCAATGCGCTCGGGGTTTTTATTCCAAAGCCGTACGCGCCCACGGCTCCTTCTTCAATGACGTTGAGTGTTGTTACACCATTTGTTATATCATCATTGATCTGATCAAGCGCTTGCGTCACATCAGGATTATCACACCGTGCGCAAACATGTGCGCCCTCCAACACGCGCTGGATATAGGTTCCGTGCTCATCGCGTTCATAAAGCGGCTTGAAAGAAACGTTATCAAGGGTTGAGGTGTTTAACGTTTCGAGCCCTGCACCTTTCAAAGCTTTTAATGCCATGCGCTCCCACGTTTCGAACGCAGGATCAGAATTCATTGTGTGAGTTGATAACGTCATAATGAGCCTCAATATGCACAAAAAACGGACAATAGCGCCCATTCGTTAATGTCACTCAAATGTTATTTGAATTTGAGGCGTATTCGACTCACATTTGAATCAATTTTAAATGATAAAAAATGTTTAAATACATGATATGATTGAATTTAATTCTCTCAAATCCTCAAATACTTTTTCGATCATGATTGAATGCAACATAGCAATCCCTCAAATTTGAATGAATGGATTCAGAACATTCAGGGGGGTCATGCGTCATGCTTATGTCATGCAGTGAGGGCTGCACGCCATGTTCAAGCGTTGCAAAACAATGATTGAACACAGCAGATGGGGACAAGCATGGGACACATTTTTGATAATGTCAGGCGATTATTTTTTCATCAACAACGTCAAGAAAGATGCATTGTTTTAACGGGATTATGTGCGGGGTTTTTATCACTTCATCTCTCCGTTGCGTGGGCGAACATCCCGCCTTCTACAGAGTTGCCACAAGGGGTTCTTAAACCTCTTCTTCACTCGGGAGAAGCGAGAGCGCCTTATGGCTGGGTCGATTTTTGTGACAAGCTGGCGCATGAATGTGTTGTTCGTACAGATCAAGCTGAAACAATTCGTCTTACACCTGAAAATTGGCGTGCTTTAACAGAGGTTAATGAACGAATTAATCGTCAGGTTGAACCTGTGACCGATCAAGACCAATGGGGAAAGCTTGAGAGTTGGGATCTGCCTGCAACGGGGAAAGGGGACTGTGAGGACTACGTTTTACTGAAACGTCAAGAACTTGCAGCAAAAGGTTTTTCGCGTCGCGCACTCCTCGTAACGGTTGTCGTAGATGAAAATGATGAAGGTCATGCCGTACTCATGGTGCGCACTGATCGTGGCGATTTCATTCTCGACAACAAGCGTAATCCTATCCTTGCTTGGCATGATACCGGATACGTTTTTGTTAAGCGTGAACGACAAGACAGACTCGGCTGGACATCCCTTGGCGGGGTTGCGTCACTTGAGCAGGTTGCATCACGCTAAAGCGATTACGTTAACATATAAGGATTTGCGGCTCGGTCACGTCCCCACCCCTCCCCGTCCCCCGATCGGGTCGCAAAGAGGCTGGCTTTTCAAGCAATAACGCTTGGAGCCTGCCTCATTCTTTTGAACCAACCCTTTTCATTTATCGTTTCGCACACTATCTTAAGCTGATGAATGATTTTATTACTGAGCCTGTCGCGCTGACACCCGCTGCATTAAAGCGTATCGCTTTTGTGCTAAGTGATGAGCCCCAAGGAGCCATGCTGCGCATTGGCGTGAGCGGTGGTGGTTGCTCTGGTTTTCAATATAATTTTGCTATCGATACAATCAAAAATGAAGATGACATCATTTTAGGTGATGGAGAGGGACGGGTTGTGATTGATACAACATCCCTTCCCTTTCTCGAAGGCTCAACGATTGACTTTATCGATGATCTGACAGGCCAAATGTTTCGCATCAACAATCCTCATGCCACTGCATCATGTGGATGCGGCACATCATTTGGGGTGTGATGCTCCTGATGAGTATAGACTATCTTTGCTCCATAGAATCTGTCTTCATAATAAAGTCATTCTGTCATCATGATGTTATGTGTGCATGAGCGTTTCTACCCTTCTAGAACTTCAAGATTTATCTGTTGCTTTCCGGCAAGGTGGGCAAGAGACACTCGCTGTCGACCGCGTCTCATTTCACATCAACAAGGGTGAGACGCTTGCGGTCGTTGGTGAGTCTGGGTCGGGAAAGTCAGTCACTGCGCTCTCTATTTTGAAACTACTCAGTTATCCCGCAGCACATCATCCGTCAGGGCACATTTTGTTTAAGGGCGAAGATTTACTTCAAGCCTCCGAAGAGCGGATGCGCCAGATTCGTGGCAACGCGATTACCATGATTTTTCAGGAGCCGATGACATCGCTTAATCCACTGCACACCATTGAGCAACAAATCGGCGAAATTCTGATGCTTCACAAAGGATTGCGCGGTGATAAAATTCGCATCCGTGTCCTTGAATTGCTGGAGATGGTGGGTATTCGGGATGCGGCAAATCGCCTTGATGCTTATCCGCATCAACTCTCCGGTGGGCAACGTCAACGTATGATGATTGCGATGGCACTTGCTAATCAGCCCGAACTTTTAATCGCTGATGAGCCAACAACCGCGCTTGATGTGACCGTGCAAGCACAGATTCTCAATCTGCTGAAAGAGCTTCAAATCAAGTCGGGAATGGCTAAACTGTTTATCACCCATGATTTAGGCATTGTGCGTCGCTTTGCGGATCGCGTGTGTGTCATGCTTAAAGGCAAAGTGGTTGAAACGGGAACTGTAAGCGATATTTTTGCTAACCCGCAACACGCATATACCAAACGATTGCTTTCGTCTGAACCAAAGGGTCATCCTTTGGAGGTTGCACCTGATGCGCCTGTGATTATTGAAGCAGGACCAATGAAAGTATGGTTCCCCATTAAACGCGGATTTTTTCGTCGCACCGTCGGGCACATTAAAGCAGTGGATGGTGTTGCCGTGCGCCTGCGTGAAGGCGAGACAATAGGTGTTGTCGGCGAGTCCGGGTCGGGTAAAACCACCCTTGGGCTTGCTATCCTGCGTTTAATTTCATCAGAAGGCTCAATCGTCTTTTTGGGCAATCACCTTGATGGTCTTAAAGCCAAGCAGGTGCGTCCTTTTCGCAAGCACATGCAGGTGGTTTTTCAAGATCCTTATGGCTCGCTGAGCCCGCGCATGTCGATTGCTGATATTGTCGCCGAGGGGCTTGATATACAGCAACCTCATCTGAGCGCGAGTGAGCGCCACACTAAAGTAACTCAAGCGCTGATTGACGTTGGACTTGATCCAGCGGCGATGGATCGTTATCCGCATGAATTTTCAGGGGGGCAACGCCAACGCATCGCGATTGCGCGTGCCTTGGCACTTGAACCTGTTTTTATGATGCTTGATGAGCCGACCTCAGCACTTGATATGTCGGTTCAAGCGCAAATTGTCGATTTATTGCGCGATATTCAAAAGCAGCGCAAAATTGCTTATCTTTTCATCAGTCATGATCTCAAAGTTGTGAGAGCACTCGCTAATCACATTATCGTGATGCAAAACGGCAAGGTTGTTGAAGAAGGTGAAGCATCTTCCATTTTTAAATCCCCCCAAAATGATTATACGCGAACATTACTCGCCGCTGCTTTTAATCTTGATACGGCCAACGTGTAAATTTCAATTTTTGCGATGAAAAACAACTTTTACAGTCAATGCGTTGCCGTATTTACTATATTTTTTAATTATACATATTTTCCATTTAAGCATTTAAGCATTGAAATTGTCTATTAATGTAATACAAATAGACCAGATGCAATGTAAAGGCGGAGAATAAAAATGTCATTTGGTAGTACATATTTTGCGACTGTGTTCAGTGAACAAGAAAAATTTACACGTATTAGTGAAGCGAGCGACGACCTTCAAAAGGCAACTGCTGCGTTTAGAGATGCAGAGATGGCATATGCATCGTCTGTTGATGAAGATGAAAGACGTAAAAGAGGCGGTGCCGTGTGACATGGAGTCACCGCTCGTCCCAATAAAAGCCCGCACATTGAGGCGGGCTTTTATATTTTTAAGAGACCTCGCTTAATTTCTCAATTTTTCTTGCGCTTTTTCTTGATAGGCTCAGGAGGCAAAAGCGGTGCGGTCAGCTGCTCATAACGTGTGAAGAGAAATTCCACCCGCTCACGCTCTGAGGTGAAACGCTCCTTGCGATAAGCGGTATCAACCACTTTATCCAGCTCTTGATGCGCTTTAAGCAGCACAGGGGGCATGGTCAGCGGGTCGTATAAATCTGCTAGTGTTGCGTTGGGAAACTGCGCACGTGCATCTAAAACCGCTTGTGCTTTGCCCTCAATGCTTTTGTGCTGGGCAGGTGTGGGCAAAGGCCACGGGAAGTTGTTATACACGGATGGAGAGTAGCTATAATCGCTTTTCAACCTACCGCATACTTGCCGCATCCAGCCCATATGCATCAAGGAAGTGAGCACACCGAAATGATACATGCTTGCACCCACTATCATTTGAATTTTGTTACTGGCGATGAGACTTTGATCAAGAAAAGTGATAGGTATACCCCTCGTGAGTGAAGAGTTGGCGTTATCTTTTTATTAAGGTTGTTTTGATTCCAATTTGGTATGGGTACGCTTTTAGAACCGGATCAACG
>JBIKVP010000038.1:0-18875 GCA_044356745.1 Beijerinckiaceae bacterium | reverse complement strand
TCGGTGCGGTGGCGTTTCAAAAGCTCCTGCCGTTGATCCGGTTCTAAAAGCGTACCCATACCAAATTGGAATCAAAACAACCTTAATAAAAAGATAACGCCAACTCTTCACTCACGAGGGGTATAGCATTCAAATTCATGAAGGGCTTTACGAACGGCTTTTACAGAGCTTTCGCTCATGCGTTTTGCCTCTTTAAGATAACGCACATACTCACGTTTTAAGCGCTCGTTTTTGGGATTAAAATCAGTCATTTTTTTATGATCCTTTGATGTCACAGTTTAAACGGGGCAAGGGGCTATCCTCTAAGCTCACATCATCCCGTTGGTATTGCTCCAGAATATGTGTGATATTGTGCGCTTTTTCGGGTGTGGTGATCTTGGTTATCGTTCCCTCACACACTGCGCATAAAGCCTTGAGCTGCACCTTTGCGGGTGTCAGAGAATACCTCTCCACAAGCCCTCCCCACGGTGTGCGTGGCGCTTTACATTTGAAGCAATAAAACTCATGCGCGGCACAAGAATGCTTGCGAGATGATTGCCGTTTTTGAAGAAAAGCAATGACATCAGCACCGCGAAACAAATGCGGTTTTTGATCATCAATTTTGCGCAAACCTTTACGCATCCAGTTTGACACAGTGTTTTTGTGCACTTGAAAAAGGCTTGCCAGTTCTTGCGCTGTATATTGCTCAAGCCGCTTAACGCGCCGTACGTTATGGGTATGTTTTTTCTTAAGTTTATGAGAATTAAAGGGCACGCTCTTCATGATCCATGCCCCCACTTTTCGAGAAGGGCACGAATATCTTCAACGCGCCACGCTGTGATACGTGCACCAAGCTTGACGGGTTTTGGAAAGCGTCCATCTTTAACACCAGCCCACCAAGTCGACTTGCTAACGGGTACCGGACCATCAGGCGCAAGTATCCCCGTTAAGCGAACAAAGCCCGCTTTTGGAAAATCATTATTCATTGAAAGCCCCCGTCAAATCATCAGGGGAAGCGGTGATTGCAGAAAAATAAGCCTGCAAATTTTTTTATTATTGTTTATTATCAGATACATAGTTGCGCTATATCCTTTGAAAACGCGCAAGCTAAGCGTGGAATTTGTGTTTACAAATGCCACACTCGAGTGTAAACTTAACCTACCCTTGAGAGGGAGATGTAGGTCTTGCCTACCATCAAAGCCGTTGCAATCCTGCAAAGATTGTGGCGGCTTTTCGCTTGAAAGTAGCCTCATACGCGAGAGGCACGCTTTGTCCTTTATTGGACAAAACTACTTTGTAATATTATTACACGGTGTCAATAGAGTATTCATAATTGTTTTATCAATGGTGTTAAGTAAACGGAATATAGGGTATTGAAAACAAATTTTTGATATTAAAATCAATAACTTACAGAGAATTTATTTAGCTCATAACTTATTGTCATTTCGGGTGTTCATAGCCTTACAGCCTTGATTTATTGATCTAAATTTTCTCAATTGCAGCATTTTTGCCCACGAATCAGTAAGAGCCGTTTTTACAATTTTTCAAAACAAGATAAATTACACATGAGTAAAAAATTATTGCCGAAAAAAAGCGATTACTTTTTCATTGCCAGATTTATAGAATGTATCCAAATAATCCCCCCACCGCTGCATCATAACAGTACGATCTTGCAGAAATTGTGCGCGATCATAAGCTGCATCAATCTTACTTTTATGCGCGTGGGCTAATTGCCGATCAATTACTTCATGACGATAGCCCAGCTTCTCTTTAATTGTACTCATGGCTAAAGCACGAAAGCCGTGTCCTGTGGCTTTTCCTTTATAGCCCATACGGATTAGTGCTTTGAGGATCGTGTTGTTACTCATATGTTTGGTTGAACGGATTTGCGACGGAAATACCCATTCCGATTCACCAGCATAATGCTTAAGCTCTTTGAGCACTTCAATCGATTGTACTGACAAAGGCACAATATGTTCTTTGCGCATTTTCATACGTGATGCAGGTATAACCCACCGCTTTGCCTCAAAATCCACTTCCTCCCATGTTGCAGCAATCAGCTCACCCGTGCGCACGAACGTAAGAAGCATAAGCTTTAAGCCAAGACGCGTTTGTGGAAATAAGCGTCCATCATTACGTTCTAGCGCTTGGATAAAGGCAGGAAGGTCTTTGTTCTCTAAAGCGGCATAATGCGTATGCTTCACAGGCTTTAAAGCACCACGCAAGTCAGGTGAGGGATCACGCTCTAAACGTCCTGTAGCAATTCCATAACGAAACACCTGCCCACACATTTGCAGGGCGCGGTGTGCAACCTCATACGCACCGCGTTTTTCAATTATGCGAAGCGTGGAGAGCAATTCAGGGGCATTGATATCGCGTATCGGTCTTTTACCTATTGTGGGGAATATATTCGTCTCCAGACGGTGCAAAATCTCTTTGCCGTAAGAAGGTGTCCATCGCTCCAGATTGTTTATGTGCCATTCACGAGCAATGCTTTCAAAAGTGTTTTCACAATTAAGAGCGGCAATCCGCTTTTCATCTTTGCGTATTTGTGAAGGATCACCGCCTGCTTTGATAATTTTTCGTGCTTCATCACGTTTTTCACGCGCTGCCGCAAGGCTCACTTCAGGATACACCCCCAAAGCTAAGACCTTTTCTTTTTCTTGATAACGGTATTTCAAGCGCCAATATTTTGCACCATTCACTGCCACTAATAAGAACAGACCTCCACCATCAGCAAGCTTGCGTGGTTTGTCGGAAGGTTTGGCACTTTTGCACAAACTGTCATTGAGGGGCATTTGGGGGTATCTCCATTTGTCGTCCCATTTTGTACCCCCAAATATACCCCCAAAAAGGTTGGACTTGAGCGCACGTCATTGGACGCTAATGGACATATTATAACGATAAAGTGTCTATTTTTCAATGATATATTGGATTTTATCGGATGATCTAAGACAGGCAAGTGGCGGAGAGGGGGGGATTCGAACCCCCGATAGAGTTGCCCCTATGCCGCATTTCGAGTGCGGTGCATTCAACCGCTCTGCCACCTCTCCACATTAAATCTCAACCGTGCGTGGCAAACGCGGTTGAATTTTTTTTGACGGCTCAGCATCGCTTCGCCTGCGCTGCTCTGCCACCTCTCCGTATTTAATCTCAACCGTCCGTGGCAAACGCGGTTGAATTTTTTATTCTTTGACGGCTTGAGCAGCCTCAAGCCTTTTGCGCTCTGCCACCTCTTGTGTATTCTTCAGCGGCCAATTAAGTGCTATCTAATGGCAAATCATGCACAATCAAAAGTTTTGTGTTTGCTAGCATGTCCTTCACATAGGGACAAGTGACGACTTGTCGGCGGGATAGCTGAAAATCATTAGCACGCTCGTTTTCACATATTGTGTTTCAAAGTCTCGCCCAGAGCGCGGGTGATTTGGGTTTTTTATTTAAAGGGTCTGCTTGCTGGCGTTGGTAAGTGAATCAATATTTTTAGTATCAATAACTGGATAACGTAGTTTAGGTAACGGCGTGCCATCTTGCCAGAGTTGATAAACGACCTCCTTCCAAATAACCCATATTTCACGAAAAGCATCCTTGGCGCTGGTAGTCCATACTTGCATACCCGCCTCGATCTCTTCGGTAGCAAATCCATAATCTCCAAGATTAAGATAAATGATCAATCCGAAATCGGCATTATTACAATATTTTTTGCTAGCCTTTTTTGTTGCGGCATATTCGAGCATCGTCTTGGCTTTGCCTTCTAAATCATCCAGATTATCGTTTTCGAACAGTGGTTCCTCGCCACGTTCGCGACGCTTGATGTCCCTGTTGTATTCATCCGATCGTCTTCTCTCTAGCTCGATAGCCTCTACAATTTCAAAACGCTCGCGCCTGTCCTTAAAAATCAACTCACAATCGGGAGGATCTATTCGCAAAAGCCTGACAAGATCAGCGCCCCGAGCCTGCGCAAACCGGCAAGCGACCCACGCTTCTCTGACAAAGGTGAGACCGCTTTGCACATGAAAATACTCACCTATTGTGCTTTTAATCTCATCTACAAGGCGTTCCATTTCGTCAGGAGGCAATTCAACTTCGAGACAACTACGCCAGATTTCAATTTCATTATTTTCCAGTTTGCGGAATACCATAAATAACCGCCATATGTGGTTTTGCATAAAGGCTTTGCGTGTAACATTAACGCCCAAAAATGGTTCTGACCACCCACGCGCCGTGGTGTTCACTGAGGGCTGCGACGCGGCGTTGTTCATTATCAGGGCGATACCATGCGCCTCCTGAGTCAGCGCCTAAAACCGATAACACAGGATAGCGGGCGATCACACGTCCACTCTCACCCAGTAGAAGCGTTTCGCTTTCCATATAATCGTTACTCGATGATCCTGCAAAGCTGATGCCATCACCGCCCGCATAAGAACTGAGTGTGACGCTTTTAACATTCACAACAATTGTGACCCCGCCGCGCCCTTGTCGACCTAACCGCGCTCCTAAATCCTGCTGTATCTCACGAGACATGGCTGTCTTGATAATAGAGGGATAACTGCTGCCCCAGCCCTTTTGCTGAAGAACGCTTGTATCAATGCGCACAGCGTTGACGCTCAAGGCTTGCGCATCCTGAACGTTTAAAGCTTGCGTGCCAGTGGTTTGACATGCGCTAAGAGCCAGACCAACGACAACGATCAAGCCTATCAATTTATGAGAAGCTGACACCTGCAATTTCATAAGACTTGCCTCCCCCTGGCGTATTCACCTGAACATTATCGCCAATGGTTTTACCAATGAGCGCCCGTGCAATCGGCGAGGTGATCGACACTTTTCCTGAGCGCACATCCGCTTCTGATTCGCCGACAATGCGATAGGTTTTTTTCTCTTCCGTATCATCATCAATCAAGGTCACTAACGCGCCAAACTTGATGACGGTTCCTGTCAGTTTGCTCACATCAATGACATCAGCGCGACCAATCAGGGATTCAAGCTCCTGAATGCGCCCTTCATTGAGCGATTGCGCTTCTTTTGCCGCATGATATTCCGCATTTTCAGACAAATCGCCCAAAGCACGGGCTTCAGAAATGGCCGCTATGATCTTTTGGCGATCCACCTGCTGGCGTTGTTTGAGTTCTGCTTCAAGCGCTGCAAAACCTTCCGCTGTCATCGGGACTTTATCCATAACCTGCTCCTTACCTCTCAATAATAGAATCGCCACGCTTTTGGGCGCGTTGCAATTCAATCGTCTGAAAGGGGCGTTGTTCCCTCACGCTGCATTTTGAGGGGGGGTTGAAAAATACTCCTGCAACGGACGCACCTGAAGATCACCGCTTAAATAAGCTGCGATTCCCTCAGTTGCCGCAAGTGCTTCAGAGATTGTGGTATAATATGGCACTTTATGCAAGAGCGCTGCCTGACGCATTGAGCGGCTATCGGCCAGAGCGGATGCACCATCGGTTGTATTGAGAACAAGCTGAATATCGCCGTTTTTGATCGCATCCACGACGTGAGGCCGTCCTTCAAGCACTTTATTGATGCGATGTGTAGGTACATTATTTTCTTGTAAATAACGCAAGGTTCCCGTGGTTGCGACAATTTTAAAGCCAAGCTCAACCAGTCGTTGCGCTGCGGGTAGAATCTTAGGCTTGTCTTCATCTGCTACTGAAATAAATACGGTACCAGATTTAGGTACTTTTGATCCCGCGCCAAGCTGACTTTTCGCAAACGCGATGCCGAAGCTACGATCAAGGCCGATAACCTCACCGGTTGAGCGCATTTCAGGCCCCAAAATCACATCAACTCCCGGAAAACGCGCGAACGGAAACACCGATTCTTTAACACCAATATGATCAAATTTTTTCGTTACAAGATTAAATGAGGCGAGCGGCTCCCCTGCCATAATACGTGAGGCAATCTTAGCAATCGGCTCGCCAATGACTTTAGCCACAAACGGAACAGTACGCGATGCGCGTGGATTCACTTCCAGCACATAAATCACGCCTTCTTTCACAGCATACTGCACGTTCATCAGGCCGACGACACCCAGAGCCAGAGCCAGAGCGCGGGTCTGGCGTTCCAGTTCCAGCATCGTGTCTTCTGAGAGTGAGCGGGGGGGCAGGGAACAGGCGGAGTCACCTGAGTGAATTCCCGCTTCTTCAATGTGTTCCATGATGCCAGCGACAAACACATCTTGACCATCGCACAGGCAATCAACATCAACCTCAATCGCACCTGATAAATAACGATCAAACAATAGCGGATTTTTACCTAAAACTGTATTAATCTGGCCTGTTTTATCATTGGGATAACGTGCTTTGACATCAGAGGGGACTAAGCTTGGCAATGTGCCGAGCAGATAATCATCGAATGTATTTTCATCATGAATAATCGCCATCGCCCGCCCACCAAGCACATAAGAGGGACGCACTACGAATGGTAATCCAAGATCAGAGGCAATCAGACGCGACTGTTCAACAGAATACGCAATGCCGTTTTTAGGCTGGCGCAAGCCCAGTTTATCAAGAAGACGTTTAAAGCGATCACGGTCTTCCGCTAAATCAATGGCATCAGGGGATGTGCCAAGAATGGGCACTTGATTGGCCTCTAAGGAAGCTGCGAGCTTAAGCGGAGTTTGGCCGCCAAACTGAACGATCACACCTTTTAATTCGCCCTGTGATTGTTCAACCGCGACAATTTCCAGCACATCTTCGGCGGTGAGAGGTTCAAAATAGAGGCGGTCTGAGGTGTCATAATCTGTTGAAACAGTTTCAGGATTGCAATTGACCATAATGGTCTCAAAACCTGCATCTTTAAGTGCAAAACAGGCATGGCAACAGCAATAATCGAACTCAATCCCTTGTCCGATACGGTTTGGTCCGCCGCCTAAAATCATCACTTTTTGACGGTTTGAGGGCTGAGCTTCACTTTGCGGCTCTCCATTAAAAGGAGGTGCATAGGTTGAATACATATAAGCGGTTGGAGAGCGAAATTCAGCCGCACACGTGTCGATACGTTTGAAAACAGGGCGTACATTCAAAGCATGGCGCAGCGTGCGTACTTCAGTTTCAGATTGTTTGGTCAGGGTTGCAAGACGCGCGTCCGAAAAGCCAAATGCTTTGACTTGGCGTAAAGCTTCTGGTGTTGTCGGGATACCATGTGCTTTTATCCGATTTTCCATTTTAATAATGGCTTCGATTTGATCTAAAAACCAAGGATCAATGCGGCAAGATGAATGTATATCTTCTTTGGAAAAACCTAACCGCATTGCTTGCGCAACTTTGAGCAAGCGATCAGGTGTTGGTGTACCAAGCGCTGCGCGGATCGCGTTTTTATCATCGCCTACGCCTAAACCATAAATTTCAATGTCATCAAGGCCACTTAAGCCTGTTTCCATAGAGCGCATAGCTTTTTGCAAAGACTCAGCAAAGGTGCGGCCAATTGCCATCACCTCCCCTACCGATTTCATGGATGTGGTGAGAACATTAGATGCCCCGGGAAATTTCTCGAAAGCAAAGCGCGGGACTTTGGTGACGATATAATCAATCGTTGGCTCGAAAGAGGCCGGTGTTGCACCCCCTGTTATATCGTTTGCAATTTCATCAAGCGTATAACCCACGGCCAATTTTGCCGCGACTTTGGCAATCGGGAAACCTGTCGCTTTAGAAGCAAGCGCCGATGAGCGCGAGACACGTGGATTCATTTCAATCACAACGAGACGACCATCAGCGGGATTAACGGCGAACTGCACGTTTGATCCACCTGTCTCTACACCAATTTCACGTAGCACGGCTAATGATGCATCGCGCATCATCTGGTATTCTTTGTCGGTGAGCGTAAGTGCAGGGGCAACGGTAATCGAATCACCTGTATGAACGCCCATTGGGTCAATATTTTCAATGGAACAAACAATAATGCAGTTATCGTTTTTGTCGCGCACCACCTCCATCTCGTACTCTTTCCAGCCAATCACACTCTCTTCGATGAGCACTTCATGGGTTGGAGATGCATCAAGACCCGTCTCAACGATATGGATGAACTCTTCCTTGTTGTAAGCAATGCCCCCCCCTGTGCCTCCAAGCGTAAATGAGGGGCGAATAATGGCGGGCAAGCCTATATCAGCAAGCGCAAGGAGAGCCGCGCCTAGCGCACGTTCCTGATAACGTTTACGGCGCTCATTTTCTCCTGCCGCCCATGCTTTTTCAAACACCGAACGACGAGAATTTTTCTCTTCTACGCTTACGTCGAGCGCATCAATGGTCGCAATTTCATCAAGATATTTCTTGCGATCCGCCTGTTTCATATCGGTCGCATTGGCTAAGCGCGATTTAGGCGTCGCTAACCCAATTTTATCCATTGCATCACGAAACAGCTGACGATCTTCAGCCTTATCAATAGCTTCAGTTGTCGCGCCGATCATCTGTACATCATACTGATCAAGCACGCCCATTTTTTTAAGCGACAAAGCACAGTTGAGCGCGGTTTGTCCGCCCATTGTGGGTAGCAATGCAAAGCCGCCCTCTACTTTGTAGCGCTCTTTAGCAATAATTTTTGCTACGATTTCAGGGGTAATCGGCTCCACATAGGTGGCATGAGCCATATCAGGATCAGTCATGATCGTGGCGGGATTAGAATTGACCAGAACGATGCGATACCCCTCATCGCGCAAAGCTTTACACGCTTGCGTTCCTGAATAGTCAAATTCACACGCTTGTCCGATAATGATTGGACCTGCCCCAATAATGAGGATGGTGGAAATATCTGTCCGTTTTGGCATAACTCAACACCCGCTGATGTTTGTCTCAAGCACGATAGCTTATGTAATAAATGCTTATTAGCCGAGAAAAATCAAAAGTGCGAGTGTTTAGACATCACCTTATATGAAATTATCGTGCACATGATGTGTCTTTCAATGACACCTGTCCTTGTGGGCGATATTGCGCTTTAACCTCGCGGACAGCGCGCTCAATGAGACATTTTAGCTCATCAACGCGGTCTTCATCGGGCGTTGTGAGTGACACTTTGACCGAAAATGCGGGTGTCAGTTTCCCCTAAATATCGACATCGATATCACTGCGCGAGAGTCCGACCGTGACAAAGCGCGTGTAAAGCCATTGACGTTGGTCGCCTACACCATACCATGCACCGACATCAGCGCCCGTCTCTATTGTCGCAACATATTGTGCACTTGCATCGCCTTTGTACACGAGACCACTTGCATTTAATGCGCGCTGCAACGGAGGAACGAGATATTCCCCAAATCCGCTTGATCCTTGTGAACTAGTTAGTTGAATAATATAGGTTTTTCCTGTTGGGAATGTTTGTGCTGTTGCGGGCGTGAGCATACTCAAGAGATAAAACACAAAACAAACTGTTAATGCGCGATGATTTAACATTGAAGCGCCCTTTTCTTGATGCGGCGTGGTGGTGACAATCATGCTTCCTTACGCAGCAATCGTGCAACTGGAAGGCGCGTTCTTGTCGGATGGAAGAGTCGTATCCAAATAATCATCCAGATTGAGCGTTGCTGTCACGCCAATCGATTCGTAGTTTTTCTCTAGCCACGCTTGTCCTTGTGCAAAACCAATGGCATGTAGCTGCTGGAATAGACCCCAATCTGCAATGACGCGCGATGAAGTCGTGATATTTTTCAAATCATCCCCTCCATCAATACGATGCATACGCACATGTTTGTATTCAGAGGAAGGGAGCACACCTTGATCAACGAGCTTGCCAACAAAACGGATCGCACGTAACTCGCCGAGCAATGATGTATTAAACATCACTTCGCGGGTGCGCTCTTCAATAGCCTGTGCGGTGACGGGCAGTTCATCGCGTTCAATCGGATTAATTTGCACAAGAACGACATCATCGGCTTGATAACCATAAAACAGGGGATAAAGCGGGGGATTACCTGAATATCCGCCATCCCAATACGCTTCCCCGTCAATCTTTACGGCGCGGAAAAGCGTTGGCAAACAGGCTGAAGCCAATACATGATCCGCTGTTAATTCGTGTCCTTTAAAAATTTTAATGCGCCCCGTGCGTACACTCGTTGCAGCAATATGCAATTTGATCTGGCCACAGGCGCGTACCTTTTTGAAATCGATGAGATCTTCAATTACATCTTTTAAGCGATTGATCTCCAGAGGATTGCTATCATACGGGCTTAGAAACTGGCTCCAGAGATTAAACCACCACACCGCTGAATTTTGCTGAAGTGAGCGTGTTCCTGATAAAAAAGCGTCTAAAATACCGCGATATGTTTCTGAAATTGTTCCGTTGTAACTTACAGCCTGCCAGAATTTACGAAGCTGCTCGCGCGCACCTTCAATGCCGCCATCCATAAATCCTTCAGCCGCCACAACAGCATTCATCGCGCCTGCGCTCGTGCCTGAGATGCCTTCAATTGCTAAGCGGCCATCCTTGAGCAATGCATCAAGTACCCCCCATGTGAACGCGCCATGCGCTCCACCTCCCTGAAGGGCAAGCGAGATTTGCTTTTCGGCTTTAGGTCCCGCAAGACCTTTGAAAGTATGCAGAATCGTTTTTTGAGGCGCGTTTTTATGCGTGTCTGACATGATAAGCCTTTTTTATTTTCGTAACAAAAATGAGAATTCCCAATTTTCTTACTGCGCTGTCCAACCGCCATCCATTGACAGGTTTGCGCCTGTGATTTGAGACGCAGCATCGGAACATAAAAATGTGGCTAAGGCTGCAACTTGCTCAATGGTCACAAATTCTTTGGTGGGCTGCGCTTTAAGCAGAACCTCGTTGATGACTTGCTCTTTTGTCATGTTGCGTGCGGCCATGGTATCGGGAATCTGTTTTTCAACAAGAGGAGTCCAGACATAGCCGGGGCTAATGCAATTGACCGTCACGCCATATTCAGCCAATTCAAGGGCGATGGTTTTGGTTAGTCCTGCCAATCCATGTTTTGCGGAGACGTATGCCGACTTGTAAGGAGATGCGACAAGTGAATGCGCTGAAGCTGTATTAATGATTCTGCCCCATTTACGCTTTTTCATTCCCGCTGCCGCCGCTTTTATCGCGTGAAACGCTGATGAGAGATTTACCGCGAGGATTAAATCCCATTTCTCATCTGAAAATTCTTCCACCGGAGAGACGTGCTGTACGCCAGCGTTATTGACAAGAATATCAATAAAACCAAGCTCACGCTCAGCTTGCGCCATCATATCGCGGATTTCATCAGGCTTTGCCATATTCGCCACTGACCAGATGACTTTAGAACCTGTCGCTTTGTGAATATTGTTGGCCGTGGCTTCAAGTGCAACGGGGCTGTCGACGCCGTCAATCAATACGCTAGCGCCTTGTGCAGCCAGTTCCATTGCAATCGCAAGGCCAATGCCACTTGTTGAACCTGTTACAACTGCATTACGCCCTTTAAGTGAACCCATTTTTATTCTCCTCTTGATCCAGTATGATCTACAACTTAAGACGGATAAAATGATAAAGAAAGCACCAAATCGGGGGATCACCTATGCGTGTATCGGGTTATAAAAATGCTTTCTTGAGTCTGTTATCAGGGTTTGCTCTCAGTAGTGCTTTAAGCGCATGCCAGACAACATCAGCAGATCATCAAGGTGCGCAGCGACCTGAACGTTTGCTGCCTGTTTATGCGGTGACAACGCGTGCATTAGGACACTCTGCAAGCGATATCTTTACAGGGGAGCGCGATATACAGGCGCACATGGTGCGTCACGAGGTGCATTTGCCCGCAGGTCGCATTGAAGGCGAAGTGAATCTTGCGGACGAAGAGGCGCATTCTAAGCCTCATCAGCATTTTATGCTGATGAAAACAGACAATTTTTTCACACGGGCGACCTTTGCCTCACGTCTTCAAAAGGAACGTGGACATCGCCGTGTCGTGTTGTTTGTGCATGGTTATAACAACACTTATCGTGATGCGCTTTATCGGGTGTCGCAAGTTTATGATGATGCAGGTTTAAGTGGTATGCCTGTTTTATTCAGCTTTGCCTCACGCGGCAAACTGCTGGATTATGGCTATGATAAAGACAGTGCGACAATCGCACGCTCTCATCTTGCTCATATCATTGAGCATCTGCTGAAAACGACGAATGGAGAGCTTGATATCATCGCTCACTCTATGGGAAACTGGGTTACGGTTGAAGCATTGCGTGAATTGCGTTTGCGTCATGGTGAAAATGGCTTGCCGCGGTTGGGCGAGGTGATGCTTGTCTCTCCTGATATTGATGCTGATGTCTTTGCGACTCAATGGCCGCTCATCAAACCGCTTGCAAAAGAAGTTGTCCTTGTTTGCAATCCCAATGATATTGCACTGAGAGCCTCAAGTGTTTTACGGGGAGAACAAGAAAGACTCGGTAATCTCACATCATGTATCGATACAGCCAAAAAACGCTATATCGGTCTTAAAACCGTTGATATATCGCCCTATGATGACAGCAGTGGTGATCCACTGAGGCACAACCCTGGAACGAACAGTGTTTTGATCGAGCGCTTTGCCGCGCACATCAAGCGTGGGAATCAGCTGGCCAAGCCCAATGCTGGAAATACCGCCGAAAATATTGCCGCTGCTACCGCTGGATTGGTTGATGGTGTCGTGGGTATTATCCCCCGTGCGGTTGGACAAGGTACGGCGCGACCATGAGTGAGATACACCATCCTGCACCTGATCACGTGTCTTCCCCTCCCCCTGATCCAGACGCGCGCTGGTATAAGCGTATTTGGACACAGTTTAAACGCTTTATTGGCGTGGGACTTCTTGCGGCAATAATCCATTACGCGCTCTTGATTATCAGTGTCGAAGCAGGGTGGCTCACACCTGTTTATGGGGCTCTTCTGGGATATATTGGCGGCGGAATTATCTCTTACATTCTCAATCGTGAGATTACTTTTGATAGCGATGCGCCTATCAGGCGCTCAATGCAGCGCTTTGTGATTGTCGCGTTGATAGGCTTTGGTTTAACGTATTTGATGATGCATGTGCTCTACACACTTCAACAATGGCCCTATATTCTTGCGCAAATTCTTACAACAGCTGTCGTACTATTTTGGAGCTTTATTGCTCACAAGTTCTGGACTTTTAATGATGACATGTCAGGTCAAATGTAGAGACATTTTATAGATTTAGGATACCTTATGTTCTTTTCAATTGTTGACGTGACTGAGACGCTTCGCGAACATGAAGAAATTTTAAAACGCGCTCTGCTGTAGATTGAGTGAGCTGTTCATAACTCTCATGGGATTTTTCAATTTGTTTTTGTGATAACTGATCGTTCGCGCGCATTTTGATCAGAGCTTTAACGGTTGACCATGACCAGTTTTGTGATTTGCAAATAATCAAGAGCAAATCCTGATCTTGACCAGTAAACAATCGCTCTGCTGATGCAAGGCTAATACTTGTTAAAAATGAGATCGTTGCAATCGCCTCGGCTTTAGCATGATGCGCGGCATACGCTGCAAGATCAAATTCGGTTAAATCCTGATTCTCATGTTTCTGACGAATAACAGGAAGAACTTTCTGGTAGTCAAACGTCATATCAGCTGTTTGCTGAACATTCTGATTTTTTGCAATTTGCGGCGTGCTTTGCTGTGATTTTAGACGATCACTGACCTTATTTGCACTACGCTCCAACGCTTGCTGAAGTGCAGCTTTAGCGGCATCTGACATGTCTTCAGTGCCCCGCGAGAGGTTTTTACGTGCTGCATCAGAGGCAATCGTAATCAAGGACTGTAGGCGCTCCTGGGGAATATCGACGCGTTGCGTTAAAAGACCACGCAATGACTCATCATTGCGTGCTTGCGCGGCTAAACGTTCAAAGGTACGGCCAGAGAGTTTAGCGCCATTATTTCCTGCCACTTTCGCTTTAACAGAGTTATCACCACGGGAGACAAGTACATCTGTTATTTTTTCAGATAACTCGTTGCGGCCACTAATCGCGAGAAGATGCCCTTGCCCCTTAGCCATCGCGATTGAGACCAGATCTGTATCCGTCAGGCGCGGTGAACGCTCTAAAATGGGTTTGGCGATCGTAATTTCATCGTTAGCAAGGCGACGGACAACATTGGGGGGGGCATTGGGAATATCGGCAAGGCGTTCTGCTAACTCTGCTCGTGCTTCCTCTTCAATTGCAACAGCCATCCGTGCAATTACAACATCGAACACATTGACGTGCTCGTCCTGTAGCGCTTGTGGTTGTAACAAAAAAAGATCCGTGATTTTACGGAGCATATCATTACGCTTATCGCTTGAGCCTTTTGCCATCGAACGCTCAAGTTCACCGATGAGTGTTGAAACAGATGTCATTTTTTTACCCGTACCGCCCGCAAGCGATATTATAACGATTAAATCTCACGAAAAAGTTACGCGCACAACATGATCTAAGAACTGTTCAATCAAAGCGGACAGTGTATAAAAAGAGCGTTAATTTTGCCTTGCGCGAAGGCAAAATGTGGCATTTTGTCACATTTTAAATGATCTTTAACATGAATGATTCCCTCCATGAATCGCACACTCTTTAATTATCATCATTCACGGTTATTCTGGCATCGCGTGGGTATCAGTTTTTACGCCATTCTTTTGATCATTGCCGGACTGCTTGTTGTCGAGGTTATGCATCAATGGATCAATGTGTTATGGATGCCTTTAAAAAGCGACCCACTCCCGTTTTTAGCGTTCATATGGATCCCCCCTAGTTGGCTTCATTTAGAACCTATTGCTTTATTTGAGGGGTGGAGGGTTACACGTGATCGCTATGCTATCGTATCTCTCACAACTATCACTGGTGCGGTTATTCTCGCTCTTTTAGCGTCAGCAGTGATCCGATTTATCACAACACGTCTTATTCAACAGAATATGGCCCAAGGGTTTTTAACGCTCCATGATCATCTGCTTTATGTGCAGGATGAAACATTAGGGCGCTCTTTGAATGATGCACTCAACAGCTTAATTGCGCTGCGTTCACCGCTGATGTCGCTTCATCTTCAACGCCTTGAAGCCTGCATCATGCTTGCTGTTGGTCTAGTTGGTTTAATCCGTTCACATTGGAGTTTGAGCGCTGTTAGTTTGATTGGCGTTTTAACACTGGTATTTATTCTTCGACATCAGCTTAATTTTGAAGATGCTTTGAAGATGCGTCGTGAGCAACTTCAAGAACAGCTTAAAAATGTATCGCAATCACTTTTGCAACGCTGGCCTGCTATACAAGCACATGGCGCGATAGAGCAGGAACAAGCATCGTTGCGTTATGCGCTTATTTCATTATCAAAAACTCTTGAAAGCTGCGAGAAAATTGGTGTGCTTTGGTCTTTTATCTCAGGTGTGGCATGGCTTATGATCTGGGTGGTTTTAAGTCTTTTAGCGTTTACACTTTTTCAAAACACACTTGCCAATAAGATATTTTTTGAGATGTCGATATTGTGGGTCATTTTAAGCGTTGTCACGTTCTGGTTGGCGCATCTTTATCATGACAGCGCAAAAGCACAGCGTATGGTAGCAATACTCACACCGTTCGATCAATATCTTAAAAGGGCACAGCGTGATCGTCTGCGTGAAAAATGTGCATCAAAAGCACAATTTGAGGATCATGTTGCCACTGCTCACAATCATTCTTCTAGAGCCGCTCTATTACTTCAAAGTGTAACGTTGTGGGATGCGCCAAGCCAGACGCGATTAGGGCCACTTGATTTTCGTATTCTTCACGGCCATCATGTGCTTTTGATTGCGCCCTTTGCTATTGAGGGTGACATGGTACTGAGTGCCTGCGCAGGCTTACGAAAGCAACATGCAGGACATATTTTTCTTTATGACAAACTGCTCGCGCACATTCCTCAAAATCAACGCGCTGATCATATCGGCTTGGTCAGCCCTCAACCGCTGATTACAGGGGACACATGGATTGATAATCTGAGCTATGGTGCGGATGGTTATGCCCAATCACCGGAGGGAAAAGCTCATGTGATGCGTCTTGTGCGCGCAATGGGTCTTGAGACGATTTTACTTCAACGCGCTTTGGCAACACCACTTGATCCAGAGCGTCACTCATACCTGCTTGAGCATGTTTTAAAATTGCGAGAGGCGGTTCATCAGCGCCTGTGTGAAAGTGATTTACGCGATGCAATTGATCTTTTCTCGGTTGAGCGTCTTAACCGCTATAATACCATAGGCGAAAATATTTTATGTGGTGCGCCTATTGGCGATACATTTTCAGAACATTATCTTGCTGAACACCCGTTTATGCGAGCCGTTTTGGAAACAGAAGATCTTACAGGGCCGCTTGAAAGTTTAGGGCGCGAGATTATTGAACTCACACATGAGATGTTTGAAGGCATTGCGGCTGACCATACTCTCTTTCGTCGTTTTGCTTTAATCAAACCTGATGAGCGTAGCACATATGCCGAAATTCGGGCGCGTCATCTTCTTGGCGGCTCACGGAGTCAAAATAGCGTTGATAAAGATCGCCTGATTGCGTTGAGTTTGCGCTACCAAGAATCGCGACATCGCTTAGGATTAATGACGCCTGACCTTGAAAGGCGAGTTTTGCAGGCACGTCAACGCTTTGCGCAGTTATTGCCGATGAGCCTTAAAGCAAGCATTGCCTTCTTTAAGGATGGTCAAATCTGTGAAGCAGCCAGTTTTCTTGATAACATCCTCTTTGGCCGTGTTGCTCAGGATGTGGCGGGTGCAGAATCCCGCGTGATGCATATTGTTTATGACGTTTTGCGTGACGCTCAGCTCATGGATGATGTACTCTCGATGGGGTTGGCTGCTTCTATAAAAATATCTGGAGTTGCTCCCAGTCCGCATCATCTGTTTGTGATTGATCTTATCCGTACGCTGCTGCGCAAACCGTCTTTAATTGTCATTCCAGATTGGGGAGGGAGCGAAGCAGGGGGTGACAGTGTGCATCACTTAAAGCTTGTGATGAACGCACTTCAACATGAGATGCGAGATAAAACCTTGCTTATCCATGCGCGGGAGCCTTTAGATGATGCATCTTTTCAGCAGATTGTGATACTTGAAAAAGGTGTTTTTCATTATCCTTGATGCGATAAAGCTCTTAAAATCGCTCTTGTTTGTTTTTTTGTGGCTTCAAAAGAACCAGAGGTTTCAACTATAAAATGCGAAAACTGACGTTTTCGGGCATCTGGCCATTGTTTTTTTAGTATGGTGTTAAAGCGCTCTATCGTCATATTAGGTCTTGCTAATACACGGGTACGTTGATTTTTTTCAGGTGCACTCACAACAACAATCGCATCACATCGTTGTTGTGCGTTTGTTTCAAATAAAAGCGGTATTTCAAGTACACAAAAACGTTTAGCTTGCACGCGACATGTTGCAATAAAGTCTGCTTGGTTTTGGCGTACAAGAGGATGAATAATGCTCTCAAGTATTTGAAGTTTTTCAGGATTATTTAAAACGATCTGTCCAAGTTTTTCACGATTGATAACACCGTTTTCATTCACACTCTGAAACTTAGCTTCAATTAAAGGAACTGCTTCGCCTCGATAAAGCGCATGGACGCTCGCATCAGAGTCATGAACAGGTATCCCTGCTTCACGAAAAAAACGGGCGACGGTTGATTTTCCCATCCCGATTGATCCCGTGAGACCCAGCACAAAAGTCATGAATGTGCCCTCACGTCTTCTTCAAGGTAAGCAATGAGATCAGGCGTGACATCAGGGCGTTTTTTGAACCAGCGCTCAAATCCCGGTACTGCTTGATAGAGCAGCATTCCCAGCCCATCGACCGTTTTTAAACCGCGAGATTGCGCCGCTTTAAGAAGTGGTGTTTCAAGAGGTATATACACAATATCATAGACAATGGCGTGAGGCGGCAATGGCTCAAGATCAATGGTAAGATGTGGTTGGCCTTTCATGCCTAAAGATGTCGTATTAATGAGCAAATCGACGTTTTGAAGCGTTTTATTCAGCGCCTCATAACCTGCAATATTCCATTTTACAGGATGAGGAGAATGCATTTTAAAATCTGTCAGTAGCATTTGTGCACGACTTAAATCGCGATTAATCAGTGTGATTTGCGTCATATTTTTTTCTAAAAGTGCATCAAGAATACCGCGCGCTGCTCCCCCTGCCCCCATCACTACCACATGGCGGGTTGTCAGGTGCCAATCAGGCGACATATGATCAAGGTGGGCAATAAAGCCATAACCATCGGTGGAATCGCCATATAATTTATCATTTTCAAACCAAAGCGTATTCACCGCTTTGAGGCGCTTTGCACGTGGTGTCAGCTCATCACATAAAGATATAAGCATTTCTTTATGTGGTATCGTGACATTACCACCAACAAAGCCTTGTTCGCGCATCGATTGAACAAATGTTTTGAGCTGATCTGGAGCGACATCAATCTTGTGATATTCGCCTTCAAGACCATATTTTTTGAGCCAATAGTTATGAATGAGCGGTGAACGCGAATGAGCGATTGGGTGTCCGATAACGAAGGCTTTTTTCATGGCTCAAAGCTTTTATATAGTGTGTATAAATGATAATTAGTTTGCTAGAATTGTTTCTAATACCATTTGAACCGTAATGGAAATGTTTGTCTAATGTAGTAAAGTCAGATTCTTTCTAAGCTTCTAATTATATACAAGCTGAATTTTTTGTACTCCATTATTTAAAAATATAAAGATATTAACCTCAAAAAATTGTGTAATATTCTTATTTTAATAAGATTTTATTATTTAAAAAATATTGACATCATTAATTAATTTAAATAACTAATTTATATTTAATCCATCAATTGGAGTTTAATTTTATGGATACAAGAAAAAATACACTATACCCCTCGTGAGTGAAGAGTTGGCGTTATCTTTTTATTAAGGTTGTTTTGATTCCAATTTGGTATGGGTACGCTTTTAGAACCGGATCAACGGCAGGAGCTTTTG